>NZ_JALJRL010000013.1:0-184025 GCF_024519675.1 Mesorhizobium sp. Mes31 | reverse complement strand
TCGCGACATGCAGCGTTCCACCCTTTTTCGGTTCGTCGGCCAGGGCTTTTGTCGGGGCGGCAAGGCCGATCATGCCATAGGCGAAAGCCGTCGAGGCGCCGAAGGCGCTGGCCAGCGCCAGGAATTCGCGCCGATCCATGCGGCCTGCACGTGTCTCTCTCGCCATTGCCTCGATAGCGCCCGGCACGCGGTCGCCATTGCTTCTGAAGAGCGTCATTTTTTTCTCCCTTTTTTTGTTCCCGTTCGTTGTTCGTGCGTCGCGTCAACTGACGCTGTTCGGCAGCGCCTCCTCGCGCCGCGCAATGAAATCCGTCAGCCCCTCCGCGATACCCTCTTCGAGCTTCGGCTCTTCATAATCCGCGAGCATGTTGCGCGCTTTTTCGCGGCCGCGCGTGTCGTGGTCCTTTGCCCCTTCAGCCTTCCATTGTTCGAACGAATTGAAGTCCATGATGGTGGGCATGAAGAAGGCCGACCGAAATGTTCGAGCGTGTGCTGGGTGCCGAGGAAATGGCCCTGAGGCCCCTCCTCGCGGATCGCCGCCATGGCCTCCTTGAAATCGTCGAATGGCAGCCCGCCGGCGTATTTGTACCAGCCGACAAGCTGTTCGCAGTCGGTGGCGAATTTTGAATAGCCGCAGTGCGCCACCGGCAGCCGGTATTTCAGTGCCAGTGCTCCCATCGTCTACATCATCTGGGCGCCCTCCGGCGTGCCGCCCATCGGGGCGCCGGTCTTCATGTCGACCGTCACCATGAACTGGCCGTAGATCTGTTTGTGGCGCGGCGATCGCCCCCGTCTTTAAGAACTGTCACTTGTTCGAGTCCCAGCGCTGCCCCAGGAAATTAGCCGTCTCACCCCGGTTCTTCCGCATCCACTGGATATAGCCAGCCTTGCTGGTAAGCGGAGGGCACTCTGGATAGTCGCGCGGGGACGGCGATTCCGGTCGAGAAGCCAGTGGAGACCAGTCCTCCGGCGCCGAAAAGCATCAATTCGCGTCGGTTCAGTGCCATGGCTTTTGACCTCCCTTGCGTGGCGGACCATCGAACAAAATTCCACCTTTGGAACCGAAGCTGTGGGCCGTCGAGTGGGGGCGGACATCATCGCCACAGTTCCAACGGTACAAGACATATACGGGATGGTTTGAGGCGAGATTGCCGGCGCTATACAAAACCGTAAGGTTTGACCGATCCCTTGGCCGGCACACAACCACACTTTACGTTGAAGATCGACTGCGGGCGGACGCCGTGGGAGCACGATTGATGGCTAAAGTGTTCCGACGCCCCACCTTCCCGACGGCAGCCTCGGGTGTTTCAGATCGCCGACCGGAAAAACGAACCGCAACCCCGGGCCGACAGGCAGCGAGGCCAAGCGGTTATTATCATCGCGAGTGATCCGCAACAGCACTGCCTTGCGCCCCGGCCTTGGAAACGGCAGTTGCGGAGCTCGAGGCAGCGATGAAAGCGCCCGCCCTGCTGGGAAGCCTTCGCTGGTCGCCACGGGCAACCGAGCTGACCATACTGCCCCCTGTAGTATTCCTCGCAGATTATATTAGCCACACCTGATAGAATTATTTAACCTGCTGCCACTTACGATACGGTAACGGTTGGCAGCGTGGCAAACGAAGCTTTGAGCGAAGATTTTCAATACGGCAGGGAGCGCAGGCGTCTAAAAAAAATTAGGCGACACCCGCTCAACTTTGTCTTCGACCCGTTCTATCCGATGATTATTGCCATCGTCTCTATCACAGTGGCCGTCTGGTATTTTGATATCCCGCTCGAACGGATGATCGACTTGGATGCGAGCCGTCTTTTGCGAAAATGGACTCACTGAGGGCAGAGGCCAGGTCGGCCTTACCCGCATTTTAACTAATGTAGGCAACCATCCTATTAATGTTCTATCGACGCGGGGGCGAAGTGGAATGACTGAACTTATTGATGAGGACGAACTTTCAAAAAACGGTACATCCGTGCGCTGGCGCACAACAGCGCTAACGACAATACGATTCGTTCCACCGATCATTTCGATATTTGCGCCATCGTGGCCGGCTATTTCACGTTTACGACTGCCAAGCCAAAACCGCCCGCAGATATAGCTGCGCTGGCGGTGTCAATATTGAAATCCGGTGATGCTTCCCCTGAGATGCGAGACTGGTCAGCGGACACTGTAGGAATACAGACCGACATTCCAATGCCGGCGAGATCAATCCGGCAGTAATGAAAAACATGCAAAACAACGCAGCCAAATTGCTAGCCGCGCTTGGCGACTGCATCGAAGCCATTGATGCCCATCTCGCAACGATGGACGACGCTCAACTCGAAACTCTCCTAGAGTCCCGCCCAGAGCGACCTAGGGGCTACCCGGCATTCAAGCAGGGCATGCAGGACTCATCATTGAGAGCCTGCTAAACTTCCGCGCATATCGGAGGAATGTCATGCTCAACCCATCACAACAGATCATGAGGCTAGGATTCGGATTCGCCGTGTCACAGGCGCTGCGCGTCATTATCGAACTCGGCATCCCCGATCTCCTTGCTGTCAACGAGCAATCGGTGGATGAACTAGCTGCTGCCACTCAGTCAGATGCTGACGCACTTTATCGTGTAATGCGACTTCTCGCGCCTGAAGGGGTCTTTAGGGAGGTACTGCCTCGTCATTTCGAGTTGACGGAGGTTGGTGCCGTGCTGCGCTCCGATCGGCCGGGTCCCCGTGACTTCGTCCGCATGATCAACAGCGAGGCCTATCTTGCCTTCGAGCAGCTCCTGCATTCTGTCCGCACCGGAAAGCCAGCCTTCGACAAGGTGTTCGGGAGCCCAAGGTTTGACTGGCTGTCGGAACACCCGGAGCAGGCTGCCTTGTTTCAGCGTGCCATGGTCGCCCTGAGCCAAGGCAGCAACGAGGCCGTTGCCGAAGCTTATGACTTCAAGCCGTTCACGTGCGTCGTCGACGTTGGCGGCGGGCATGGCCAGCTTCTCTCGGCGATTCTGGCCCGCAACCTACATTTGAGCGGCGTACTTTTCGATCTGCCTTCGGGCGTCGCGGCAGCACGCCAGGGTGCCGGGGGCAACCTGCCGCGGACCGAATTTGTCGCCGGTGATTTCTTTGAGAGCGTTCCCGCTGGTGACGTGTATGTCATCAAGAAGGTCATTCACGATTGGGATGAAGGGCGTGCCGCGGTGATCTTGCAAAATTGCCGCAAGGCAATGCTGCCGAATGGGAAGGTGCTTGTGGCCGAGACGCTCGTGCCGCCGGGTGACGAACCGAACCAGATCAAGGGTATCGACGTGGTCATGCTCGCCGTCACTGGCGGCCTGGAGAGAACGCAGGCCCAATATGCAAACTTGTTCGACGCCGCTGGGCTGCGCCTTGAACGAGTGATTCAGACCCAAGGACCTATTTCCATCCTCGAGGCGTGCCCAGCCTAATCAAAGAAAGCCCTTCCCGGCTGCTCTCACACGACGTCCGGTTCCGCCCAATAGGCCGGCCGGGTCTTGGCCAAAAGGAGACCGACCAACACCATACTGGAATCGATCGTTGGCCAAGTCAGCGTTCCGAAAGAAGCCGATTAGAAGCGATCCCGTGATATTGATGATGATCGTGCACCAAGGCAGTTGGCCCCCGATCGGCAGCGCCAGGACCGAAATAACATAGCGCGCGAGCGTACCCAGTGCGCCACCGGCCCCTACCGCAAGATCCGCTTGTTGGCGCGAGCTGTAGCCCGCCGGTGCGGCGGGATGAGGGCGGTCATCGCCAGTGCGCTTGCCCTGCTGTTGTCGGCGCAGCTCGACCGCGCGAGCCCGGTCCTGCGCACCGCCGTGGTTGGCCTGTCGCTGGGTGCGGTGGCGATACCGGGCATAGTGCTCGGCTTCGGCTATATCCTTGTCTGGAACCGCCTGCCGGGTTTCCGCGACTGGCCGTTTCCCCATTACGGCGATGGCTCGCTTCTGGTGATGGGTTATGTCGCGGCCGCACTTCCCTATTGTCTGGTGGTGATCCTTTCGGCCATCGGCCAGTTGGCGCCGAGCCTGACGGATGCGGCACGTCTGCATGGCGTCGGGACAATCCGGCGATTGCTGGCAATAACCTTGCCGCTGGTCCTGCTGAGCGTGGTGACGGCCTTCCTGCTGACGTTCATCCGCACCGTGTTCGAACTGCCGATTTCGCAGATGCTCATTCCCCAGAGCGGCCCGCCGGCGCCGACGCTCATTTTGAAACTGTTCAGCCACGACCGGGACGGCCTGGCATCCGCCATTGCGCTGGTCGCCATGGCGGCGGCGGGTATCGGCGTGGCACTGGTCTGGTACCCGCTTCAACGGTTCGTCAAACCGCGCCGAAGTGCCGGGCATGTCGATGCGGGCAGCAGTCAGATCGCGAGAGCGGGGGGCCTGTCATGACCGCCTCCCTGCATTGCGCCGGTATTTGCAAGTCGCTCGGAGGGCGCGCTGTTCTGGCCAACCTTGACCTCAAGATCGACGCCGGCGAAGTGGTGTCCCTGCTCGGCGCCAGCGGGTCCGGCAAGACCACGCTTCTGCGCATTATTGCCGGGCTAGTCGAGCCCGAAAAGGGACTGATCACGCTGGACGGACGTGTCGTGTGGAGCGAAAGGTCGGTCATACCAGCTGAAAAGCGGCGGATCGGCATGGTCTTCCAGGACTACGCGCTGTGGCCGCACATGACGGTCGCCAACAATCTGGCCTTCGGCCTCAAGGCGCAGCGGCTTTCGGATCACGACATCGCCCAGCGGCTGAACCACGCGCTCGACGTCACCCGTCTTTCCCCCTACCGGGATCGCTATCCTCCTGAATTGTCCGGCGGCCAGCAGCAGCGCGTCGCCATCGCGCGTTGCCTTGCCGCCCGCCCGGCGCTGATGCTGTTCGACGAGCCGCTCAGCAATCTCGACGCGGCATTGCGCGAGGACATGCGCATCGAGATGATGGATCTGGTGCGCCGAGAGGCCATCACCGTTGTCTATGTAACGCATGACCAGGCGGAGGCGATGGCCGTCTCCGACCGCATCGCCATCATGCGGGCGGGCGAAATCGTCCAGTTCGATACGCCGCGCGCAATATACGAAACGCCGGCCGATTCCTTCGTGGCCAGCTTCATCGGCGGCTTTTCGATCGTTCGCGGGCAGGTCCGTGACGAACGCTTCAAGATCGCCGACAGCGACGCCGAAACAGTGCGCACGCCGGGTGCCCGTTCCGGCGCCGGCATGCTGGTCATTCGTCCCGAGGATGCGCGCCCAGCCGACGCCTATCCCGACAACCGCTTGCAAGGCAGGGTTCTGTCGAGCGCCTTCCAGGGCCGATGCTGGCGACTGGCGGTTGATCTGGGGCCGCAGCGCGTGCGGCTCGACTGGCCCGAAGCGCCGCCGGTTGGCGCGTCACTCGCTTTTTCACTGCCACCCGAGCGCTGCGTGGTGCTGACCGCATAGTTGTTCTGGACCACGATCCGGGAGGTAGAAATGACCTTTCAAAAAGATCATGATCAAACGAGACAATACAGGAAGCCTTGATGCATAGTCTAACCCCCATCCTTTCGACGATAACGGCGGCATTTCTGGCGTCCTTCGTCGAGGTCGTCGAAGCCTTCACCATTGTGCTCGCGGTCGGGGTGACGCGCAGCTGGCGCCCGGCATTGATTGGCGCGGCATTGGCGCTGGCGCTGCTGGCGGCGCTGGTATTGGCGTTTGGCCCGCTGCTGGCGCTCGTACCGATTACCACGCTGCAATTCGTCGTCGGCGTCCTACTCATCCTGTTCGGCATGCGCTGGCTGCGAAAGGCCATCCTGCGCAGCGTCGGCGTCATTGCCCTGCATGACGAGGAGGCGGCCTTCTCCGAGGAAACCGCTGTCTTGCGCCGGCAGGCTAACGACCGCCGTGCCGACTATCTCGCCGGGCTGGCGTCTTTCAAGGCGGTGTTGCTCGAAGGCGTCGAGGTCGTGTTCATCGTCATTGCCGTCGGCGCAGCACACGGGCAGACGCTTTACGCCAGCATGGGCGCGCTGGCGGCGTTCGTCCTGGTGATGCTTATTGGCCTGGTCGTCCACCGGCCGCTTGCGCGCGTGCCGGAGAATGCGCTCAAATTCGTGGTCGGGCTGATGCTGACCAGCTTCGGCATCTTCTGGACCGGCGAAGGCATTGGTGCAGACTGGCCGGGCGCCGAATTCGCTTTGCTCGCCATTTTCGCCATTATCGCGCTGGCGTCCTTTGCCATGGTGCGCTGGCTGCGCAGCACCTATCCCACACTCACTGGAGGGCTCGCCCGATGAACGTCATTCGTCTTGCGGCCAAGGAATTCTTCGGCATGTTCGTCGATGACGGCAATCTGGCGCTGCTGGCGCTGGTACTGGTGGCCGCCGTCGTGGCGGCGGTGAAGCTGCTTGCGCTGCCGCCGCTGCTCGGCGGCGCCCTGCTGCTGGTCGGCTGTCTCGCCATCCTTTTGCAAAGCGTTCGCCGCGCCGCACGGTGTCGGTCGACGATCGGACTTGGCGGGCGCCCAAGACTGGGCGATCGATCAGATTGACTGTCACTTCGGATGGGCCCCTCAAAAAGCGGCGCCCTTTGATGGGCGCCGCAACTAATCAGCAACGTGAAAACTACTGCTGCGCATTCTCGCCAGTTTCGTTCTCGCCGCCGTTCTCCTGGCCATTCTCGTCACCATTCTGGCCGGAATGTTCGTCTTCCTGGTTGGACGCCATTTGGGTGACCTCCCCCGTAGCGGCATCAACCGCTACACTATGTTGCTGACCGTCGGCCGTAACGACCTCGACCTGGTAGAATGGCTTGCCATTCTCGCCTTCGAACGCGACCGACGCGACTTTGCCGCTGACCTTAGTTTCCGCCGCCTGCGCAGCCTGAACCGCCGTGACTTTGGCGCTCATTATGGACTGAGTTTCGGCCATTTCATTCACCACGCCATGACTGTTGGCGAGCGCTGTTCCAGCGCCTGCTGCACCCAGCGCAGTTGCCACCAGGGCGCCAGCGAGAATCAAATTCGTTTTCATATAAATCTCCACAATCGAGAAGCACCATGCCTTCTCTTCTTCATGGACATTACGACGCCAATCTCTTGGTCACCTTGCGCGCCCGTTACGGATTTGTATGACTGCAGGCCCGCCGCCGAATTCTTGATGCGGCCGGCGTTCCGAGCGCAGCATTCCAGGCGGATGAAGTTGGTCAACCGCGGCAACTTGACGAAGCCAAGTCCAAGGCACGCGATTTGAGAGGACATTGCGAAGCTCTATCGTGTACGCTGGGCGGGTTCAAAAAACAGGAGTCTTCATATGCTTGCAGGTCGCCTAACGATGGCGCGCACGATCCTGATGGTTGGGCTAGGCGCATTTGGGGCGGCCAACCATGTCGCCTCGGCACGAGCCCAAATTCTGGACCAATGGAAACCCGTTGAGAAGACGCTCTCGGATTATGTTTCGGAAGGCTTCGTGATCCAAACGATTCTTCTTGAGCACGTAACGCCGGTGGCGGTTCAAGCGACGCTCTATTTTTTGCGCAAGGACAACACCGTTGCTCGCTGCACGGAAACGACGACGAGGCGGGGCGGGTCCACCACGGCATTGTCCGTGACATGCGCGGAGCTGGGCAAGCCGGCGGGGAAATAGAAGTCCATCGCAGTATTCACAGGGTCGCAGGCTTTCCGCGGTCAGACTCGAACCTATGTATGCGAAGGGGTCCCAGCATCTTTGATCTGCATCGAGAGATCGCTTGCCGATGCGGCTTTGCCGGCAATTGGCGCAAAATCATACGAATCTGTAAATTGTGAGCAACCCCCTCTTCCGATAGCCTTGTTGTTGCCGGCCATTTTGCGGAATTGGTCTCGCAAGATCGTCTCATCGCCGCCATCCTGAAATCGGCACGTTGTAAGAGCATAGCCGCCAATGCCGCTGCTTTACCCCCGAGCGGCCAGCGCGGCCGAAAACAGGTTTGAGCAGCGAAGGACGGGCCGGCTCGATGCCGGCCCGTCCACTTTGAACGGCGACCTTTCAGCGGGCACGATGGACCCATGGCCGCGCAATCGGCTGGGGCGTTGACCATCAAGGGATGGGCGAAAAGGCCCTCAAACGGGACATAGCGGGACGTGATGACTCTTTCTCTCCCTGGCCGAGACCCTCAAGTGCCACGGTCGCAAAGGTACTCTCTTTGGCCGACGCCGCCTACGCGCTCAGTCCGATCGATCTGATCCCGAATTCATTCCGATCATCGGTTATCTCGATGACCTGGTCATCGTGCCGTTGACATTGGGCATCGCCTCGGCTCTTCGCACGATTCCGCCGGAACGGCTTGGGGACCTCAGGCGCACAACGAAAGAGCGCACTTCGGCTCGGCCGCAAAGCTCTCATCATCGCGCTCTGCACTGCTGTCACATCGATAGTCGTTGGTGCTGGCCGATTAGCCAACCCGACCTTACGAAACAGTATCGCCCAGGAGATTCTCCGGAAAGGTCCAACGTCTATTAAATTGTCAGCAACGGAGTTATCGCGATGAACAAACTGGTCGAAACTTTCTGGCTCGTATCCGCGCTCGTGATCGCCACGGCGCTTGCATTGGTTGCAGTCCCGATCCTCGCCTTCTTGTCACTGCTCGTGCTCCTGATCCCGGCTGCCATGTCGGCATTCGGTCGTCACGGTCGTCGTTCGGGCCCGACTCCGTGGCAAGCGCCCTCTCCATCTCGTTCAAGCAGACACCGGCCGGTGATCATCGAAGCGAGCTACCGACGGCTTGATCCAGACTCTTATCGCTGAAGATCTAATGTGACCCGCGCGGACGCCGGGCCCATGCAACGCCTGGGCCAAGGTCCGGCGTTTGCCTCTGAGGGTGATGCCGGAAGAATGGACCCAAGCGTATGGCCACGCTCGGCGTTCTCGTCCTGATCACGTACTTTTACCAAATGCGGGATTCGACACTACTGATCGAAGACGACAAGCGGACGGCCGACTTACGGTGAAGGGATATGGCGGGGCGGGACACTGGTGCCTTCGCCGACCTGCAATTGCAAGGCGCTGTCCTTCGACGATGTCCTCTAGGCCAACAAAGCACGTCGCGAGCATGACACCTTCGTGGATGCGCTACGCGAGCATGGTATTACCGTCCTCGACGGCGAAACGCTTGCCTTCCCGGAGCACGGCGTTGACTCCTTAATCGGCGCCTGGGCGCCGGTTCGACTGGCGACCACATGGTCGGTCAGGAGCCCGGCGGTGTCCTCCCGCAGACGAAAGATGTAATTCGTCACCTTTACAGAATAGCCGTACAGGATGGTATTATTCAGGCTCGCGATCACCTCACTTTCTTACATAATTGTAAGGCATTGGAAAGATCTGTGTGAACTCCATTCCCTATTGTATCGATGCCGGCGGGATTGTGCCTTGACCGGATTTATCAATGCCGTCGAAAGTCGGCAAAAAATAGGGAAATACACCATGAAAAAGCTTCTCCTTGCTGCCACCTTTTGCGCAATTGCTGCCTCCAGCCCAATCGCTTCTGCATTCGCCGCTTCGACGCCTTGCGAGGATGCGCTCAAGGACCTGCGAGCAGCAGAAGCTTCGGCGAAACTCAATGCAGGAGACAAGACAAAGGTTTCCGATCTCGAAGCCAAGGGCATCGAGCGCTGCAACGCGGACGACGACAAGCGCGCCGACGATTTCTTCGCCCAGGCCATGAAAGTCATGGGTAAGTAATCCAGTCGACAACTTCAACGCCTCGAAGACAGGATATCACCATGCTTCCCCGAACCACCCAATACGTCGAATCGGCCGCAAACCGAGTTCCCGATGTCACCGTCGATTTCTGGCTGATCAAACTCATGGCCGTCACCATGGGAGAAACCGCGGCGGATTATCTTGCCGTCAACCTTGGCCTTGGGCTGACGATGACGTCGCTGATCATGACTGGTGTCCTGTTGGTCGCCCTGGTCTTCCAGTTCGCGCAGAAGCGCTATATCCCTTGGGCCTATTGGCTAGCGGTTGTGCTCATCAGCGTTGTCGGTACGCTTGTTACCGACAATCTCGTCGACAATTTCGGCGTCCGCCTGGAAACGACGACGGTTGCGTTCAGCATCGTTCTCGCTGCAACATTTGCCGTCTGGTATGCCAGCGAAAGAACCCTGTCGATTCACACCATCTACACGACAAAACGGGAGATCTTCTACTGGCTGGCTATCCTCTTCACCTTCTCGCTCGGAACAGCGGCAGGAGATCTGGTCGCTGAAACGTTCAGCATGGGCTATCTGACCACCGGCCTCTTGTTTGGTGGTGTGATCGCGCTGATCGCCTTGGCCTACTATGCCTTCAGGCTGAATGGAATCCTCGCCTTCTGGCTAGCGTATATCCTGACAAGGCCATTGGGCGCTTCCTTTGGTGACTTGCTGTCGCAACCGCTTGAATATGGTGGCCTGGGCTTCGGCACCACCTTAACAAGCTTGATCTTCCTTGGCTGCATTGCCGCGCTGGTCCTTTACATGAGCCTGAAAAGGAACGCCGGCGAAATCGACGATATTCTGATCGAAGCCGAGTAGATACGCAGTTGTTGAACTGTTTCGATATGCTGAAATCGTCGCAAGCTTGATAATGGCCTCGATGGTGGCGATAATCGCCACCATCGAGGAAATTTGGGTATAATGTATGTCGAAGGGGCGGGCAGAAAGATGCGAATTCTAGTCGTTGAGGACGACCTTAAAACATCCCAATACATCGCAAAAGGCTTGTCCGAAGCAGGCCACATTTGCGATGTTTTGGCTGACGGGCATGACGCTCTCTTTGCGGCTACCCGCGACGCCTACGACGTGATTGTCGCCGACAGGATGGTTCCCGGCCTGGACGGCCTGTCGATGATCAAGGCGGTGCGTGCGGCCGGTGTGCGGACGCCGGCGATTTTTTTGACATCCATCGGCGGCGTCGACGACCGGGTCGAAGGACTCGAGGCTGGTGGCGACGACTATCTTGTCAAGCCATTCGCCTTTTCCGAGTTGCTCGCCCGTATCAATGCCCTTGGTCGCCGACCGGCAGCCCAGGAACAGAAAACCACCTTGCGGGTTGCCGATCTTGAGATGGACCTGATCATGCGCCGTGTTACGCGGCATGGTCAGACGATCGACCTCCAGCCGCGGGAATTCAGCCTGCTCGAGGTCCTCATGCGTGGCGAAGGGCGGGTGATTACAAGAACCATGCTCCTGGAGCGCGTCTGGGATTTTCATTTCGACCCAAAGACCAGCGTGGTCGAGACCCATATCAGTCGGTTGCGGTCCAAAATCGACAAGCCCTTCGAAACACAGCTTATCCATACGGTGCGCCATACCGGCTACAGCCTGCATGCATAACCTCAGACTTTTTCGGAGTACACCTTTTCGCCTCGCTTTAACGTTCGCGTTCCTGTTCGTGCTTGCCTTCATCGTCTCTGGCGGCATCGTTTATCGTTTGATGAGTGTTGACTTGGCAGACCGGCTCGACGAGTCCATCAAGGAAACCTATTCTGTCGTCGCGGCGACTTATGGCGCAAACGATCTGGATGATCTGGTTGCCACGGTGGAGAGCCACTCCAAGCTCAGCACGAAAAAAGAACAGCTGTTTTCGCTCACGGGCTCGGACGGTAATCATCTAGCCGGAAACTTCGTCGCGACCGCGCTCCCTGAGGGATTTTCAATAGTCGGCGTCCAGACGCCGGACGTGGCACCGGATGCCCGATATCGCGCCTATTCCGGCTCGATCGGAGGAAACAACCTGACAATAGCGTTCAGCCTGTCCGAAACCGAGGAACTGGAGACCATCGTCCTCATGAGTTTCGGCTGGGGAACGCTCATCATCACAGGTCTGGCTGTGATCGGCGGCGCCCTCCTTGCCTCCCGCGTCCAGCGACGACTGGACGGGATTGCCGCAACGATGGTGGACGTCTCGCATGGTCGACTTAGCGCCCGTATACCCTTGGTCGGAAACGGAGACGACATCGACGTCGTTTCGAGCCAGGTGAACGCCGCGCTCGACCGCCTGTCGGCGCTTGTCGACGGAATGAAACAGGTCAGCGCCAACATCGCGCATGATCTGAAGACGCCTTTGAACCGCCTCCAGATGATTTTGAACGCAGCATCCGAGAAAACCGCATTGGGCCAGACGGTTGGGGACGAATTGGAGGAAGCGCTGGACGAGAGCGCCGAGATTAACGCGACCTTTGACGCGCTGCTTCGTATCGCCCAGATTGAGGCTGGAGCTCGCAAGGCGCGGTTTGCAGACCTGGACCTAAACAGCGTTATCGGCTCTATAGCCGAGGTCTATGCCGATGTCGCAGAGGATGACGGCAAGTTGCTGTCGGGAGCGTTGCAAGCCGGGGGTGCCCAAATCCATGGAGATAGGGAACTTCTAACCCAGATGTTCGCGAATCTGGCAGAAAATGCGCTGCGGCATTGTCCCAAAGGTACCGTCATCCAGCTATCGACAGCGCGGCGGCCGGGTCGCATTCTCGCAACGGTCAGCGATAACGGACCAGGCATTCCCCCCGAAGAGCGCGAAAAGGTATTTCAAAGGCTGTATCGGCTCGACACTAGCCGATCCACGCCGGGGAGCGGTCTAGGACTAAGCCTTGTGAGGGCAATCGCTGATCTGCATGGCGCGACCATAGCGCTTGAAGACTGCCGGCCGGGCCTGGCAGTCATCGTGAGCTTTCCAGCAGCGGAATAGCCAACTGTGCAGGCACGGAGGCCGCCTCTGGAAGCTTACCGATCCGTATAGGGGCGGCGACGTCGCTGTAAGTTTGATGCGGTAGATTGAACGCACTGTCTGTTCAATTGGAAAGGCCGCAACAATTATGAAACGTATTTCTTCAACCACCCGCACTCTGCCTACTTTGACGCTCGCCATGGCCTTGGGAACCATGGGGGCATTTTTTCCAGCTATCGGCGCCCAGTCCGTGGCCGCTGAGAAGGCTGTCCCCGCGGAAAAAAATCCGCCCGGTGATATCCCTGATTCCCAAGTCTTCATCGACTACGCATCCTCACAGGGTTTTACGATGAAGGTGCCGGAGGGCTGGGCGCGGTCGGATCGTGCCGACGGCGCAAGCTTCATCGATAAGCTCGACGGCGTTGTTGTCTCCGCGTCCAAGGCAGCCACCGCGCCGACGGTCGAGAGCGCCAAGGCAACGTCTGTTCCGGAGCTGGAGAAGGCGGAACGCGCCGTAAAGGTCACCGCGGTCAAGGAGGTCAAGCTGCCGGCAGGTCCAGCCATCCGCATCGTCTACACATCCAATTCCGAGCCCAACGCCGTCACCAACAAGCAAATCCGGCTCGAGAACGAGCGCTACCTCTATTTCAAGGATGGCAAGCTGGTCACGCTCGAACTCTATGCCCCCAAGGGCGCGGACAATGTCGATCAATGGCAGCTGATGTCCAACTCGTTCACGTGGAAGTGACATGCCTATCCTTGTAGCGCATGAGCTCTACCGGTTCTTCCACATCGGGGATGACGAGACAGCCGCACTGCGCGGCGTCAGTTTCCAGCTCTCGGCCGGCGAGATTGTTGCATTGACGGGGCCGTCGGGGAGCGGCAAGTCCACGCTTCTATCCTGCCTAACCGGGCTGGATGAGCCGGATGGCGGCCACGTGGAAGTGTCCGGGGTGCGGCTGACCCGGCGATCGGAGGCTGAACGCACACGCATCCGCGCCGCCAGTTTCGGCATCCTCCTGCAGTCTGGGAACCTGTACGGGCATCTGACCGTCGAACAGAACCTTCGCTTCCAGATGCTCCTGGCCGGAAAACCGGACGAAAAGCGACTTGCCGCCCTTCTGGAGGGAGTCGGCCTTTCGCACCGTGCAACGGCATTTTCAACCCAGCTTTCAGGTGGCGAAACGGCGCGGGCCGGCCTCGCCGTGGCCCTGGCCGCCGACCCTCCCATTCTGGTTGCCGATGAACCCACCGCCGAGGTCGATCGCGAGACAGAATCCAGGCTCATTGGCCATTTCGAGGCGAGGCGCGAGGCGGGACTGGCAACCCTGCTGGCGACGCACAGCGAAGCGCTGGCGCACCGAGCCGACCGGATCGTCAGGCTGAAAGACGGGAGGATCGTCAGTGAGTGAAACACTCGTTGTTGGCAAGGGGCTCGGCCGAGACTTCCGCGATGGAAACGCCGGCCGCGTCACCGTGCTGCGCGATGCGGACTGCGAAATCGTCAGTGGCGCGCGCATTGCTTTGGTTGGACCCTCCGGCAGCGGCAAGTCCACCCTGCTGCATATCCTTGGCGGACTGGACAAGCCGACAAGGGGCACTATGGAATGGCCTGGCCTCGGTTCGTTCGAGGAACTCAGGCCACGCTGGATCGGGTTCGTATTCCAGACCCCTAGCTTGTTCCCAGCGCTCACAGCGGTTCAGAATGTCGAATTGCCGCTGATATTGGGCGGCAAAGTCCCCGCGGACAACGCCACGGCGATGTCGCTACTTGACGCCTTTGGCCTTGGCGAGGTCGCCGACAAATTGCCAGAGGAGTTGTCAGGAGGACAGGCACAGCGGGTGGCAATGGCCCGCGCGCTTGTAATTGGGCCAAAACTCATTCTGGCGGACGAGCCGACAGGGCAGTTGGACAGCGTGACGGCGCAACTCTTCTTTGACGTCCTTCTCAAAGGATTGGAAGGCACAGACGTGGCCCTCGTCATCGCGACCCATGACGAGGCTGTGGCCGCCCGGATGGCGACGCGCTGGACAATGGACCATGGACGGCTTGTTAGTGGTCGTCGCAGGAACGAGGCGGCATGATGTATCTTCTCTGGGTCCGTGGGATACTCGCCCGCCGTTTCCTGCGTGTCGCCGGCTCGACTGCGGGCGTGGCACTGGCAGTCATGCTTCTTGCTGTGGTGGGCCTGTTCCTCGTCAACGCCGGCAACTCCATGACGGCCCGCGCCATCTCGGCCGTTCCAATCGATTGGCAGGTGCAGGTGATCCCAGGAGCCGATCCCGACCTTGTTGGCAAGGCCTTAAGTGACGCCGCAGGGGTTAAAACTGTCCACCGCGTCCGCTACGCCGATGTCGCAGGTTTTGAGGCGCAGACGGGAGGGACAACGCAGACCACGGGACCGGGGCAAGTCATCGCCTTGGACAGCGGCTATTTGAAGGACTTCCCGGCGGAAGTGCGGCCGCTTGCCGGAGATGCCAACGGCGTGCTCATCGCCCAGCAAACGGCAGCCAACCTGCACGTCGGCCCTGGCGACATGATCTCGATCAAGCGGATCGGGCTGCCTTCGGCAGACGTCAAGGTCGCCGGCGTGATTGATCTGCCCGATGCGGATTCCCTGTTCCAGGCGGTGGGCTTGCCACCTCAGGCAGCCCCACAGGCGCCACCGGACAACGTGCTGATCCTGCCGCAGCAAGACTGGCAGCAATTGTTTGATGCTCAGCAGAAAATACGCCCTGACACCGCCAGGCTGCAGTTGCATGTGCAGCTTGCTCACGCCACGCTGCCACCCGACCCGGTTTCGGCATACAATTTCGTTACCGGCGCGCAGAAGAACTTTGAAGCGAAGATCGCGGGTCAAGCCCTGGTCGCCAACAATCTCGGTGCGCGCCTTGACGCCGTACGCCAGGACGCGCTCTACGCCTCCGTTCTGTTCCTGTTTCTCGGCCTGCCCGGTATCGCACTGGCCGTGGTCCTCACTTTTGCCGTGACATCGTCAGGCGCCGCACGCCGGCGCATCGAACAGGCCCTGCTCCGAGTTCGTGGCGCCACCACCGGCACAATCATGTCCTTGTCGGCCACCGAAGCTGCGATAGCAGCGCTTGGCGGCACCGCGATCGGTATTGCCGGCACCGAGCTCTTCGGCATTCTGGTTCCCGGTATGCTCGAAACGTCATCCGTCAGCGTTCCAATGCTGGTTTTTGTCGTGGGCGTGGGATTGCTGCTGGGCTTCACTGCCTTTCTTTGGCCAGCCTGGCGTGACGCGCGTTGGATCACGGTAAGTTCTGCCCGTCACGTTGTCGTCCGCACGAGAACGCCCCTTTGGCAGCGAGTGTGGTTAGACTTGATCCTGCTGGCCGCCGCCGGACTGTTCTTCTGGCAGTCCGCGAGCACTGGATATCAGATCGTACTCGCCCCTGAAGGCGTCGCCGCGACAGCAGTCGACTACAAGGCGTTCATAGCGCCTGCGCTGTTCTGGCTGGGTACAGCTCTGCTCACCATCCGTCTGTCGGCCGTGATTATCTCGCGCAACGGCGCCATGCTGCGAGGTATCGTGAGGCCGGTCTCAGGGCCTCTGGCTTCCATCGTGTCGGCGGCGTTGTCGAGACAGCCACGGCGCTTGACCATCGGCATCGCGATGACCGCGCTGGCGATTTCCTTCGCCACGTCAACCGCCATCTTCAACACCACTTACAACGCACAGGCCCGCGTCGATGCTGAATTAACCAATGGATCCGACGTCACTGTGTCCGGGACAGCTGATAAACCGGCCGGGAAGCATCTGGCAGCCCTGTCGGCACTGCCAGAGGCAGCCGCGGCCGAACCCATGCAGCATCGCTTCGCTTACGTTGGAGCTGATCTGCAGGATCTCTACGGCATCGACCCTATCCGCATCGAACGCGCGACAAACCTGTCCGACGCTTATTTCAGTGGCGGCAGTGCGGCCGCCATCCTGGACCACCTCGCCTCGACGCCCGATGGCGTGCTCGTGTCGGAGGAGACGGTCCAGGATTTCCAGCTCCAGCAAGGCGACACGATCAATCTTCGGCTCTTGAGCGCGGGGGATCACCAATATCATCCGGTTCCATTCAAGTTCATCGGTGTGGCACGTGAATTTCCGACCGCGCCGAAGGATTCGTTCCTTGTTGCCAATGCTGCCTATGTGGCCCGCATGACCGGGTCTGATGCGTCCGAGTACGTGTTGATGAGAGCGAAAGGCGATCCCCTTGCGCTGGCACGACAGGTATCATCGGCAGTCGCTATCGACCCGTCGTTGAAAGTAGCTGACATCAGCCAGGCGAAGCACCTCATCGGTTCGAGCCTCACCGCAGTCGACCTAGGCGGATTGACGACGATCGAACTTGGGTTTTCTGTGGTTATGGCGGCAGCTGCGGCCGGGCTGATGCTGGCGTTGGGATTCGTCGAGCGCCGCCGGAACTTCGCCATCCTGAGCGCAATCGGGGCCAAGCCCCGGCAATTGGCGGCGTTCTTGTGGAGCGAGGGCCTCCTCATTGTTATCGGCGGCATCATGTTCGGTCTGGCATCTGGTCTCATGACGGCCTGGATGCTGGTCAAACTGTTGACCGGGGTGTTCGATCCTCCCCCCGAGGCGCTTTCGATTCCATGGACCTACCTGGCGATCGTGCTCAGTCTTGTGATCGCATCGGTCGTCATCGCGGTCTTGTCTGCGAGCCCCTCGCCCGGGCACGACGCCGAGCACCTGCGGGATATCTGACAACCACTTAAGCATACTTATTTGTAAAGCGCCGGCCATCCCGCCGAAAACTCCGGGGCCTAGGCTCACTCCATCCTCTCTCAAGGTGAGAGAGATGATCCGGAAACTTTCCGGATCGCCCAAGCTGCCACTATGGGCTCAACGGCCCTTGCGGCACCCCAACCAAACAGGAAAACGAAAATGAAGAAATCAGTCATGGCTACCGCGATGATCCTGGCAGTCGCGTCTTCCACCGGTGCTTTCGCCAAAGCAGCCACTGGGACGATCACAAGCGTCGACAAGAACGGCGACTCGATCACACTGTCCGATGGGCAGACCTTCACCCTTCCGGAAGGCATTGAAGCCGAGACATTGAAGGTCGGTGAGAAGGTGAGTGTCACCTACATCACCAAGGCCGGCAAGCTGTCGGTTTCGAGCATCCATCAGGCCAAGTAGCCCATCTTCCAGCGAAACGAACCGGGCGGGCTTTGCCGGCCCGGTCATTCGCCGCCCATCGGCGGTTTTTGGCACCTTTTACAGAAGCCTGTGGCAATCAGATCGAGCTTAGCCTCCAAGTCTGCTGCACAGAGGCTGGTGAGTGCTCCCCCGAGAACGTCCGGCTCACCAAGTGCGCGGGGATCCTGGGCCCCTAAGCCCATAAGGCGTTTACCGCCCAGGAGGGCATAGCGTTGGTTTCCCGCTAAACGTCAGAGGGATACTTTCCAGCTATTCTGCCCCTGGATCACTTGATCTTGATCAAGGTCAATCGGAATGAGGGATCACTAAGGTTTGTTCGGTCTGCGGTGATACTGTCCCAATTTGTCCGAAAGATCGGCCAAAGGTCATTGTTCGCTCATCCGAGCAAAGAAAGGAGAGCAGGATGCGTTTTCGGAAGGTGCTCATCGCCGTCGATGACGATCCGATCGCGGCCCAAGCAGCCGAGGTTGGCATGGATCTGGCACGCACCCTCAATGCCGAGGTGGCACTGATCCATGCCATCGACCCGTCATTGATCTTCGCGCCAGAGGCCGGGATTGCGGCTGACGAGCTTGCTCTTCGCGCCGAACAGGATGGTGCGCGACTGATGGCGGATTTCCGTGCCCGGTTGCCGGCCACTACCCATGTTCTGCAGTTCATCCCACAGGGACCGCCCGGATCGGAGATCGTCAAGGCCGCCCGAGAATGGGCCGCGGATCTCATCGTGATCGGCAGTCATGGCCGCCACGGCATCACACGGGCTTTGGTCGGCAGCGTCGCCGACGCCGTAATGCGCGAGGCATCCTGTCCTGTTCTCGTCGTCCGAGCCAAAGAGTGAGCAACCTTCACGAACCCGGAAACGACCACTCTGAACCCGCCGAAAGAACGGTTGCCGAAACGCTTGCCTGCCTCGCTGCCGGCCCGACCGGTCTTCCCAGCGGGGAAGCCAAGGCAACGGCTTACCCGGATTGGGCCAAACGCCGTGGCAGAGGCCAAGGCTCATCCGCTCATCGGCTTCGCACGCAAGTTCTGGGGTCTCTCAGCCTGGATGATCGAGCTGATTGTCCTCGTGTCCTTCACCCTCCAAAAGTGGGCCGATCTGTGGATCGCGCTAGCGCTTCTCCTGGTAAACGCCATCCTCGGCTTCCTCCAGGAACATCGCGCTGCCGCAGCGGTGTCGGCGCTGCGGAGGAAACTGCAGGTCACTGCGCGCGTGCTGCGCGACGGCGTGTGGCACGCGATACCAGCACAAGAACTTGTTCCGGGTGACGTAGTGCGGGTGCGGTCAGGGGATTTCGTCCCGGCGGACGCCCAGATTATCGACGGTGCGCTGCAGGTCGATCAATCCGCGCTGACGGGCGAATCCCGAGAGATCACCAAAACGAACGAAGGCGTTCTCTATTCGGGCTCTATCGTCAGGGACGGCGAGGCAACCGCGGTCATTATCGCGACAGGGCTCAAGACCTTTTTCGGCCGCACAACGCAGCTTGTGGAAAGCGCGCATCCGAAGCTGCACGTCGTGGAGGTCATTACACGCGTTGTCAAGTGGTTGTTCCTCATCGTCGCGATTCTCGTCGCGATCGCCTTGGTTGTATCGCTCGTCGAAGGCTTGCGTCTCGTCGACATCCTGCCGCTGTCGCTGGTGCTCTTGATGAGCGCTGTCCCCGTAGCGCTGCCGGTCATGTTCACCGTCAGCATGGCCGTCGGTGCGAGGGAGCTGGCGCGTCGCGGCGTGCTTGTCACGCGGCTAAGCGCCGCCGAAGACGCTGCGAACATGGACGTCGTCTGCGCCGACAAGACCGGGACGCTCACTATGAATCGGCTGTCGTTCATGGGCGCCCTGCCCCAGCCGGGATTCACCGCTGAGGACGTCCTGCGCGTGGGAGCCCTCGCGTCCCAGGAGGCCGACCAGGACCCGATCGATCTCGCCTTCCTGCGGACGGTCCGCGACCGTCATCTGCTTGATCAAGGGACAGCGCTCATTTCCTTCACACCCTTTTCGCCGAAGACGCGCAGAACTGAGGCACTCGTCGAGCGTGGCGGCGTCAGGACGCGGGTTATGAAGGGCGCACTGCGCACGGTGGCCGAGGCGGCAGGTCTTGATGGAGCGGCCGTCACTGCCCTCGAAGCTAGGGCCACCGAAGAGGCCCGGCAGGGAGTCCGGATGCTGGCCGTCGCACGAGCCGATGACGAGGCGCCCTTGCAGTTCGTCGGTCTCGCGCTGCTCCATGATGCGCCGCGACCCGACTCGCGCCAGCTCATCGACGAGCTCCGTTCGCTCGGCGTCACGGTAAAGATGCTGACGGGCGACGCACTGCCGGTCGCGCGCGCCGTGGCCGGCGAGCTCGGCTTGGGCGAGATCGTCCGCGCCCCCGAAATGCATGCCGCCGGCGATGCTGCCGCGGACGACACGTCGGAGCTGGTCCGAGGTTCAAGCGGCTTCGCCGAGATGTTCCCAGAGGACAAGTTCTTGGTCGTGAAGAGCCTCCAGACCGCCGGCCACGTCGTCGGCATGACCGGAGATGGCGTGAACGACGCGCCTGCGCTGCGTCAGGCTGAGGTTGGCATTGCCGTGAGCCGCGCGACCGACGTCGCCAAAGGGGCGGCGAGCGTGGTCCTGACGACCGAAGGTCTTGGCGGTATCGTCGATCTTGTGAGAAACGGCCGTGCCATCTATCAGCGGGTTCTCACCTGGATCGTCAACAAGGTGAGCCGCACCATCCTCAAATCAGGCTTCGTCGTGATCGCGTTCCTGGTGACCGGCAAGTTCGCTATCTCGGCGCTTGGGATGGTGCTCATTGTGTTCATGACGGACTTCGTCAAGATTGCGCTCTCGACACACCGCGTACGCCCATCCTCAAATCCGGAGACCTGGAACATCGGCCCGCTTGTCAGGCTCGCAGTTCTGTTGGGCATCGCCATGCTCGTCGAAGCGCTGGTGCTGCTCGCGATCGGCTGGCGCCAGTTCGACCTCGGGAACCATTCGGGCCAGCTACAGACCTTCACCTTTCAGACGTTGCTCTACTTTGCGCCTTTTTTCCATCGTGTCCATTCGCGAGCGGAGGGCTTTCTGGGCCTCGCGGCCGAGCGCGATCCTTGCGGCAGCTCTCCTCGCTGACGCGTCACTGGGGGTATTGATCGGCGCATTTGGCTTGGTCGAGCTGAAGCCTCTGCCGCCTACACATACGATCCTGATTGTCGGCTTCGCCCTCGTTAGCTGCCTCGGTCTCAATGACCTAGTGAAGTGCGTTTTCTTCAGGCGGTTCCGTTAGGGCCGGAATAACCGAAGCCAAATCAGCCACCTAAGCAGGAGGGAGAAGTTGTATCCGGCGGCGGCCAGGACGGCGTTGACGGCGTCGCCTTGCTGGCCGGCGAGGTAGTTGCGGCCCTTCCGGTGCTCGGCCTTGATGTGGCCGATCACCGGCTCAATCGCGCAGCGGCGGCGCATCTGGCGCTTGATGGCCGGGGTGACGCGGCGTTTCTGGCCGCTGGGAGCGCTGGCTCGGGAGTTGCACACCGAGGAGGCGACGGCCCCACCCAGCGCAAGACCTGGATCCCATGCGGCGAAGATACCGAGGAATCCCTCATTCGCATCATCTGGCAGCAGGCCGACGCTCAAGCGGAGCCCTTCGAAGATGCACGGTTCGACGCTGTCCTGTTCAAACGTCTGGGGGCAATCGAGGAAATCGAGTTCGCCGAAGAGGTGACGTGGGCACGTCACGCGCTCGGCCACTTCAGGCCTAAGAGGCGGAATGCGCGAGCGCCGCGTCCTGTCGCGCAAACAGTCCTTCGAAGCCTTCGCCCGAAGCGCTCATAGCGCAACAAGGCCTTCCAGAGAAAGGAGGCGGTTCGTCTGACGCAAAAAGACTTGGAACCTGGCGTAAGTCTTACGGAATCGTAAGGACGCGGAAAAGTTGGCGTAATGTTGATTTCCTATTCGGTATGTGTGGTGGAAGACTTTGCGGTCGTGACACAGGAAGTCGGCCATGAAGCCGACTAAGCCCGGCAGCCGATCGGCATTGAAGCGCGACCGACTGATCTGTGGAGTAGGGAGGCGTCTGAGATTAAGCTGACGAGGGTTTTGAGATCGTCCGGTGGCAGCTGTGTGTGGCGGGTTTCAGCCGCCTCGTTATATGTCCGGGATGTGCTCCATGAGCCCTCCCGAGTGCGGCCCGCTAATCCCGAAATCCTTCAACCTGGCGGAGAATGTCCTGAGGTACGGAGGAGATGGCATGGACAGACGTGACTTTCTGACGCTGGGCGCCAGCGCAATAGCTTTTGCAACCGTCCCGGCGGCGGCGCGCGGCACTGTGCCGTCCCTTGCGTCGACGCGCGTCAGTTCTCCGTTCGAGCCGGCCGTCATGCCGCCCATGAGTTCCCGTACATCCTTCATCGACTGGATGGTGAAGCACCGCGGCGAAACTCCCCGGTATCTCGGGGAGCGCTACGATCGTTTCCAGCAACTGGTTGCGCATCACGACGTCTGGGCCGATCGCGACAAGCGCGCCTATCTGATGACGCCGCGCGAGGATTTCGTCACCGACCGAAATCTGTCGCGCGCCTACGAGTGGCATTATCTCGACATTGGATATGGCGTAACGATCACCGGCCCGCACACGGTCGCCCGCATGACCAACACAATCGACCCGCAGCCCGGCGATAAGGTGCTGGAGGTGGGTACCGGATCAGGGTACCAGTCTGCCTATCTGTCCTATCTGACCGATAGGATTTGGACGATCGAGATCATCAAACCGCTCTTCGAACGCACCGGTAGTGTGTTCTCAGACCTGATCGCGCGCGGATATTCCGAATACGGCGCCATCCGCCGTAAGAACGCCGACGGCTATTATGGCTGGCCGGAAAACGCGCCGTTCGACAAGATCATCGTCACTTGCGGGATCGACCACGTCCCGCCGCCTCTTCTTAACCAGTTGAAACCGAACGGCGTCATGGTTATCCCGATCGGCCCGCCGGGCGCGCAACATGTGTTGAAGATCGTCAAGCATCAGAATCCTGACGGGACCTTCCGAGTTGAGCGTTCCGACATCTATCATGGATCCGTCGTCAATTTCGTGCCCTTCACACAACTCGTTGCGGGGCGCATCTCTGGGACTCACAACCATTGAACCAGGCACGGCCGGGCGAAGGTAGTCAGTGATGACGACGACCCGGCCCGGGCAACGCCATGGGACAGGAGCAGCGTTCTACATATCGATCGGAATGATCTCCAGCGCCGTGATCGCGCTGCAAATCTGCGTGATGCGAATTTTCGCGGTCGGAAGCTGGACGCATTTCGGATCGATGGTGATCAGCTTGGCACTGCTTGGCTTTGGTCTGTCAAGCGTTGTCCTCTTCTCTTCGAAGGCATGGTTTGAGAGGCATTGGTGGGGGAGCGCTGGAGCCTCGCTGTTCGCCTTCGGCCCGCTCACGGTCGCCAGCAATTTCGCCGCCCAGGCCGTTCCGTTCAACGCCGTCTTTCTGGTTTCCGATCCGGCGCAGAAATGGCGACTGCTCGCCAATTTCGTTCTGTATCTCTTGCCATTCCTTTCCGCCGCCCTGTTTCTCGGGATCGTCTTCCTCAAGGGCAGGAGCATTTTCGATCGTCTCTATTTCGCCGATCTGATCGGGGCGGGGTTCGGCGGTGTCGTCGTCCTCGGCGGCCTCTATCTAGTCGCACCGGAACGCATTCTCGTCGTGCCGCTTGGCTTGTGGGCGCTTGCAGTCATCACGTGGCTAACCGCTTCGGGGCCGATTGTGACCGCGGCGGCGCTCGGAGGCATCGTGCTCTCCGTTGCCGCCTATTTCGCTCTGCCCGGTGTCCTTGGTGTTCCAGCGCTCTCGGTCAACCCGTACAAGGGCATTTCCTATGCGCGCAATTTCCCAGACGCAGAACGCATCTATCGCAAAGTCTCGCCATTCGGCGATCTGCAAATCTATCGCAGTTCCTACATGCATTTCGCCCCTGGCCTCTCCGATAACGCCGCCTTCAATTTGCCGGAGCTTCCCGCCAACACCTATACCGGGATGTTCGTCGACGGCGACGGACCGGAAGGCATCATGGGCGCCGTGCCGGCGGAAGACCGCGTCTACTTTCGATATCTCCCGGCGTTCTATCCCTATGTCGTGAAGCACGCGCCGCGGACTTTCATTGTTCAGTTCGGCGGCGGCATATCGACCCGTGTCGCACTTCAGGCAGGGTCGCGCTTGGTAACGGCCGCCGAAAGCAATCCTGCGATCGTCCGGGCTTTCGAGGCTCCGACCCTCAGGGTCGCAACAGCGGCGATCCTCGGCTCGCCGCGGCTGAGGCTCCTTCAGGGCGACGGCCGCCTCGTGCTCGAACGCGACAAGGCACGTTACGACGTGATCGACCTAAGCCTGGCGGACTCCATCGGCCTGTCCAATCCGGGCGGCTTCGCGGTGGTCGAAAAGTATCTCTACACCGAACAGGCCATGCGCGCTTACATGCGCGCGCTCGCGCCAGGCGGTGTGCTTGCGGTGACCGTCTGGAACAAGGAGGAGCCGCCCAAATCGGTGCTCAAGCTCTATGCGACCATCGCCCGGGCGGCCCGGACGCAGGAGCGCGGCACCATGGCGCGTAATTTCTTCGTCGCATCGAGCTATCTTTCGACCACGACCGTACTCTACAAGCGGGGCGGGTTCGCGGACGATGAAATCGCTCGGCTGCGCGACTACACGCAGGCAATGTCCTTCGACGAGGTCTATTGGCCCGGCTTTCCCTACGATACCGCTGAGACGCCAAAAATCCTATCCGCCTATCGCGGTTCAATTTTCGGCAGCGCGACAATGGCGACCTCGGGTAATCCGACCGCATCCGAAACTTCGGCATCATCTCCGTCAGTCCCTGATGGTACTGCTGCCGAGAACTCGGGCACCTCGGAGGACGGGGGCGCCTCGGGCAACGGCGAGGACGCTACGATGCCGTCCACCACGATGAACCGGCTCGCCTGGCATTATCTCATCAATGGAGGGTGGCGCGATATCGCTCGTCAATACGTATTCGACGTAAGGCCGCTGACGGACGAGCGCCCGTATTTCGCCGGCTATGAGCGGCCGTCCGATCTCATGCGCACCCTCGACCGCCTCGACCTCTTTCAGGACGATTGGGGCTATCTGGTCCTTTGGGTCGCGCTCGGGATTGCTCTCGTCGCGATCTTGCCTCTGATTGCGCTTCCGGTGGCGCTCGGTTGGCGAAGCGCACTTGTGCGTACCCCCGGAAAGGCGTCGGCGATCAGCTATTTTGCTTGCCTTGGCCTTGGCTATATTACCGTCGAGGTCGGCCTTATCGAACGTTTCACCGTCGCTCTTGGCAGTCCGGCCGTCTCGGCAACGGTGATGCTGAGCGGCATCCTCGTTTGCTCGGGACTGGGAAGCCTCTTTTCCGGTCGACTCATGAACATTGCGCCGAAGGCGATACCGATCATTCTCGTGCTCATCTCCGCCCTGTTGTTCGCGTTCTCCCGGACCTCCTCACCGCTCCTTGATTGGGTCGGCGGCCTTTCATACTGGGCTCGACTTGCGCTCGCGATCACGGTGGTCGCGCCGGCTGCCTTCCTCATGGGATTCCCGATGGCAGCCGGTATGGTTTGGCTCGCCCGACTTGGCCGGGAGCATCTGTTCGTCTGGGGGTGGGGTGTCAACGGCTGCTTCTCGGTTGTCGGCGCCGTTCTGGTACCCATCGTAGCCGTGACATCCGGGCTCGATACCGTAATCGAACTGGCCGCAGTCGCCTATCTTCTTGCAGCCCCCGCCTTCCTCGGGCTCAGCAAGGATACCGGCAACCCCGCCTTGGAAGGATCATGACGCTCGCTCTGGCGCAGGTCGGATCTTCCGCGGTTGCGCTACACGGCGCAAACCTTGACGAGGTACGACGTAAGCTGGCATTTCCAACGTTCTCACGGCTTTGATCTAACAGATCTTGAATGTACCTTCCCAACACATAGGCAATCATGCAGAATGCAACCGCGAGCTTGGTGACAGCACAGCCGCACTCAGCTTTTAGGCCCAGTGATCAATCTGAAGCTCGATCCCTGCCATAACGACGATAGGCACCGTGGAAAGGGGAGCGTCCGTCCTATGGTTAGGATGATGGCTTTCCTGGTTCTTGCCGGAGTCGCGGCCATCGTGGCCCCGTTCGCCATAACGCCATCGGTCAACGACGCTGCGATTCTCGTCCAGGCCCAAGCCGAGAAACACGGCGCCGGCTATCCAGCCCCCGCGCCTCCGCAGCGCTTCAGTCAAGCACTCGTCGCGACCGAGGACCACCGATTCTACTCTGTCTTCGATCCCGGCGTCGACCCATTCGCCGTGGGCAGGGCGGCCTTGGGCCAGATACTGCGATGGAGAGACCAAGGCGGAAGCACGATTGAGCAACAACTTGCGAAAATGCTCTATACTCCGCGTGATCATGGCACGGGTGCGAAGCTGGAGCAGGTGGCGCTCGCCATTAAGCTGAGTTTCACTTACGCCAAACCAGACATACTAGCCATGTACGCCTCCGTGGTTTATTTCGGCAGTGGTTACTATGGTCTCGAAAACGCAAGCTGTGGCTATTTCGGTAAGCCGGCCGCGTCTTTGACGTGGGCACAGGCTGCGATGATGGTTGGGATCATTGACGCTCCGTCGATCTATAATCCGCGCGTCAATCCCGAATATGCTTCCGCGCGCGAGCGTCACGTCTTGGCCAGGCTGGTTACGGTCGGTGATATAACAGAGGCGCAAGCGAAGGCTGAGCTGGCGCAGCCGATTGGCCTTATTGCAAAGGCCAGTGGAAAAAATCTTCCTTGCCATCAAGCCAGCCAGGGCGGTCCAGTTAAGTAAGCTTCGATCTCTGAGATGATCATCAACGGCCGAGCCTTGGTTGAGGGCGTTCCCGGACGAGGAGGAGGCGTCCATCCCAGTCAGCGTTGGCTGCGACGCCGGGGTGGGTAACGAGACGGACCGATTGAAGCGCCTGGGCTAGGCGGCGGGTTCAGGCGGGACCTGTAGGTTAGCAACAGCTAGGACAATGCAACCATGGCTTCAGCGTAATGACGATTGTATCAAATCAAGTGTAGCCGCAATTGGTCCTCGCGTGAACGGGAGCATGCGCGCAAAATAACGAACATGTGGAGGTTCGAAGCGGTCGCGACAATCGCTCGATCCGTGTGCGCCTAGCCCGAAGTCCTCAACGCGGCGGGCGCCACAAACCGTTTCGGAGGCGACCTTGGCGTAGTGATGACGGGTGCACTTACAAAATCGTAAGCTTCGCGAAATGCTACCGAAAAACAAAGCATGTAAGAGGGGACGGTGGCCCTTTGGCGATATGGTCGCTTGGCTACCTTGGCACTTTATCAAGTGAAGGGCAGAGTTGTTGCGATGCGCCTATTGGTCGTCGAAGACGACGACAAGATTGCAAAGTTCGTCGTCACAGCACTGAAGCAGGCCGGGTTCGCTGTCGACCTTGCAAAGGACGGCGAAGACGGGCTCGAGCTGGCACTGAGTACCGGGTATGATGCCGCCGTTGTCGACGTCATGCTGCCGGGATTGAGTGGCCTCGAGCTGATCGGCGAACTGCGCAACCGAAAGGTTCGGGTTCCCGTGATAATCCTCAGTGCGCGGCGCTCAGTTGATGACCGCGTGAAGGGCTTGCTCAGAGGCGGTGACGACTATCTGACGAAGCCCTTTTCCCTATCGGAGCTTCTGGCGCGTATCCACGCCCTGATCAGGCGCTCGACCAATGTGGCCGAGCCAGCCCAGCTTATCGTCCAGCCTCTCGTCCTCGACCTACAGACACGCGAGGTCACGCGCAGCGGCCAGCGCCTCGTTCTGCAGCTAAAGGAGTTCACGTTGCTCGAACTCTTGATGCGGAACGCCGGCCGCCCCGTTTCCAAGGGGACGATTCTGGAGCGCCTCTGGGACTACAACTACGATCCGCAGACTAATGTGGTGGATGTCCTTGTGTGCAGGCTCCGCAGCAGGGTCGACCGGGACTTCCCGGACAAGATGATCCACACGATCCGTGGTGTCGGCTATGTTCTCTCGGGCCTTTGAAGAGCTCCGCAGGTCGACAGGTTTCCGGCTGGCGCTAACGTTCTCGGCCTTCTTCGTCCTTGGCACACTGTTTCTGTTTGGCTTCGCCTACGTTCTCCTCGATCTTTCCCTGCGAGCGCGGGATCACGACGGCATCGATTCTCGCTTGCAGCAGCTTGCAGCCCAATATCGGGCAACAGATCTAACCGGATTGAGAAAGGCGCTTTCGCTCGAAACCAGGCTGCGAAAGTCCAAGCCCTATTTCATCCGCATTGCAGGTTCGGGAAACGCACTCGTCTTCATGGAGATCCCCGACCAATGGGCGAACTTCGATCTGAAAGGCCTCGAATACGCTCCCCTGGCCGGGCCCGGACCTTTCGTTCGTCTGCCCGCCAGCGACGATGCGGCGATTCTGGAAATAGCCTCGCAGCGGCTACCGGACGGCTCGATTCTGCAGGTCGGCAAGAGCACGGAGGAGCGCGACGATATTCTGGACCTCTTTGCATGGATCGTCGCCGGAGTCGCCGTTCCCGTTGTGATCCTCGGCTTTTTGGGAGGGGCGCTGCTGGCGAGACGCGCCCTGCGCCCGATCCACGAACTCATCGCTACGGTTCGCGCTATCGACGCGGGCGCTACGGCAAGCCGAGTACCCGTGCGCAATACTGGCGACGAACTGGACGAACTGGGGAAGCTTTTCAACGCCATGCTCGATCGCATCGCGGGGCTCATCACGAACATGCGCGGCGCCCTCGACAACGTTGCCCACGAGTTGCGCACGCCGCTGGCGCGGATTCGTGGCACGGCGGAAATCGTCCTGCAATCAGACCAGAAGTCAGGCCCCGCACTGGAGGCTCTTTCAGATTGCATCGAGGAGTCGGACCACCTGCTCGCTTTACTCAACGCGCTTATGGATATCTCGGAAGCGCAGGCAGGGACGCTTCCCCTCACCTTCGCACCCGTCGACGTCAGTGTTCTACTCAAGGATGCAGTCGATCTTTACCGCCATGTGGCGGACGAGAAAGCGCTTAGCATCGCAATCGAGGCGCCTGAGGAGATCTGGCTGATCGCTGATCGCGGCCGTTTGCGCCAGGTCGTCGCCAATCTGCTCGATAATGCGATCAAATACACGCCGAGCGGCGGGCGCATCTTGCTAAAGGCCAGCCGTCGCGATTCCAAGGTCGCAATTTGTGTCAGCGACGGCGGGCGCG
The DNA here is from genome assembly GCF_024519675.1 of Mesorhizobium sp. Mes31. Taxonomy (NCBI): domain Bacteria; kingdom Pseudomonadati; phylum Pseudomonadota; class Alphaproteobacteria; order Hyphomicrobiales; family Phyllobacteriaceae; genus Mesorhizobium; species Mesorhizobium sp. Mes31. The sequence goes on along the minus strand of NZ_JALJRL010000013.1, from coordinate 154,946 downwards.
GCATGACCGCTGAGGACCTCTCGAAGATCTGGGACCGCCTCTATCGCGGAGAGGGCAGCCGCAAGGAACGAGGCATGGGTCTCGGTCTCAGCCTCGTCAAGGCGATTGTCGAGGCTCACAAGGGGCACGTTGTTGCGATGAGTGACCTTGGGAAAGGGTCCACATTCGAGGTGATCCTCCCTGCATCTTCCGCGAAAAACGGCATGGGACCCTGAGCTACCGCAGCATAGTTAATGGTCATGAAAGGTCGCTGCAATCCTGAGCGGTCAGTGTCATCGCGTGAAAGGGCAGCCGCCGTTGCGAACCTGGACCGCAAGACGAAGATCATGGGCTGCTCTGCATCTAAAGGAGTATCGATCATGAACAACAAACGAACATCCGAATTGACGCTGGCCTTCATGGCTATTGTCGGGGTCGGCTTGCTCGGCAGCGGCTATGCTGCGATCGGCGCGGAAAGCCAACCAGCCTACCAGTCGAGCATCAAGGTGAACAACCAGACCGAAGGAGAGGGTGGTGAAGCGGCCATGCTCGCGTCGCAGGCCAAGATCGACGCCGCCCAGGCGACCTCGGCTGCCCTCGCTCAGTTCCCGGGCAGTGTGCTCAAAGTGGCGCTCGACAATGAGAACGGCAACCTCGTCTACAGCGTCGAGATCAAGACGGCGAGTAACGAGGTGAAGGACGTCAAGGTCGATGCCGGCAATGCCAAGATTCTAGGGGCCGATGCTGCCGGGGAAGACAACGGCACTGAAAATGAAACCGGCGGCGACGGCGACCACGAGGACAATTGATCCGATCTCGCCTTGCACAGTTCTGCGGCGGCCGGAGAGACACACCGATCAAAAATTGGTGTTCTCCGGTCCGCGACTTCACATGAGAGCACGCCGCCAGCCGTCGAACGACCGAACCAGCACTATATAGATTAGATCAAGCGGTCGCGAGCGTTGATGTATTTTGACGCCCGCTATCCGCTGAAGGATGGCGTCGTGATATTGCTGCAGGTTGTAGCCTAATCCCTAATCCGGGGGCAACTTGTGGTAACACCACAGCAAGCGCACCCTTTCGAGCTACGACCCGTCGTGAGTTTTCTACCGACTGGCGATCCTGTTCACACCTTTTCGCCAGGGCCGCGCACGGTCCCGCTAAACGACATCGGATTGATCGCAATCAAATCCATTCTCTAGATAACCCGATAATGCAGTGTCAGGCACGGGAGGTGGTAGATCGGGATGGCTGACCTGGTTACGAATCTACTCCGAGCGTGCAACGCCGAGAGGAGCAGGGGGACGGATTTTCCTTCAATTTGGAAGGAAATCTTGAACGGTCACCCTTGCGTGAAGGGTTTGCCGGTCCAGGGCCTGGACGAGGACGGCCCCATCTTGAAGATTCCGCTGATCAACGGTCAGTTCCTCGTCTTTCTTGGCACTCATTTTTCTCTCAGCTAGGGCCATCGCCAGCTAAAGCCACCGTGCGGGAGGGTTAAAACAAAAAAGCCCGGCGGGAAAAGGCCTGGAGTAGCCAGAATGATCGGGCAAATTGTACCGAGCAGCCGGGCTTTCGTTGCAGCGTTGCCAAAATGGTCTCTTTCTAGGCGCCTCTCGGATTGGGGTCTTTCGGCTGGACGCTCTGGCCAGTCCGAACCCATGAGGGCCGTGTGCTTCACGTTGTCAGTTGCTGCTTTGATATGTTGACATCGATATTCAAGTATTGCTAGTGGCAGGTGCTTAACCGCCCGGAGCTTCCTATGAAATCTGCACTGTCACTGTTTGCGAGCGCCATGGCGCTTTCCTCTCCCTTGGCTGTCGGACACGCTCTGGCCCAGGACGCAAACGACGGCATCATCGTCTATAATGCCCAGCACGAGAGCCTGACCAGCGCATGGGTGGAAGGCTTCACAAGGGAAACAGGGATCAAGGTTATCGTGCGCAACGGCGAAGATCCCGAATTCGCCAACCAGATCGCCACCGAAGGCGCCGCCTCGCCGGCCGATGTGTTTCTGACAGAGAACTCACCCGCCATCGCGCTGGTCGACGCGGCCGGCCTATTCGCGCCAGTCGATGCAGTCACACTGGCGCAGGTGCCGGATGAATTCCGGCCCACCAACGGTCATTGGATCGGTATTGCCGCGCGCAGCACCGTCTTTGCTTACGACAAAACCAAGCTGACTGCCGACAAGCTGCCGAAGTCGCTGCTGGACCTGGCCGACACGAGCTGGAAGGGCCGGTGGGCCGCTTCACCGTCAGGGGCCGATTTCCAGTCGATTGTCGGGGCCCTGCTCGAAATCAAGGGCGAAGAAGATACAGCGCAGTGGCTGAAGGCGATGAAGACCAACGTCACGACGTTCCGGGGCAACAGCACCGCCATGAAGGCGGTCAATTCCGGTCAGATCGAAGGTGCAGTGATCTTCCACTATTATTACTACGGCGATCAGGCCAAGACTGGCGAAAACAGCAAGAACGTCGGGCTCCTCTATTTCAAGAATCAGGATCCGGGCGCGTTCGTCAGCATCTCTGGGGGTGGCGTGCTTGCTTCAAGCAAGCACCCCAAGGAGGCGCAGGCCTTCCTGAAGTGGATCACCGGCAGGGGTGGCCAGGACGTCCTTAAGACCGGCACGTCGTTCGAATATGCCGTCAGCATCGGTGCCGACAGCAATCCAGCGTTGGTCCCGCTGAAGGATCTGCAGGCGCCGAAAGTCGAGCCGTCGCATTTGAACAGCAAGAAGGTAACGGACCTCTTGACCGCTGCCGGACTGCTTTGAGCGGCTTATGGTTGACCGGGTGAGCTGCTCATTTTCCGAGCAGCATGGGCGACGCGAATTCTAAGGAGTTCTGCTTTCAGTTGGCTGAAGATCACGGCAAGCCGCAGCCATCCGGAAATGCATCCAACGAGATTGGCGCCCCAAAGAACGATCCGTCGGTGACGATGCCCGCGGTCGTATTCTCCATGCTCCATTCCTTCGGCGGCTCACCGGGACTTGGACCCCGTCCGGCCACGTGCAGCCCTGTTGCTACCAGCTTGCCTTGCGCATTGTGCCGAACAAGGATCGATCCGGATGTTCCGGGGAAATTGTCCCCATCCGTAAATAAGACGCTCAAACCCTGCTCCAGGCGTAGCATCATCTTCACTGTAATCTTTTCCATGATCAGGGGGCCGTCAGCCTCGATGGCGAGATCTCCAGGCGGTTTTATTGTTATCATGTACAACTGAGCGCCTTCGGCCAGATCCGGGTGCGTCAGGTCCGGCTCCAGGTATTTCATTCCCTCCGGAGGTCTAATGGGCTGGAAAACCGCGCGGTCATCAGTGATCGAGGTTTTTACCGAAGATCGCTGGGCTAAGCTGTAGGAGGTTTCGAGAGGATTGATCGGATGGTGCGCCGGCACAGGTGGCGTTGAGCTCAGTTCGGAGAACGTGGTGAAGAAACAGGTGCTGCTGCCCTTTTTCGCTTTCTCATGGAGAAGGAACCTATCCTTCTCATCAATGACAAGATGAGCGTTCGCGACGAGACAACTCTTGCTGCCGATGAACCAACCGGCCCCGCCTCGATAGTGACTCTGATCGCCGTATTTCTCGCAGGAGACGCGAACCCCGGACGAGTTAATCGTGTTGAATTCCCGAGCCGAGAATCCAGCATGCCGTGCGTTGGTCAAATTGAAGGTGACAAATCTCTTTCGAAAATCGCCGTTGGACAATGCTTCTCGGCTCTGAAGGATGAAATTGGCGGGTAGCAGGTTACGTGAATCGTAGGAAGACCGTTTCCGATCGACATTGGGTGAACCAGCCGAGGCCATTGCTACTGCCAGCAATGACAATAAGCCGGCTACCGGCAGGCAAAAACGAGATTTGGCCAGTTTCGTCCCAAACAAACTAATGGTCATCCAGAACTTCCTCGCGTGCTGCGGGAGACCTGACCGTCAGGGGTCCTTGGGGCTTCCACTGTCTAAGTTCGACCTCAAAGGAGGTGCCTCCGCCGGGCCTTGAAACGCAACGGACGTCGCCCTTGTGATGCCTCGCAATCTGCCTCACAAGGGCAAGGCCAAGACCGGCACCCCCTTCCTGTTCCAGTGTTCCGGCCGGGCGGTAAAATGGTTCGAAGATCCGCTCCCGCTCCTCGACGGCGACGCCGGGGCCCCGGTCGCACACCGAAAGTTTGATTGCTTCCCCTCGACGCGTCAACGACACGTCAATGGCGGTGCCGCCACCATAGCGACGGGCATTGTCGAGCAGGTTGCGGACAAGCCGACGCAGAAGCCGCGGCTCGCCGAAGACAGTGACTGGCTCCCCTTCGAGCGAAGCATCGGCCGCCGCGCACTCCTCGGCAGTGATCGCCAGCAGATCGACCGGGTACATCTCGGTGACGATTTCGAGCGTTTCGAGGCGGCTGGCCAGCAGAATCTCGCCGACAAGACCGTCCAGTTCCGCAATGCTACTTTCGAACTCCCGCTGCAGGCTTTTGTCGGCCTGCGGCTGCAGCATCTCGACACCCATGCGCAAGCGCGCGAGTGGAGAGCGCAATTCATGCGATGCATTGGCGAGGAGCGTTTTATGGGCGGAGAGCAACTCCGCAATTCGCTCCGCCATCTGGTTAAAACTGCCAGCGAGCGCCGCCACTTCGTCCTTGCCGGTAACCTCAACGCGCCGCGACAGGTCTCCCGCACCAAAGCCGTCGACCGCCTTCTTCAGTCCCTCCAACCGTCGTGTCAGGCGGCGAGTGATGGGGTAAGCGCCAATCGCCACAGCAGCAAATGTAGCGCCGAGCAGCAAGAAAACACGGGGGATTGGCTCGTCGTAGTCGACAGGGCGGCGGAGCATAAGCACGCGACCGTCCGATAGCGCGAGTGTTCGAACCCATCCGTCGAGCGTTGGCCGTTCCGTAAAGCCTCCTTCCGTCGGCGGCTCTGGCGGCGGAAGTGGTTCGCCGACCGAAGCGACGGACACGCCATCCGGCGAAAAGACGGCGATATCGCCGCCTCCAAGTCGCTTCTGGAGTTGAAGCAGCGTTGCAGTGAGATCCGATGGCTTGGCAGTGGCGGCAGACATGGCGAGTTCAGCCAATGCGGTATCGATACCAACCCGGGTCTCGGGCTGAATCTCGCCCAGCACGTAGAGCCAAAGCAGTCCCGCGAGCACGGCGAATACGCAAAGGCTGAGCAGCAGAGCGGCGTAGATATGCTGATAAAGGCGCCTCATTCGATCTTGTCCGGTCGGTCATGATGGCGAGCAAAGAGGTACCCCACCCCTCGAATGGTCAGGATTTGTCTGGGCCGGCGGGGGTCTTTCTCAATTGCGGCGCGGATGCGAGAGATGTGGACATCGATGCTGCGGTCGAATGCCTCTAGAGGTTCACCCTTGACCATGTCCATGATCTGATCACGGGTCAGGACGCGGCCGGCGTGCCGGGCGAGAGCAACCAGCAGATCGAATTGATAGCTGGTGAGGCTTTGTTCAGCGCCGTCGACGTGTAGCTGGCGCGCCGCCGGATCGATTTCAAGCGGACCGAAGCAAAGGAGGTCTTGTTGCCGCGCCCCCGCATTCCGCCGCCGGAGAACGGCACGCAGGCGGGCCACAAGCTCACGAGGACTGAAGGGCTTCGGGAGATAGTCATCGGCTCCGAGTTCCAGACCCACGACGCGATCGGTCTCGTCACCCCGTGCGGTCAGCATGAGGATTGCGGCATCCGAGGTCATCCGGGCCTGCCTGCAGACATCCAATCCGTCGATACCCGGAAGCATCAGATCGAGAACGATCGCCGACACACCACCTCGCGCGAGGCGAACAAGGCCTTCCTCTCCCGTTGGCGTGTGTTCAACAGCAAATCCGGTCTGGGTCAGAAACTCCGAGACCATTCCGGCAAGCCTGCGGTCATCTTCAATCAGCAGTATGAGATCAGACATTGCCGCCTGGTGCTCCAAATTTGTCTCTGAGCTGCCGTGATGGATCATACCATTGGAGGCTGCGCTCAGGAGCGCTGCTCGGGTCGCGTAGCCGCGTATTCTACACCCGGCTCCGAACCTGAGCGCAGTTGCCGCGCCAAGCCCAAGCTGGTTTGCTGCCATTTATGCCTCACGCCTGAGGCAGCGTCGAAGTGCTCCCAGTCTCGCCGGAACAGGAACATGGCGAGGTCATTGACCCCATAGCTGATAAAGAACGCTGCAAAGACGTCGATCGAGTAGTGGAGATGGCCGAGAAGCACGGCAGCACCGAAAAGCGCCGTGGCCGTCAGAAAGGTGAACCGCAGCCTCGGATTCTTCCAGAACATCAAGGCGAGAAGGAATGGTGCGCCCGTATGGCCCGAGAAGAAGAGGTCACCGCCAAATGTGAACGCCCGCATAAGCTCGTTTGGATCGAACTTGCTTCTGGTCGGAAAGGGGGCAATGTGGGTTAGAATGATGAATCCCGACCTCACGAAAAGGAACAGAGCCAAGCCCTTGAATACAAACGGAATGCGCTCAGGCCGTATGATGAGAAGAAGGCAGACGAACAGCCACAGGAAAAGTGGCCCCTCGACGAAGATGAAATCGATGTTAACGACCGGAACATTATCCAGAATGATGTCTGTCACCGGGTTGCTGATATTCTCCGTCGCGAAATTTCCGGCGTAGAAGTTCGAAACGATGCTCAGCGCCAGCAAGACAATACTGATACCGACGTCATAAAGAAGACGCCTGCCGGGCTGGGGCGCAAGCATACGGGATGGCCTGACGTTTGGAGACAATTGAGCGTTTATCATGGCGCCGGCTTTTGCGGGTGGTCTCGAAAGTCGAGCCAGGTTTCGGTGAATGGTTTTTTCAGGAACGTCGCCCAGAAAAAGTTCATCGCATAGCGTAGCCCGATGCGCGCCACGCCTTCGCCGACCAGGCGCCGTCCGGAGGAGAGCGCCGGCAGTGAAAACGTGAAATCGACGTCCCCGACTTTGGAGAGGCGGCGGGCGAGTTCAGTGTCTTCGCCGTAAAATGCAAAGTTCGGATTGAAGCCGCCGATGCGCGCCAACGCATCGCGCCTGGCGACGAAGTTGCCTCCTTGCATCATCGACCCAACGCGCAGAACGTAGCGGTTAAGAAGATAGCAAACATAGCCCCCGCAATAAAACGCGCGTACGAGCGCACGGGTATGCTTCGGCAGATCATAGTAGATAAGCGGTCCGCTCATGGCGACGAGCTCGGGATTGGCCGCAAACGCCCACAGGACCTTGTCTATCCATCCCTCGGTAACGATCGTATCGGCGTCGACGTTGGCGACCAGATCTCCTGTTGCGACATGATAGCCCGCGGATCGCGCGCGAACGAGACCCTTGACGGGCTCATCGATGACAACGACGCCGGGATAAGCCTCGGCTGTGTGACGCGTTTTATCCGTGCTCGCATTGTTCACGACAATAATTTCGGCGGCGCACTGTGATCGCTTGATCTCAGCGATGATGGCCTCCAGTGTTCGGGGGAGGCATGATTCCTCGTTATACGCTGGTACGACAAAGCTGATCTTGATGGCTTCTTTCATTGCTTGCTTTCCGTTCAATCAAGAGTTGATAGTGATGCTCCCATTGGTCCGCGATCCGTTCCGTGGCGAATTGCTTCACATAGGAAGCACCACCGCAGCCAAGCTGCGACTGCAGTTCCGGATTGCCAAGCAAATCCGCAAGACGATCCGACAACGCTGCGACATCGGACGCTTCCACCAGGAAGCCGCGGTCACTTCCGATGTATTCGGGAAGGGCCCTCGCATTCGCGCCGATCACCGGGATGCCGCACGCCATTGCCTGAAGCATGGCCATGCCCTGGGTCTCGGATGTACTCATAGTCACGAAGGCATCGGATGCCTGGAACAGCCCTGCGAGGCTTGATTTCGGCAGCGTCCCAACGAAACGCACGCTCTGCTCGAGGCCGATTCGAAGCGCGAGGGCGCGAAGGTGACGGTCCTGACTGCCATGGCCGGCAATGACGAGTTCGGCACTCGGTATCCGCTGCTTCAGCAAAGCGAGCGCGTGGAGGATGGGATCGATATTCTTCTCTGAACCAAGCCTGCCTGCATAGACGATCGTGGGACCATGGAGGCCCAACTCGGCCTTGAGCTTGGACTTCACCGCTTGAGAGACCGGATGGAAAACCTCCGTTGCGATGGGGTTGGAAACGACTTCAAGCGGACGGCGGAGCCTGTCTTGGCCAAGCTCGTTGAAAACCGATCGCGAGGGCGCGGTGACAAAATTGCAGCGATTGTAGTACCAAAGAACGTAGGCAGCCGCCGTATCCATCCCGAATGGCAGATACGAACCGAATGCCCTGATTGCCGTGTGGTTTGTTCCGGCAACCGGAATTCCCAGTCTCTTTCCCACCCGAAGCGCGTTCAATCCGACACCGAAGAAGCTCTGGGTGTGGATGACGTCGGGCCGCTCCTCCATCGGCAGTGGAAACCATGAAGCGGGCACTGGAAAAACCGCTCGCGATTGCCCTGTCGAGGTTGGAAACGGCACCGAGTGCAAGCGATGAACGCGGATGTGGGGGCCCAAATTCAACTCAACGGGTGCTGCGTTGATACGTTCGAATTGACGATGGCCGTAACGAGGCACGTAGAAGTCGACAGCGTGCCCCCGCTGTCCGAGTGCCTTCGCCAACGCTTCAATCGAGTCTTGAATCCCGCCGATCTCGGGATAGAAATTGTCGGAAAAGATGGCGATGCGCATGGCGTCTCTCTTGCCACTGGTTATCTGGACAGAAGGAGATAGAGCAGGATCAAACCCGGGATCAGCAAAACGACGTAATAGTAAGTCATGTTCTGACCGATGAATCCGTATCCGGCGTGAAACGCGTAGCCGAGACAGAGAAGAGCAAGGGACTTGGGAACAGTGGCCAGAAAATTGACTGTCAAGAACCGCCCAAACGCCATCCGGACGATGCCCGCGGTAATCAGCACGGGCGCGCCAATCGCGTGCGTGAGCTTGCCAGCTACGAGAACGCGGTCGGCCTTGCGAAGAAATTGGTCCTGAAGCGCAGCCACCCGCGTGAGAGTGCGTCGGCCCGTCCACCTTGTGACCATTCGAGTTCCACCCCACCGCCCAAGCGCATAAAGAGCTGAATCTCCCACCAGGTCCCCAACCACGACGATCGCAAGAACAGGCCAAAACTTGAGTTGGCTGGTAGCCACAAGGACACCAGCGGCAATGGTCACGAGCGGCCCTTCGGCGATCGCGAGCGGCAGAAGAGCCGCATAGGGGTGGGCTGACAGGAGGCCGAGAATGTCGCTTGGACTGAAGACCATTATTCGAGACTTTCGCCTTGTTGGCGCTGGCTTCGACAGCGTCGACGACGTTGCCCGTGGTGTTCGCACTATATTCTCAAGCTAAGCCATCAGTGTTTCCGGCCTTCTGTCTCTAAGTAAAGTTTTGTAAAGCCGTGGACGGCGCGTGCACTAATTTGTCAGCCTCGGCTGGTTTTCCGTCGTTTCGAGGTCCGAACACGGCCGCCACATCAACAACCGTGAGCGCAGCTCAAAGCGCCTGACTTTGTCTGACATCGAAAGGGCCGTTCCATACTCCTTGTCAGATGGCGGGCGGTACTGAAGCGCTTGGCCTCCCGGCTAATCGCACAGGAGCGAGAACCCGCAATGCATTCGGCCGTATCCGGTAGCGCAACGGCGGTATCGCCTCGATGGTTTCGCCGTCCATTGCGATGCGCAGGTGTCGTCGGCGCGATTTGATCTCCAGGGTTTGAACCCTGAAGAGCTCGACGTCATGGGCTGGGTCGATCAACCCGAGCGCGGCCTTGAACGGCAGCAGCGCGAGCCCCAGCCAGGATTGGGGCTTCACGACGTAGACGCACAGCTCGTCGGACGTAAGACTGCCGCGGTGGCCGAGCGCGCGCAGATCGTAGAAATTGTTGCCGACGAACACGCAAAGCGTCTTCTGGCTTCGCTCGTTGCCGATCGAAATCCTGACCCTCTTCCAGGATGAAGCCTTGAGCGTGCGGACAAGCGCCGGGCCGAGCGCGGCAAGCTTTCCCAGCCCCAACCGCTTCTGCTCGGCGGTCCGTTCGGCGACAAGAAACGGATAAATGCCGATCGATGAGTTGTTGAGGAAGACCTGACCGTTCACCTCCGCAACATCGACCTGCTCCACATGGTCCGCGGCGATTGTGTCCATGGCCGCCCCCAGATCGTTCGACAAACCGAGATCCCGGGCGAAATGATTGAGGGTGCCGAGCGGCAGGACGCCAAGGACGACATCCGTTCCCACAACCGCCGATGCCGCGGAGCCCAGGGTGCCATCGCCCCCTCCGACCACGAGGGTCTTTGGCTTGTTGCCGGGCGATTTCGCAGTGACGAAGCTGTGGGCCATCTCCGCGATCTGGCCCCCGCTCGCCATTCGCACCTCGGCCTCCAATCCGCGCGCCTGAAACCCGTTTCGAACGAATGCTTCGACATCATAGTCAGCGCTCTGGATTGTGCCGGCGCTTGCATTCAGGAGGACCAGGACTGTCATGTGCGCGCCACTTGCGAGGGAGTGAAACTGGTATCGTCTGCTGGTCGATATCGCATCACGAATCCTCTCGGTCAGGGGCTGACAGGGCCATTCTGCAAGGCCCTTGTTCCTGAACTAGCCAGAACACTTCCGTCATGCGCCAACAGAACCTGACCATCCCAAATGTAGGTCGAACTTCGATCGGGCTCCGTTACAAGGCGGCTGGCGTCGAGAGCCGCGGCAAGAGCGTCTCGGGGCGCGTTCGCGTCGGGCTGCGCCTGCGCCATCGTGAAGAACGGGAAGCGACTACCCAGCCGCTCCTCTACAACCGACCCGATCCAGAGTTCCGTCAGATGGCCGTTGCGCAGATCTATTTCGGTCGCCCACATGCGCAGCACGAAGCGCGAACTGGCTCGGCCCACTTCGCCGCGTGGGCGGGCCAGCGTAAGGCTCGGCAGGCGTCCGCGCTCCATATAGGGCAGCGTTGGAAGATCCATCGGACCGGGGCGCAGCGTGAACCAGGCGAGAGCGCCGGCCAAGGTCCACGAAGGTGGCGGGCGCCAGCCTTTTTGCGCCAAATCTGCTTCGAGGCGTTCCAGGCTGCCGGCCCACTGGAAGGTCAATGGTTCCTCGGTCTCGCCCGCGAGATCGATCCGCTGCACGGGCAATTGCTGCCAATCCCGCGCCCACCATTCGGCCGCGAGGATCGAAGGTGCCTCGTATCGGACCGCGTAGCGCTCCATGTCTGCAGCGTGACGGCGGTAGACATTGAAACCGCCTGCGACGACCAGGCCGACGCAGGCCACGACCAGGAGGCCTCCGGCACCCTTTTCTGACGGTTGATGATGCAAGTAGGCTATGCAGAGCAGGGCCAGCCATGCCGTAGCGAACGCCAATCCGCCCGCTACGTCGGAAAACCAGTGGGCCCCGAGGTAAAGCCGGGAGAAGGCGATCAAAGCAACAAAAACGGCCGCCGCAAGCGCAACCGGAAGACGCCATGCCGGCTGAAGCCGCCGAGCGATGAGGAACGCCAGGAAGCCGTACATGACGGCATTTTCGGTGCTATGGCCGCTGGGAAAGGAAAAAGCACTCCAACCGGAATAGAGGTTCTCGGTGGGACGTGCACGATGGAGGGCCACCTTGATGCCCGTGTTGATGGCTGCCGCGCCGCCGATGGCCGCCACCCAGTAAGCGGCGGTGCGCCAGGCACGCCTCCAGGCCAGCCACAGGAACACGACGACGGCAATCGCAATCACGACCGTTGTGTCGCCCATTTCAGTGAGGGCGACCATGATGGTATCGCCCAACGGCGTTCGAAGGTCCTGAAGGATGCGATAGACCGCTGCATCTGTGCGTACCAGCGGATCTCCGCTGACGACATCCTCTAGGATCCCGAAGAAGGTCCAGGCGGCGGCAACGAGTAGCAGTGCCAGCGCCGCGAGGATCTTCGTTTCCTTCTGGGCCGGATCGAGCAAGGAGCGGATCTGGCGGCTCGCCCAGCTATCGCGGGCCTCCGCCCAGCCTCGCAGCCGTTCCAGATTGGCCAGAAGGATGGGAATACCCCGGCGTACCACATGGCGCACAACCCAAACGGTCACCCACAGGATAACAATCAGCGCGACGAGGAGCACCGCGAGCCGGCCCGCGGCAGCACCGGCAACGCTGAAATATGCGCCGACGAGCACGCCGGGCAGGATGTGCGACGGCGCCCAGACGAATGCCGAGACAATGTTGGCGTAGTAAAAGCGGCGGGCTGGCATTCGCACCATGCCTGCCACGAGCGGGACGAACGCGCGCACGCCTGGCGTGAAGCGCGCCAGAAAGACGCTCTTGCCGCCGTGTCGTTGGAAGAACGCCTCGCTGCGGGCGATGAGTTCGGGATAACGGTTCAACGGCCATCGCAACAGGATTTCACGGTGGTAGCGATGGCCCAGCCAGAAAGACAAGCCGTCGCCGACGATCGCGCCCAGAAAAGCTGAGATCAACATTGGCCAAAGCGTCAACACGCCACTCGGGACAAGAGCGGCAAGCCCGACAATGACGGCCGTTCCGGGAATGACTGCGCCGATGGCCGGAAGGGACTCCGACAGAGCCAGTACAAAGATCGCCGCGTACGCCAGATGCGGATGCGAAGCGATGTAGTCCGTGAACGCCGAGAAAAAGGACATTCATCGCCCCTCATTTTGGCCGGAAATCCCCATTTCCGCTGTTCTTTCGACCCTGGCCGATTGGTGCTGGGACGGTCTACGGCATGGGACACCACTGCGGCGGATGCGTTTGATGGCGAAGGTGTTCATTGGGAAATTGCGCCGCTGATCAGCCCTGGCGGGTTTGCGAAATCTTCGTGAATGAGCTGCTCGGAGCCCGGAATGAACTTCCCATCATGGTTGTAGCGAAGCACCACGACGGCGTCAAAAACGTTTTCGGGCCAGTAACCGTCAGGCATGACGGCGTGCGGGTCGCCACCCAGCGCCTCTATGATCTGCGGCAACGTGCCGTGATGCCAGGCAATGAGCACGGACTTTCGGTGGGCTTCGCTCGTCAAGGCATGAACAAGGCCTGCGATGTCCTTGTTGCTGAATCTCAGATCGATGGGAATCCCAAGCGCCTGACTCAAGGGCGCCAGTGTCAGACGCTCGCGCGCACTGTTTGGGGAATCGGCGGTCGCTATAAGCGTATCAGGGCGAAACGCGACGCCGTTCAGCGTGAGATGCTGAAAATATCCGACATAGGCCTGCGCTCGTGCCTCCCCCGTGGGAGATAGCCCCATCCCGCTATCCGGTTTTTCGGCATGACGTATGATCAGCACCGTCGCATCCGCCAATCCCGGCGATGTTGCTTCGGAAGCAGCGCTGATGGAAACCGGCGTCACCAGCCACGTGGCCAGCAGGGCAAGGACAAGCGGGAGCAAGCGGGAGCGATGGAGCCAGGTTGGTGAAAAGGATTCGTGCTCCATTTTGAGCCCTCTCGGTTTTTGAGCTGCGGCATCGTCTCGACATCAAGGATTTCGCTGACACTCATTTACAGAATTCCGGTTACCCATCGATCGATGCGGGTGCCTTCTGGATAGGCCGCACGAACGATGATGGCCGCGATAATCCCGATCAAAGCGCCGCCCAGAACATCGCTGGCGTAATGGGTTCCGATATGGACGCGCGAGTAGGCGACGAGCACCGCGGCGGCGAGGAAACCGAGCCCCACGCGCCGCATGTCGTGTAAAAGGATCGCCGCCGCGATGGCAAAGCTGGCGGTGGCGTGATCCGATGGAAATGAGGGATCGGCGCTGCGGGCGACCAGGAGTTGGGTTACGCCGCCGTCATACGGCCGCAGACGGTGGAAGAAGAGAAGAATGAGTTGATTGAGGGCAAGGCTCAGAAGGAACGACAGGCCTGTCGCGACAAGCACGTGGCGGGTGCGGGGCCTGTCGGTCCGTCGCCACCATTGAATGGCGACGGCCAACACCAGAAGCGGAACACCGATGGCGGAAATCCAGATCATCAGAAAGTCGACGGCCGCGCTTCGTCCTGCCAGCCCGTTGATCGCGTGCGTTACCGCGGCGTCGAGTTCATACATGGGCAGCTCCTTGTTTCGGCCTGGAGAGTCGATGCGTACTCGGCCTTGGGGACAATTGATGGCTGGAGGCCAGTGGACTGGCGCCGAGGTATTCAGGCATCTGCCCGTCCTCTCAGCCGACCGCGGATGACAAACAATCCTGCGAGCGTCAGCACGGTGAAGGTGGCTCCTGCCAGAAATGTGCCTTGCGGCCCGGTCAAGTCCCATAGCGCGCCGGCGACGACACTGGCGACGAGCAGCGCGGTGCCGGTCATAAGATTGAACATGCCGAACGCGGTCCCGCGCAGTTCCGCAGGCGCGGTCTCAGCGATCAGAGTCGCCAGCAAGCCTTGTGTGAAGCCCATATGGAGGCCCCAAAGCAGGACGCCGATCCCGATCCAGACGATGTCTGCCGCGAAGGCGAGCACGATGTCGGCCAGGAGAAGCAGGACGAGGCCGATAGCTAGAAGCGTCAGGCGATTGACGCGATCGGACAGCATGCCAATGGGATAGGCCGAGAGGGAATAAGCGAGGCTCATGATCACCAGCACGATCGGGATCAGCGCCAGCGGCAAACCCATTGATTGCGCGCGCAATATGAGGAAAGCTTCGCTGAAGCGAGCAAGGGTGAAGACCGCGGCGACCGTCACCACCCACCAATAGGTCGCGCCCAGACGGCGCAGTTCGTCGCGATGCAGTGGCATGCGGACACGGCGCTGCACTCTCGGGCACTCCGGTTCTTTCACGGCAACAAGGATCAGCCCGACGGACAGGAATGCCGGAATGACCGCAATCCAGAACACCGTCTGGAAATGATCGGCCGTCAGCCACATCAGGCCAATGGCAATCAGTGGGCCGATAAACGCGCCGATCGTGTCGAGCGACTGGCGCAGGCCGAAGCTTGCGCCGCGCAGATGCGACGGTGCGATGTCAGCGACAAGGGCGTCACGTGGAGCGCCACGAATGCCTTTGCCGATCCGGTCGATGAAGCGTGCCGCGACCAACCATTCGACCGTAGGCGCCAATGGAAAGATCGGCTTGGTGAAAGCGGCGAGACCGTAGCCGAGCGCCGCGAGTAGTTTGCGCTTGCCGAGCCAGTCGCTTAACGCGCCCGAAAAGACCTTGGTGATCGAGGCAGTCGCTTCGGCGATACCTTCGATGATGCCGACGGTCAGGGCCGAGGTGCCGAGCACTGTCACCATATAGACGGGCAGCAGGGCGTGGATCATCTCGGACGACATATCCATTAGCATCGAGACAAAGCCGAGTGCCCATACACCGGCCGGAATGCCTTGCCGGGTCCCTGAGGCACCGACGATCTCGGTTGTCACCACGCCTATTCCGTCACCCGAGCCGTCCATCTCATCGGTTCTCGTCATGGGCGTCGAAGACCCGTTGAGCGTAACTGTCGAGCAAAGCTTGGCAGGCGCGCAGCCGCTCAGCGGCTTCCTCGGCCAAGGTCGCGCCGTAGAAATCAAGTTTTTTGATCTTCTCCAGCCAGCCCTGAAGCTTCTTCAGATCGGTGTCTTCCTCTTCGAGTTCGGCATAAGTGAACTTGTTGATCGTGATCTCCTTGGCGATCTCAATCTCGAAATCGGCGCACCGCCCGAGAAACTCGCGGTACTGGTCATCGCGATCCGCCTTGAAGCGGGCGACCACCTTGTCCTCTTGAGCGCGATCAAGGGCGACTGTCTCCAGGATGACGGATTCGCCGCCCATCTTGGAAACATCGTTCTCCAGCATTTTCAGCCGGCGCACATGGTCGTCGGTCTTCGGCAGCAGGCAGACGCCGTTCTGCAGGTAGATCGCGCCCATGCCCTTTAGCCGCCGCCACAGCGCAACGCGCTTCGTCGCCGGCTCCGGAGGCACCTTGTACGTCAGAAGAAGCCAAGTGGGAACAACCATAGGTTCGTTGTAATGCAACGGCCGTAACAAATCAATGGTATCGATTGGCTACCTGCCAAGACCCGAGCTTGTCTCGCAGCGCTTCGTCGGCTGGCTCCGGTCCTCAGCATAGAGCCGTGTCGAAACGCCATTGCCTTGAGAAGGTGCTCGCTCTTGCGCGTCATTGGCGCAAACGAGGCGGACCTGACACGATGCGGCAGCAAGTGTCCGAGCGGGAAATGAACGTGGAATGGCCCCTTTTCACGCATTCCACGTCATGCGCTGCTGAACAGTTCCCCATGTACTATGCCATTGTCATAGGCGCCCGACCAAGCGGCTCGTTGGCGGCTTAGCTCTGCACCGGGACCGGGTGGTGAACGACCTTCCGCCGAAGCAGTGCGACATCGCCATGGTATTGCCACTCCTTGATCGGTATCCGCGGCAACTCTCCGGCGGGCCAGCGACAGCACGTCGCCATGAGTCGCGCCATCGTGGGCGACCCACAGGTCTTTCTCTTCAACGAGCCGCTGTCCAATCTAGAAGGCGAAGGGAATTGCTGCCCGCAAAATCAAGGTCGCTCTCCCGCCTGACTTGGCGATCGAAGCAGAAGGAGACCCTTGCTTATACGGCGGGCTTACTCCACCTAGCTCCCCTCACGCGGCAACGGTGTGAACCCTTTCCGAGCTGCTTGAATGATGCCGGCAGCCTAATCGTAGAGCCTATGACCCGTGCGCGCTGGATGCGATAGCGGTTGAGATGAACGATAGCGGTTGAGATGAAAAATGACCGGTCGGACCCTATTCGCCGTGGTGTGTCAGCGGAAGGCGCGAGTTGCGCCAGGAGTAGCTTTGAGAAGTTCCCAAGCTTCGTCAGCCGTAACGGGCCGACCAAACAAAAAGCCCTGGGCCTGCTGACAGCCCTCATTGACGAGCATCGTCTGCTGCTGCTCATCCTGAACGCCTTCGGCCGCCACTGTCAGACCCAGGCCTGAACCCAGCCCTACCAGGGCGCGTACGATTGCAGCGCTCTCGGGGTGCTCAGCCATGGCCTGCACAAAGCTGCGATCGATTTTCAAGGTATCAACCTTGAAATTGCGCAGATGATAAAGGCTCGAATATCCTGTTCCGAAATTGTTGACGGCGATTTTGACTCCGGTTTCGTGAATGTCGCCGAGAACACGTTTGGCAGCTTCAAGGTCGGCAACCAAGGCGCTTTCGGAGATTTCTAATTCGAGACGGGACGCCGCCAACCCGCTCTCACCAAGAATAGCTACGATACGCAATCCAAGTGTATCGTCCTTCAGAAGCGCGGGAGGGATTCCCACGGACAGTATAACATCCCCTCCCCATGCGGCTGCATCCCTGCAGGCGGCGCGCAAGAGATCGTCGACAAGCGCTTGTACGAGACCAGCCGTCTCCGCAATGGCGATAAGACGGGCCGCGTCCAGATCCCCGTATTGATCATGGGTCCACGTCGGCGCTGCTTCAAAGCTGGTGATCACGCCACTCTTCAAATCGATGCGCGGTTGGTAGATGACCTCTATCTTCTTCGTACCAATCGCCGCACGAAGGTCGCGCTCCAAAACGTCGCGTTCGCGAATGTGATGGTCCATCTCCACCTCGAAGAAGCGAAGTGCGCTTGGACCCACAGCCTTAGCGCGGTAGAGCGCGACGTCAGCTTTGCGCAAAAGGGTTTCTGCTTCCACCCCATCATCGGGTGTAAGCGCGATCCCGATCCCCGCGCCTATCGAATGCTCGCCGGAATCCGTGTGCACAGGATCTTTCAAGGCCTCGATCATCCTAAGGGCTAGGGTTGCGGCTGCTTCGGCGCCGGCAAGGTGGCGTGCCAGCACCGCGAATTCATCGCCTCCCAACCGCGCGACCATGTCACCGTCCCGAATGGCCTTGCGGAGGCGGATCGCTGTCTGGACCAGTGCTTCGTCCCCGACAGGATGTCCATGAAGGTCGTTGATGCGCTTGAAGCCGTTGAGATCGAGCATGAACACCGCATGCACTGCGTCCGCACCGGGAGGCGCTGCGAGGGCGGCCCTCAGCGCCGCGTCGAATTGGCGCCGATTGGGCAGACCGGTGAGGGTATCTTCGAATGCCAAGGCGCGAGCTTCCTCTTCGGCCGCGCGCCGGCGACGCATTTCCCGGCGTTGAGCGCGAAGCCGCGACCAGGCAAACAGGGCAAAGCCCAGCGCGCAAACGGCGAATATCTCGTCAAGTTCGAAAACAAGCTTCCGCGCAGTCGCGGATTCGTTTGGGAATACGTCGGACTGCCATATCCCAAAGCCCGCTGCGATCACGACGGCGGCGATCATTGCGATATCTATCAATGTGAAGCGATGCCGAATGATCATCTTTTTCAGGCCGTTCAAGTAGCGGGAATTCATGGTCGTACTCCAACCGCCATATTGGCTTAGTTGGCTGAACGACTGCTTAAGACCTCTGGAACATCGCGCGGGAGTTCGTGCTCACGTCCGCCTCTGGATATCCACCACGGTATACCCCTTCAACCGCCGGGATTTTTAGTAACGCTGATCTTCGGAACGCCGCTGGCGGCGCGGTTGACGGCGCTTGGCCCGCAAGGCGTTCCGTCAGCCATCCGCGAGGCCGCGCAAGCCCATGGCACGACAAAATGGTTTCTGCTGACAAGGGTGGACCTGCAGCTCGCGACCCTCAATCGTGGCCGGGATCAATCAGATCCTGATGTGCCTTTCGATGGTGGTGATCGCCTCGCTAATCGGCGCCAAGAGGCGGAGAGGATGGCCAGGCCGGCGATGATGGCCAGTTGCGCAACGCCAATGAACCGAAAAATGAGTGTAAGCGAGTCCATGAGAGACATTGGATATCAGGCCGACCCGCCCCCGGTCGACTATCTTGCCGGAATCTGGTGAAAAACGCTCATCGATTTGGAGGAAACGCGCGTCCTTTCCCCAGAACACGTGAACGAACACCCGAAGCGCGCGCTACGCCGGCGAGGTATCGGCCCATCGAACGAGACCCGAAGCCGTCGCCCGCGTCGGACTCATGCCATCGGCTTTTGAGCTGGCTGCCGCAACCGCCGGATCGATCGGCGCGCTGGTGTTATAGTCGAGATAGATCAAAGCCATGTCCAGCGACTTCTCGGCAGCTGTTCAGAACACCAGCACCTTGTCGGCGGCGAGCGTGGCGGCAGCGAGTTCCGCCATACTGCTGCGTTGCGCGCCTGGCACCATCTCGGTGTCTGCAAGGCCGCGCGCTTCCATGCAGGTGCCGCACAGCAGAACCTGTCCCTTGCCGAGTACCACCCCCTTCAGCATGCGTTCAAGATTGTAGTAGCCGTCGGGAGTCTTCTGGCCCGCTTTCGCTGCCGCCACGGCATCTGCCATCAGAAACACGGTGATCACGGTTTCAGGCTTGCTCTTGATGAGAGCAAGAGCAAGCCGAAGGCCATTGTAGCAACGCTCCGTACCGTAAGGCGGGTCATTAAGGATGAGCAGTATCTGCACAAGCGTCCCTTCTTCGGCTGGTCGAAAGTACTTCCGTCGGGCAGCGACTTTTGCAGCCCTCAACCGTTCGGCGAAGGTGGCTTATTCGCCGAGCACGCGTCGGCGCTCTTCGAACTCGTCCTTGTCGATCTCCCCGCGCGCAAAGCGTTCCTTGAGAATGTCGAGTGATGTGCGGCCCGGGGGCGTGTAATGTGGGAGCACTGTTCCCTGCCATGGACCGCCTATCCAACGCAGGAGAACGACTACGGCGGCGATCAGCACCGCAAGCATCAGGATCATGAACAGTGGACCGAAAATCATGGCGTACCAGCCTCCACCCCACCACATCATGTGCGGGCCATAAGCGTATCTATCCGTGTCAGCCGGTGCCTGTGCCCATGCTGAACCAGGCAAGAGGACCAGAACCGCAATCGCCGCGGCGAAGTTCCTGGTTGGAAATGTCTCCATTGGCTTGCTCCGTGATGACCGACACTGGCAAATTGCTTCCTTCACAAGTCATAACGTTATCTTACACCGCCTGGTGGCTCGGTATCTTGCGCGAGATCAAGAAGGCCACCCGAACGCTCGCGCATGATGAGCGCGACTATGGCCCCAGAGAGAAACGTCAATGCGGCGATCGATGTGATCGCCCATGACAGCCCGAACCGATCGGCGATGAGACCTGCGGAGAGCGCGCCGATCGCGTAGCCGAAATCGCGCCAGAATCGATAAACGCTGAGCGAGCGGGCGCGCCAGGTTGGATGCGAGGCGTCGGAAACGGCCGCGATCAGACTTGGATAGACCATTGCGGTTCCAAGGCCGAGAAGAAGACTTCCGATAAGCCACCATTCGAACCGGCTTGTGGCCGCGGTGAGAAACAGGCCGCCGGCCTGGATCCACATTCCGGCGACGATCAGGCCCTTGCGACCCCAGCGATCGCTCAAGGGGCCGGTGACGATCTGCAGGATTCCCCATGTCGCGGGATAGATCGCCTTCAGGATGCCGATGCGCTCGACGCCAAGTCCGAAAGAAACGAAGAACAGCGGGAATATGCCCCAGCTCATGCCGTCGTTGAGGTTGTTGACGAGGCCGGCTTGCGAGGCCGCGAATAGATTGCGATCCCGGAACGAAGTCAGCGCGAAGACCTCCCGGAAGCTTATCGGCGCGGATTGCTGTGCGTGAGTGGATGCCTCCAGCCGGAGGTGGTCGCGCGTGTCGCGGACCAGCAGGATCGATAGCATGGCGCCAATGACCGCGTAGCCGATCCCGAGATAGATCGGCACCGGCCGCAATCCGTATCGCGAAGCAAGATAGCCGGTGAGGAACGCCGTTACGCCGACGGCGAGATAGCCGGCAAATTCATTGAGGCCGACGGCAAGGCCGCGCGACTTCGGGCCGACGAGATCGACCTTCATGATCACCGTCATCGACCAGGCCAGTCCCTGGTTGATGCCGAGCAGTGCATTGGCCGCAATCACCCATCCCCAGCTCGGGGCCCAGATGATCATGAACGGGACCGGCAAGCCGACAAGCCAGCCGAGGACGAGAACGCGCTTGCGCCCCCAGCTATCGGCGAGCTGGCCCGAGACGAGATTGGCAAGCGCCTTGACCACGCCGAAGCTGACGATGAAGGAGACGACGAGTGTCGTCGACGTGATGCCGAACTCTTCCGACCCGATGAGCGGCACGACCGTTCGTTCGACCCCGACCATGCCGCCGACAAAGGCATTCACCAGCATCAGGAGAGCAAACTGCCGCCAGTTTTCCTTGAGCCCAAGCCTGACGGTCGAGCCTGCTGACCGCGAAACCGATGCCACATTGCTCACCGGTCAGGCCACAGCGGCGGCCAGGCCGGCATTGGCGGCGCGGTTGCGCGCCGCATCCGACGGCGGGGGCGGTATGTCGGCGATCATCATAGCAACGAAAGCGTCCTCGTCCTCGATGCGGAATGCCTTGTTGAAGCGCTTTTCGAAGCCAATCGTGGATGTCGGCTTGCCGCTGAGCGAGCGCCCGCAGACCGAGCCGGAATAGGCGCCTGGCAGCACCTCGACGTGATCTGGCAGTTGCTTGAGACGGCGCACGCTGGAAAACAGCGTCCGCGCACCGGCCTCGGCGCTGGTTGCAAGTTCGGTTCGTCCAAGATCGCCAACCATGAGCGTGTGGCCTGTCAGCACGAACCATGGCTCGGCCGCGCGTGTCCTGTCGGTGACCAGGAGCGAGATGTGCTCCGGCGTGTGCCCGGGCGTGTGCATGACGGTCATGGTCACGTTACCCAGCTCAAGCACCTCGCCGTCCTTGGCGCCCCGAAACGGGAAACCGGCTTGCGCGCCATCGAAGAGCACGTATTGCGCGCCGGAAGCTGCGGCGAGCGAGCGCCCGGTGGAAATGTGGTCGGCATGAATGTGCGTGTCGACCACGTAGAGGATGCGCATGCCGGTTGCCTCGGCAACCCTAAGATAGGGCGCGATCTCGCCGACCGGATCGACGACGGCGGCGGCCGACTTGCCGCCGCAGCCGAACAGGTAGGAAGCGGCGACGGGATCGGAATGGAGGAATTGACGGAGGATCATGGCTTGCGCTCTCTTCCTCTCCTGGATAACATTCAATTATTCTGCTGAATGTTTCATCGAGAAGGTCGCATGTCAAGCATCGGGCCAAAACAGGCGATCTTCGCCAGCCTTGCCGAAGTCGCTCAGGCGCTCGGGCATGCGCACCGACTGGAATTGCTGGAGCATCTCGCCCAGGGCGAACGCAGCGTCGAGGGGCTTGCGGCGCGAGCGGGCCTCAACTTTGCCAACGCCTCACGCCACCTTCAAATCCTTCGACGCGCGCGACTTGTCGAGGCGCAGCGGCACGGTAAGCATGTGCTTTATCGTCTTGCCGGAGATGCCCAGGTGGTCGAATTGATGAAGGCCCTGGGGCGCGTCGGCGAGCGGAACGTCGCCGAGGTCAATCGCGTCATGACCGACTATTTTCACACTCGCGACGCACTGGAGGCTGTGTCGCGCGAAGATCTTGTCTCAAGGCTGCATGACGGCCTTGTCACGGTTCTCGACGTCCGGTCGGAGGATGAATTTGCGCTCGGACATCTTCCGGGAGCGCTCAACATCCCGCTGACTGAACTCGAGCGCCGGTTGGCGGAGCTTCCCGCGAACAGGGAGGTCATCGCCTATTGCCGTGGTCCTTATTGCATTCTGTCCTTCGAGGCTGTCGCGGCATTGCGGACGCGAGGGTATATCGTTCACCGGCTCGAGGACGGCTATCCCGAATGGAAGGCGGCAGGCCTTCCAGTTGAGGCCGCGGCCTGAAGTGGTCCCGCATCCAAAAGTATTCGGACAAGCAACATGACGCCACCAATACCGCGATCACCGTTGCTCGAGCTGAAGGACTATTCGGCCGAGTCCGTGTTTCAGGTTGAAAACATGCTGCGCGAAGCGCGGCGGCAGAAAGGTCTGCCTTTGGAGCCCGTGCCTGCCGTATGCGTCCTTGATCCGGACGGCGACATAGTGCGCCGCTTGCGGAAAGATGGCCGCGCCCGCCCCTCACCGGGCTGGGCCTGCTATCATACCGTCCTTGACGAGTTCGAGCTGGATGGCCAGACGCTTGGCGTCGTTGGCTGTGCGGTCGGTTCTTCGTTCGCGGTGCTGGTCGCCGAGCAGCTGTTTGCCTCGGGGTGCCGCCTGCTGATCAGCATTACCTCGGCCGGTCAGATCACAGCTCTCGGACCGCCGCCGTATTTCGTGCTGATCGACCGCGCCCTTCGTGATGAAGGAACAAGCCACCACTACGCTCCGCCCGCTGAATTCGCCGAAGGCAACGCCGACCTGATTGCATGGGTACGCCCTTCCCTAACGGACTTGCCCGAACCAATTCACACGGGGGCGAGCTGGACCACCGATGCCCCTTTTCGCGAAACTGAGCGTGCGATTGAAGCGCGTCGGATGCAGGGAATTGCTGCAGTCGAGATGGAAGCAGCCGCGCTCTACGCGTTTGCGGCGGCGCGTCACAAGCACGTGATCTGCTTCGCCCATGTAACAAACCAGATGGGTCAGGCCGAAGGTGATTTTGAGAAGGGCGAAGCCGACGGTACCGCCGACGCGTTGGCGGTTATCACTGCGGTTGCCCGGAGCGTCAGAACGTATCCGCCGCTGAACGGCGGTCGTGTCTCAGTTTGAATTTACGGACTTGACGATAGCCGCTCGTGAGCGATCGAACGCCAGAACCAACTTATGTCGAAACAAGGCGTAGAGGATTATCGGTATTCCGATGGCGCCAGGCAGAACCCAAAAACGCGATATCCGGAAGCTCCTTCCACAGCGGCAGGTTCTTGCCGTTGTCGACGTAGAATGCGGTAAGCAACACGATGTAGGACGCGCCCATGCCGGTGAGATGCAGTCTGGGCCATTGGCGCCAGCGTCGTCGGGCGGCAGTGCGTCCTAGACATGCCAAAACGAAAGAACCAGTCCCTAGCGCGAACAGCTGGTAGTTTTCCGCCCAACGCATCAGTGACAGAGCGCTCATGGTGACGAACACGCCGAACAGGCACCAAAAGTAAATGACCCCGAAATTCGAGTGGCGGCCACGCCCTTTTTGACTGAGCATCGCGACAGCGCCTGTGATCACCGCGGCAAGCCCGAACAGAACATGGGCGCCGACAACAGCCAGAAAGATCGGACTGCTGGAGGGAATGGGGATGCCCAGGATGATTGTTGTGCTTTCCATGCAATTTGGCCATTCGACGCCGGATATCAATGCAACAGACGCACGCCGCTATTGATTCCAATACATAACAAACTCCTGCGTGGCGACCTTGACTCGGACCTGGCGTGCTATCGTGTTTAGGCGCCGCGTGGCGCGAACAGGATGACGCCTGCAGCAACGATGGCGATCGCCCCTCCGGCCAGGTCCCATGTGTCCGGCCGATGCCCTTCGGCCAGCCACAGCCACAGCAAGGAAGCGATGATATAGATGCCGCCATAGGCGGCGTAAGCCCGCCCCGCATAATCGCTCGGCACCAGCGTCAGCAGGTAGGCGAACAGCATCAGCGAGGCGATACCCGGCGCCAGCCACAGGATCGATTTCCCCTGTCGCAGCCAAGCCCAGAAGGCAAAACAGCCGGCGATCTCGGCCAACGCGGCCGCTGCGAACGTCAGGAAAGTGCTGAACAGGACAGGCATGCCAGCCGAACTTGTCATATGCGCGTGGTGATGGCCACCAGCCAGTCCGGCAAGGCTCGTTCGAGGCCGATTTGTATCGTGCGATCGAAGCCGGATAGGGTCATGACGCCGGCGATGACAAGCAGGGCACCGAGGGCCATCTTGATGTCGCTGGACGCACTCAGCATCCGACCTCGCCAGCGTAGCAACGCTTCGCGGGACATCAGTGCCAGTGCCAGCAGCGGCAACGAGGTGCCGATGCCGAATGCCAGCATGGTCAACACCACCATACCGAGATTTTCGCCGCGCGCTGCCATGATCGAAGCGGCCCCTAGCGTCGGCCCGACGCAAGGCGTCCATACAGCGCCCAGCAGCAGCCCAACGCCGAACTGTCCCGAAATGCCGGAGGTCGACACGCCACCAAAGCGGTTTTGCGTCCAGTTACTCACCGGACCGGCCGCCGTTGCAAACTGAGTCTGAAAGCGCGGCACGAGCAGCACCGCACCCAATAGTATCAGCAGCACGGCGGCGGCCGATCGAAACACCGTCATGTCTAGCCCGATCGAAAAACCGATGGTGGCCACGAAGACGCCGATCGCGGTGAACGAGACAGCGACGCCTGCAGCGAGCCCCAGCGGCGCCAGCCGGTGTTCGGCCACGGCGCCGGCGAGCACGACCGGCAGCAGCGGCAGCACACAGGGCGAGAGGATGGAGAGAACACCGGCAAGCAGGGCAAGCAGCATGTCAGAGCGCCTCGCGCAACAGCGCCTCTATGACGGCCGGATCGGTCTGGCCAGTCTGCCGGTCGATCTCTTTCCCGCCCTTGTAGACGATCATCGTGCTTTGCATCTGCACGCGATAGCGGGCCAGAATCTCCTTTTGCGTGTCGAAGTCGACGTCGAACTTCTTCATGGCCCTGAAGTCCGGCGACGCCAGCAGCGCCGCCACGATCGGCTTTTGCGCCTGACAGGTTTCGCACCAGGGCGCGGTAACGTGGATCAACATCGGGCCACCTGCCTTGAGCGCTTCGTCGAAGCCGGGAATCGTTTCGTCGCCATTGTCGGCGAATACTGGGCCGGTGGCAGCGGCCATGCCAGCGGCGGCCGAGAGCATCAGGAATTGACGACGTTGCATTTCAGGCAGTCTCCTTGAGGTTGGACGCAGCGAGTTCAGGGGCGAAGTGATCGAAGAGCAGGTCTGCCGCGTCGGCCGCGGACTGCGGCGCGGTGATGGTGAGGAACACGCCGCGCGCGTCGTTCGTCAGGTCGAAGGTCAGGAAAGCGCAGCAGGTTTTTTCCTTGGCGACGAGGTCGCGTATCTCATCCAGCGCTTTCGGCTCATAGGTGAGACTTAGAGTGAGCGGCGTTCGCGATGCTTGCCGCAGCGAGCGCCGGGCAAGATCGCGGATGCCCGCCGCCCGTTCCTTGAAGTCGCCGGCATCGAGTGTGCAGGCGATCGGCTTTTCTTCATTGGACCCGGCATCGCAAGAAGGACCATACCCGCACTGACCCGCTGCCATGAGCGTCTGGAAATCGGCATTCGGCGCGGCTTTGCGGCGTAAGAGAATATAAAGCCCGGCGACGGCAACCACCAAAGCCAGGCCTAGCTGGCCAACCAATACCAAACCGGCGCCGCCGGCGGCGATCATCGGCGGCGCAATCAGGGGCGCGCAGCAGGCCGCGCAGACTACCAGAAAAAGGCCAGTGCCTGCGGTCGTCTTGCCGATGTTCATTGTGTATTTCTCCTTATTACCGGGCCGGCGTTTGGGAAAGCGGCCTGCCAGGCCAGCACGGCCAGGATGACTACCGCAGCGTGGGCAAGCGCTGTCAGCGCTACCAAGCCCGCGACGCTTGCGTTGGCCCGAGTGAGTTGCAGGATTACCTCGCGGCCATCGAGAATAGCCGCGACACCCGCCAGCAGGATGGCTAGCAAGAGCGTCGCGTTGCCAAGCCGCACAACGGCCCCAAAGCGCATGACGGCGGCGGCGAGCAAGATTGAAGCACCGACGAACCCCCATGCCAGCCAGGGGTTTTCAAGGGCGATGCCAAGGATCGCTTCTTCGGAGCGACCGCCCGATTCGCTGGCCTCGGCGTGACTGCTTGTTTCGCCGACCTCAGCGCTATCACCACCTTGTTTCACATTGGAGTTCCCGGCAGCTTCATCATGGCCGCCCGCAGCCTGTTCGCCTGCCTTGGCTGCTTCGTTGTGCGCGGCCACGCGCGCGGGCTCGCTATGCCCGCTTCCTTCCATTAAGACGGCGGCGGCGAAGAGGAGCGCCGAGATCGCCAGCATTGCCGACGTCCAACGGACAAGGACAACGCGATTTCCGAAAAAGCCCATCGAAAAATTTCCCTTTCGCACCACTATGAATATAGCGTACTCCTTCAAGTGACTTGAAGTTCAAGAGGTATTTGCGATGAATCTTCACGTCCGCATGTTCACCATCGGCGCGCTCGCCAAGGCCACCGGCGTCACGACGCCGACCATTCGCTATTATGAGGAGATCGGTCTGCTGCCCCCTGCCCCACGCACCGCCGGCGGCCAGCGTAGCTACGACGCCGACGATCTGGGGCGACTTACATTCATCAAGCAGTGCCGGGATTTCGGCTTCGGCATCGATCAGGTGCGCGTGCTGTTAGACCTGTCGATCAGCACCGAGCGCGATTGCGCGGAGACGCGCGACATTGCCCAGGTGCATCTTGACGAGGTGCGCCAGAGGCTGGCCGAGCTGCGCCTGCTCGAACGGCGGCTCGAGAGTTTCGTCACCCGCTGCAATGTCGCCTGTGCCGGTGGTCCCGGCCAGGATTGCGTGATCTTCAAGGATATGGCGGCGCCGGCCAAGACTGGCTGCTGCGGCGGCTAAAAATTCGCATTTTCTGCGCTGGCCGCGTTGCTGTCATGATTGCACAAGCACTCTGCGCATTGTGACGCTTTTAGACCGATTGGCAGCCAGACTCGCTTTGCCCGCTGCAGGCTTTTACACCACCGCCCGAGCGCGCGTCCTGGATCGGCGGACATGGCACGTCCCCATAGGAACAGAACACGCAGCAATCCCCGGACTTCGGGCGCAGGAGTACACCGTAACCGGAGCACTCGTAGAAAAATTGACAGGCATCGGTCGGCATCGTCTCAAGTTTCGCCGCGCTACACTTCGGGCAAGTGATAACGGATTGTGCGATCACAACATTTTTTCTCCTTCGATTTACAAGGCGAGAAACTGGCCGGCTTGACAAGAGATAGGGCCGTCCTTTCGATAGCCGTAGCGCCGTGTACCGGAGGCTACCTAGATTCATCCTTCTACGCCACAGTGCGCTGTTTCATGATGTTAGCGAGTTCGAACTCTCTGTCCGGAGAACGACCGTTTCCGTATAGTCGGTTCAGGCCGGCGATGGTCAGCCGACGCTGAACGGCGATCGTGTCTCAGTCTGAATTTACGGATCTGGCGATCAGCGCTCGCGAGCGATCGAAGTCCAGAACCAGTTTATGCCGAAGCAAGGCATAGAGGATTATCGGCATTCCGATCGCCCCAGGCAGACTCCAAAACGCAATGTCCGGAAGCTCCTTCCAGAGAGGCAAGTTCCTGCCGTTGTCGACGTAGAATGCGGTCACGATGTAAGACGCGCCCATGCCGGTGAGATGCAGCCTGGGCCATTGGCGCCAGTGCCGTCGGGCGGCAGTGCGTCCGAAACATGCAGACACGAAAGAAACAGTTCCTAGAGCGAACAGGTGGGCGTTTTCCGCCCAACGCATGAGCGACAGAACGCTCATGGTGACGAACACGCCGAACAGGCACCAGAAGTAAATGATCCCGAAGTTCGAGTGCCGGCCATACCCCTTTTGACTGAGCATCGCGACAGCGCCGGTGATTGCGGCGGCGAGCCCGAACAGAACATGACCGCCGACAACAGCCAGAAAGACTGGGTCGCCGGACGGAATGGGAATGCCCAGGACGATTGTCGAGCTTACGTTTTCCATGCTCGCTTGCCGCTGAATTCGATCTTTTGCGCCATGTCGCCTTGGAAGGACTGCGTGATTTTCAAGGATATGGCTGCACTAGGCAAGGGCGGCGGCGGCGGTTAAGTCAAGTCTTGCAAGGATTGCCAGCGATTTTTCAGATGTCGTTGGCTGACAAAAGCGTTCTTCCAGCGCAACGGCCGTATGTCGTTCGGGGTCACAAGCACAATCGTGAGGGATTGCCTGCAACGTCCGTTGCCGAGCCTCAATGCAATATCTGGTTCAGGAACAGTTTTGTGCGCACGCTTGCACTGGAGAGAATATCGCGCGCTTGGGATCGAACTCATACCGCTCCTCGAACGAAGCAGCATCCCCGGCGAGCTGGATGACGGAGTCGATGATGTAATCGACCTTATCGTCCGGCAACAGCACACTGAAATTCAGTCGGGTGAAGCCTGGCTTGGTAATCTCGTCGCCGCCGAGAATCGCACGGCGTAGACGGTCGGACTCGCTTTCGTCGATCGCGAGGAGGCGATGAACATAGGGGCCTGCGCAGGCGCAGCCGCCGCGCGCCTGGATGCCGAACCGGTCGCTCAGCATTCTTGTCACGAGTTGCTGATGGACATAGCCGCCCCTGCCGTTCCTAAGCCGAAATGAGAAAATCGGCAGGCGTTCGGCAGTTAAGTGACCCAGCAGTTCGAGATCGTCGACGGATGCCCAGGCGTCGATTGCGCGTTCGGTCAGTTGGCGGTTGCGCCGCGCAATCTTGTTCTCGCCGATCGCATCCTTGACCAGAAAGGACAGTGCCGCCCGGATATCACCAATGACGTTGGGCGTACCGGCCTCCTCGCGGACCTCGACGCTGTCGCTGTAATCATGGCCGCTGGGAGAAACGAACTTCACTGTGCCACCGCCTGGCCAAGTCGGCTTGACGGAGACCACAGCATCCTGACGCACCACCAGCACACCGGAGGCACCCGGACCTCCCAGGAACTTGTGCGGAGAAACAACGATCGCGTCGATCTCTGCGTCTTCGGAAGGAGACATGCAAATGGGCAGATAAGGTCCTCCACCGGCGTAGTCCCAGATCACTTTTGCGCCGACCTGCTTGAGAAGACGCGTGACGGCGACCACGTCGGTCAGGATACCGGTGACGTTTGACGCGGCGGAAAAGGCTCCGATGATCAATCGGTCTGGGCCGACCTGCGAGAGGACTTCCGCGAGCTGGGCGAGATCTGGCCCACAGTCGGCGCCCTCGCTAATCTCGACGACTTCCGCACCGCTTTCCCGCCACGGCAGGATGTTGGAGTGATGCTCGTAGGGACCAAGGATGACGCACGGGGTCTCACCTCGCGCGAGCGCGCCGGGAATTCCCAGCAAAGCAGTCAGGCGGTTGATGCCCGCCGTTGCGCCCGAGCCAGCGAATATAACTGCGTGGCGCTCATCCGCGCCGCAGAAGGCGGCGACCGTGCTGCGGGCTTCTCGGCGCAGGCGGTTCATGAAGCCACCGCAAAACGACGCCTCGGTATGGCTGTTCGCGTAGTATGGCAGAATCTTTTCGATCACAAACTGCTCGACTTGGCGCAGCGCCCGTCCCGACGCCACGTAGTCCGCATAGACCAGCGTCTTGCGTCCAAAGGGTCCGTCCATCTCCGCGTCGATGCCGATCAGCCCTGCCTGAAGTGAGGTCACCACGTCCCTGTCGCCAAGGCTACCTGCGAACTGCTCCAGAAGGCTCAGCGCGGGGGAAAAATGGTGACGGTTCACGTTCATAGCTAAAACACTTGGTTTGTCTGACCTGTGCCACAGTATAGCCACGCGCCGCTGTTGAATGCCCATCGAAATTCTGCAACAATTGCCAAAACTTGGGTCATTTGATCGAATAAATGTCAGAAATTGATAGCTTTGATCTGAAAATCATGAGCAGCCTGCAAAATGACAGCAGCCTGTCCCAGCGGGATCTTGCCGAAAAGGTTGGCCTCTCACAAAACGCGTGCTGGCGCCGCCTGCAGCGCCTCCATGCAAGCGGGCTTGTGCGCGGATCGCATGCGGAGATCAACCTGCAGGCGCTCGGCTTCGATCTCATTGTCTTCGTGATGATCAAGACCCGCCACCATTCGCGCGAATGGGCCGACGACTTCCGCAGGCATGTCGAGCGCCTGCCGGAAGTTGCCGACTTCTATCGAATCGGCGGCGATTGGGACTATCTGCTGAAGGTCGTCACCAAGGGGATGGCAGGCTACGACGCCTTCTACCAACAGCTAATCACCAATTTCGATTTGGCCACTGTGACTGGCTTCTTCTCGATGGAGGCGATCTTTCAGAGCCGCCCGTCGGATCTCAACCGGATGCGATGAGATCATCACTGGACCGCAGGACAATCCCCTCGCAACCATCCGACGCGCATGGACGCCAAACGCGGTGTTCAGATCACCGGGCGGCGGTTGCGGTCAGCCAGATGGCAAGCTGCAACGCCGCCATGCGGTACAGATCGCAGCATTGGTTCCTCGACGCGGCAGACATCGATAGCTACCGCATCTCAGTGATGGTGGCCTTCCGGCTCGACCATTTTGAACGGCAGCACCTGCTCGCGATTCGTCGCTGCCAAGATCAGCCTCGCTTCGAACTCATGGGGTTCGGCAGGGGCCACGGTGCTCTCAAGGCGATGATGATCGTCGGCGACGGGCTCGAGGCGAAGTGTCTCCGGTCCCTTTGGTCGGTCGATTATCACCATAGCCGTCAAATCATCAGCGTGCCGGTCGATCGTGAGACGCATCCGCTCGCCGCCAGGCGTATCGACGATTTCCAATGTCCCTGCGGCCAGATCGCACTCGACCTTGAAGGGCGCGGGAGCATGATGAGCATGAGAGCTTCCCATGCCCGGTGCGGGCGGATTGGCCGGGTTCTCAAGACGAACATTCGCTTCCGCCAGGGCCGGCAAGTGAGCAGACAGTTCCTCCTTCAGGGCCTCGGTGACGCTCAGGACCTCTTTTGCCGTCGCGGTGTCCAGGACACCGATGGCAACGTCCGCATGCAGGCGATGCCCGATCCAGCGCGCCTGCACGCTTTGAACACGCTCGATGCCGGGCACGTGCTCGGCGGCATGACGGATTTCATCGACGATGCCGGGTTCGACGCCGTCGAGCATGCGCGTGAGGACAGCTTTCGACGATTGCCAAACGATCGCGAAGATCGCTAGCGTGATCAGGAGCCCGATGATCGGATCGGCAAGCGGAAAGCCAAGCCACACGCCGAGAGCACCCAGGACAACTGCAAGACTCGTGAAGCCATCCGTGCGGGCATGATAGCCATCCGCGATCAGTGCCGCGCTGTTGATCTCGCGGCCGACACGGATGCGGAACACCGCGACGACCTCATTGCCGATGAAGCCTATGAGGCCAGCGATGGCGACCCAGCCGAGAAATGCGATAGGTCGCGGATTGATCAGCCTGTCGATCGCTTCGTAGCCGGCGACGATGGCGCTGAAGAGGATGATGAGAACGATCAGGATTCCGGCGAGATCTTCGACGCGGCCCAAGCCGTATGTGAACGTCTTGCTCGGCTGGCGGCGGACCAGCACAAACGCGACCCACAACGGTATGGCTGTGACCGCGTCGCCGACATTGTGGATCGTGTCGGCCAGCAGCGCCACGCTCCCGGAAAGGATCACGACGACGAGCTGAAGCGCTGCCGTGATGGCCAGAACGACGAATGACCATTTGATCGCCCAGATGCCGCGCGTCGTCGTCGCGATCGTAGGATCAATGACGCCATGTGTGTGCCCGTGGCCACCTTCTCCATGGTCATGACCGTGCCCGCCGAAACCCTGTGACATCGGGCCGAAGCCGAACCATTCACGTACTTTATCCATCATGCCGCGTCTCACAGGTACTTGGTGATTTCCTTGAACTCGTCGATCGAGCGGCGCTGCTCACGCGCCAAAGGACCGACGACATCTTCAAGGCAATGGTTGAGATGGTCCTGGATCAGGGTCTTCTTGGCCTGGCAGATGGCCTTTTCGACCGCATGAAGTTGCTGGGCGATATCTGGGCAGGGGCGGCCCGCCTCGATCATCTCAATTATGCCTTTGAGATGCCCGTCGGCCCGTTTCAGGCGCTTGACAATGTCGGGGTGAGTTTCGTGGACGTGCGGCTGTTCGCTCATGGCTCTATTCCTATCCCCCTGGAGGGGATATGGCAATATCGATTCGAGCGTCGGCCTGTGCTCGCCGGGGAGACTGCCATTTGCTCGCCGGCGGGCACCGCCGGCGGCTTATCGGGTGTATTGGCCTATGCGGCAATCCACTCTGAAGAGTTGTTAGAATCCCCTACGGCAGAGGTTTTCGAGATCCGCTTTTGCCATGGCCTCGATACCGAGTGCAGGAAGAATGTCATTATCTCCCTTGAGGTCACGGCCATAAGCCGCCGACAATATGGAAATTCCAGATTCGTGGAGGGCCGCTGGATTTCCGCTGATCTTCCCCAAAAGTACGGTCGGCAGCAGTCCGAACGGAACATCCTCGAGAATATAGCGGCTTTCGATCGTTGTCGGGCCAAAGCCCCCTCGGCCTTGGCGATCCATCTCCTGGTTCATTTTCGAAACGGTGCTCATGGGGACATGGAACGACAATGAAAAATGCTCTTCGACGGTGCGTACGGCTATGCCAAAATGGGCAGCGATCGCCAATCGTTCGGCGTCGAGAGCCTCGATAACGCGGCCAACGGCCGGGGTGACGTTCCCCCCCTGGCTCCATTGCTCGGCCTTCTCCATGCGCGTGAGATTGAGAAGGGCAATTCCCAGATGGTTCTGCGGATTGAGGTTGCTGAGCGCGATCGCAAGCAGACCGTCGCGCTTGACGAAACGATCGCCGAACAAGTTCGTGCAAAGCTCGAACCCTTGGTCCAGCGCATTGAAAGGCAGCGTCGCAACATCAAGTTTCTGGCGAATGCTGGCAACATCGATTTCAGTTGGTCCGCGCTGGCGGCCGGTTACGAGCGTTGTACCCCAGACGATGATCGGCAGGCTGACCTTGCGCCCGGCCAACTGCTTGGAAAGATACAGCGCCCCGAAGGAACTGTGCGAGCTGATGATGACCGGTACACCCTCGCTCAGATGAGGAGTGGCAGCATCCATCACCATCTTGTGGCCGTTAGCCGGCAGCGCGATTATGACGACGTCTGCATTGGCAACGGCATCTTTGCAGTCCTTGGCGATTCGCACCGGTACCCTCGCCTCGATAGCCCCCGTTGCCTTCAGCAATTCGCCGGCAGCTAACTTCTTGGTGCGCTCTCCGGACGGCGACCAAAGCATGGGGTCGTGTCCCGCTTCCGCCAAATAGGCGGCAAGGCCGTAAGCGATCGCCCCGGCGCCCAGAATACTGACCCGCATAGTAATGCTCCTGTTGCAGTCATTGAGGCCCAAGACTGTCGCTGCCCCCAACCCGTGCCAAAATTGCAGCCGCGTCGTTGACCGCTTGATTTACCGCCCAATTACTCTTCGAGATGGCGCCGGCTGAACGGCGTCGGGTGATGCCGGCCGGCAACTCATGGGCAACCACTGGCCGCCTGTCTCGATGCTGAGAGGTTATCGCAGGTTCCTGCGAGACTGCGATTCAGCTGAACGAATTCCGCTCAAGAGAGCTGCAAGGAGGCTACCGTTAGGTCCGCACCCTCAAAGCCTGCTCCAGCCTGTCGGCAATCTGGGTGACCATATAGGCAATCACCATGTAGATCACGACGGCGATCACGAAGGCTTCGAGGTAGTAGTAGTTCAGCGCGGCTGTCAGTTGGGATTGCGCGAAGATATCGATGACCTCGATGGCGAACCCAAGGGAAAGTGCCTTCATGATGACCATCATCGAGGTCGTCAGGTCGGGAATCGCGGTGAGGGCCACCTGCGGAAACAAGACCCGTCGGAAGAGCTGGCCGCCTGTGTAACCCAGCGAATAGGCCGCGTCCGACTGGCCGGTATCAAAGGCGTTGAGGGCGCCTTTGATGATCTCCGCCTGAAAGGCAGCGACACAGCCGGTAATCGCGATGACGAGGATGATCCAGTTCGGCATCTCGTGGGCGTTGGCGTCGATCCCGAGCGCCGAGTACAGGAATTGCAAGGCCGTGGGCAGGCCGAAATAGGACAGGAAAATCACGATCACCATCGGGACACCCTTCAGGATGATCTTGTAGATCATGACAAGCTCTCGAAGCACAGGGACACGTCTGTATTCGACAAGGGCAAACAGGCTGCCGACTATAACGGAAAGGGGGAAGATCAAGAGCGCCATTCCAAGCGTTATAGGTACGGCTCCCAGAATTTCCCGCGTGTCCTGGAGCAAGATCTCGGTGTCGAACATGGCTGAATACCTTCGTTAGGTCAGGCGTTCGAGATGAGCGCGTGCTTGATCTGAGTTGTGGCCGTCGCCTCTGGCGCCTGCATGGGCGAGCGAAGCTCGAAGAAGCGAATGATAAGCCACGCGATCAGGCACAACACGGAATAGATGACCGCCAGCACGAGATAGGTCTCGAACTGGTACTGGTTGTAGTCCCGCTCCATGATCAGGTGCGCGGTCGCCATCACGTCCGCCGCCCCGATATACATGACCAGCGCGACGTTATGGATCAGGTAGATGATGGAGTTTCCGTATCCCGGCAGGCCGATATGTATGGCTTGAGGGCCGACGATGCGGAATATCTTTTGCCTGAAGGTATAGCCCAGGCTGTCGGCCGCATCGTGCTGGCCGCGATCGACCGCCAGATATGCAGGCCGCATGACCTCGGAAAGGTAGCCACCATGATAGAGGCTGAGCCCCACCATGGCGGCGACGTTTGGCGAGAAGAAATCGGCGGCGCCGAACAGGGCCACCAGAAGGGGAAGCCCGTGGAACGCGACGAAAAGTTGCAGCACCACGGGAACACTGCGCGCGTACGACACGTAAAGGTCGACCAGGTTGCTGATCACCGGCACCCTGCGGATTCGCAGAGTCGACGCCACGAGCGCCAGGCAGAACCCGACGACAATGGCCGTAAACGTAATGGCGAGCGTCAGCGGCAACGCCGAGAGCAACTCGGGGATCATAGCAGAAACATCCACTTTGAAGCACTCCTTCTTGCAATTAAGCCTTGCCGCTGACTGACCAGTATGATTGCAGGCGTCGTCTTACTTCATGTACTGGACGATGCCCTCGCCGAACCACTTCTGCGAGAGCTTTTCGATCGTGCCGTCGTCTTTCAATTCCTTGAGGACCTTGCTCACATCGTCGGCCAGAACCTTGTTTTCGTCCGACTGGTGAATCAGCATGTAGGTGTTGTTGCTGAAGACCGGTTCGGACGCCACGATGTCGAGCTTCTTCTCCTCGATCACGGTCTGCTCACCCAGGTTCGATGGCAGGACCAGCGCGTCGAACTTGCCGTTCTGAACCTCATCCAGCCGGTTCGGGTACGGGATGCCGGCGCTCGAAGCCGTCACGTCAAGCTTGTATTGCGGATTTTCCTTCTGCCAGTTCATGACGAATTTGTAGGTTCCGCCGCCGGCATTGAGCGGAACGATCCTCTTGCCGACAAGATCCTTCATTTCCTTGATGCCGCTGTCTTTTTTGCTGTAGATCTTCATCAGGCTCGCACCCATCGGGTTTTCCGGGATGAGGAACTGCTTGGCGCGCTCGGGCGACTTGTAGAAGCCGCCGACCGCGATATCGTACTTGCCTGTGGCGAGGCCGGTTTCCTGCGCGATATCGGAGACACCTTCCATTTCGAATTTGTACTGCGGCAGCTTTGCGTTGATCGCTTTTAGGAGTTCGGGTTCATATCCTTGTGGTTCGACGCCGATCGCGCCCCATGCCAGCGGCTTGGATTCGGCAGACGTCGCGATCTTGATTGTCCGAACAGTCTGACCATAGCTGATCCCCGCTGTTGCAAGGGCTATTGCGATGCTCCCCGCGACGGCCAGGGCATAGCGACGGGAAAAATTGGATTTTATAGTAGACATTTCTTGGGTTCCCTTCTTGTTGGACTATTGAAATGCGAGTTCTGACTGCAGGAATTGGGCAAGGCGTGGGCTGGTGGGTCTATCAAAGATCTCGGTCGGACTGCCGTCCGCGGCAACGACGCCTCCATCCATGAAGACGATCCGGTTTGAGATGTTCCTTGCGAATTGCATCTCGTGGGTCACCAGCAGCGAAGTGAGCCCTGACGATGTGACGTCTTTGATCACCTTCAGAACCTCACCAACGAGTTCAGGATCCAACGATGACGTGGGTTCGTCGAAGAGCATCACATCCGGGCGAACCGCTAGCGCTCGGGCGATACCCGTACGCTGAAGTTGGCCGCCCGAGAGTTGAGACGGATAGCTGTCTCGCTTCGAGGAGAGGCCGACGCGCTCAAGCTCTCGCACGGCGATTTCCCGTGCCTCTTCCTTGGATTTGCGCTGCACGACAACAAGCGGATCCATCACGTTCTGAATGACCGTCATGTTCTTGAAGACGTTGAACTGCTGGAAGACCATTGCCGTCCGCAACCGGATCGCCTGGACCGCCGTCTTATCAACATGCTGGTAATCCATCTGGATTTGATCGAATGCGATGGTCCCAGATGTCGGCTTAGCGAGGTAGTTGATGCACTTCAGCAGCGTGGTCTTACCCGTACCGCTGGGGCCGATGATTGACACCACATCTCCGCGCTTCACCGAGAGATTGACGCCGTTCAGGACCTGTGTGCTTCCGTAGGACAGCTTTATGTCTTTGAGTTCAAGCATTCTGGTTGGTGCCCTTCACAGTGTGGGACGGAGTGCCTCGACCGCATGCGACATCATCACCCGCTTTCCGCATGGCCGAGAACGTGCATCAGCCGGTTAGCCCAGCCGAAAATCGATATGGCGTGGATCAGGTCTATGATTTCGCGATCATCCATGCCGACAGATCGAAGCGCCGCGATATCGTCCGCCTTCGCTACCGATGGTGCCGCCGACAGGCGGCGGGCAAAGCTGTAGATTGCAGCATCGCGTGGGCCGAGCGCTTCAGGTTTGTCGAGATACAGGGCGGTGACCGCTTCGTCGCTCTTGGTCAACTCTGCATGCCTGCGGGCGTGAACAACGGCACAGAATTTGCAGCCATTGACGATCGAGGCGCCCAACGCGCCAAGTTCGCGGTCGGGACGAGCAAGCCCGCCTTCGACATACATGATTGCGTTGAACAAGATGGTCCGCGCCAGATAGCTTTCTGGATCATGCGCAAGGGTGCGCACATATTCCGAGACTTTCTTGGCCGATGGCGTGACCTTCATCGCTTCAAGCTGTTCCGGCGTGGCTTCAGATAGCTCGACCGGCGCGATGTAGGGATGCCAATTCAATGGCTTCAGACGAACCGAGGAAATCATCTCGACCTCATCAGGCGCAAGCCGGCCGCCACCCGTGTCTGGAAGTTGACAAAGGCAATCAGCTCCGAGAGCGCGACGATCTGAGGATTGTTCAATCCGACCTTGGCAAGCAGGGCGATATGACTCGCTTCCGCCTTTTTCGGCGTCAGGGTGATTAGGTCAACATGACCGACGATGGTCGCCAGGGGTTCATTGAAATCCGTTTCACCATGGGCCAAGGCCAGAAGCTCGTCAGTCGGACCAAGCTGAGCCAGTTGCAAATCATATTCGGCCATCAGGACCGGATCGCCATTCAGGGCTGCCATGCGACGGGCCAGGGCAACCCTTAAATTCGGTGCCAGCCCCTGATCGTTTGCCGGCTGCAACACGGAGACGCGACATTCTTCCGCCCCCCCGCACGAATTCGGGCCTGAACCGCCGTGCGGCGAAAAGGGCATCATCCGGTGAAAGACCCGCGGCCTTGTCCATCGCGTCGATCACAGCGCGGCCTCCTTATGCAGCAAGGGAGTTGAATCCACCCACTCATCGCCCAGGAGTTCCGGGGTGTCGTAAGCAATGAGATTGGCGAAGTGGGTTTCGACGTCTTCGGCAAAAAGCGATGCGGTAATGCCGCGGACCAGGCGGTCGGCGCCCGCACTGACAGCCGGGATATCACCGGAGACCTTGCCGTGGGTCAGCATGGCGGCGTCGTTGAAGCAGTGGATATGCGCCAGCATCGGGCAAGAGCCGGGGACGCGTTCGCGAAATTCGAAGGCAGGACCGAGATCCGGGGCATCCGACATGCCCGTACGCGAGGGTCCCATATCCGACGTATATCGACCATCCGACCAGGTGCGGATGTATGGGGCGAGTGCTGCAAATTCCGGGCGGTCGCTGAAGTCGTTCGAAAAGCCGGTTGCCGCGATCATGAAATCGTAGCGCATCGGCCCTTGTGTGGTTTCGACCAGAAGGCCTTCCGCATCTTGCTTTACCGCGATTATGCCGCAGTCGAGAAAGAACCGAGCATTGGCATGACGAGACACCCGAAGCGTCGATGAACGCGGCGGCGGCGTCTGGGTCGAGGCGGTGTAGTCGAAGAACTTCCACTTCCAGTCATCGGGCAAATGGTACATGCCGAGGACGACACCCTGGCTGCCTATGCCGGTCAGCTTGTTGATGCGCGGCATTTCCTTGCGCCGGATCAACATGTCCACAGAGCCGGCGCCCGCTTCGAGCGCCGTTGCGGCATTGTCCATCGACGAGGCACCGGCACCGATGACCGCCACGCGCTTACCTTTAAGCGCACCAAAATCGATGTCGTCGGCGGAATGAGCCCAAAAGGCGTGGTCGATACCCCTAAGGAAATCGGGCACGGCAAAACCGCCGAGACCCGACCGGCCTGTGGCCAGAACGAGATGACGGGTGAGAACCCGGCCTGTTTCGGCGCCCTCGATATCGACTGCGATGAAATCACCAACAGGCGATATGCCCGTCATCCGCACGCCGTTGCGCACCGGTAGAGCAAGGACTTTGCGATACCAGACCAGGTAATCCATCCACTGGCCCCTGGGGATTTTGTCCAGCGACTGCCAGGCTTCGACGCCCCATTGTGCCGTGAACCAGGCACGGAACGTCAGCTGCGGCAGGCCCAGCGACGGACCGTTGAGGGTCTTCGGTGACCGGAGTGTTTGCATGCGGGCAAACGTTACCCACGGCCCCTCGAGCCCGGCCGGAGCCGCATCATAGGCGACGACATTGGTGATCCCGCTCAGCACCAGCTTTGCCGTGGCCGCAAGTCCGCACATGCCGGCACCTATGACGACGACGTCACGGACCGGCACGCCATCACGCGAAAGCGCGGGGACCCAGGGCTTGGCGGGCAGCTCTAGAAAGTCGAGATCCTGCTCAAGCTTTGCTTCTAGCGCGGCAAGGCCCGTGGTCACTGCCGAGGTGGAAGTATGCCTCATATTCCGGTTCCGTAATTTATGCTCGATCCGGGACCGGTCACTAGTTGGCCGGCCATGCCCGGGTCCAGTCTGGTGAAACCGGCGATCGACCGTTCTGCGACAGCTTCGACAGCCTCCACCAAGGCCTGCGGCACTGCGCGCAGCGGTCGGTTTTGGGCAACAAGTACGCCCCAGTAGAATGGAACGGTGATGTCGATCGCGCGAATGATGACGCCAGGGGGGCTCAGGCCGTAGGCCGTGAGAGGATCGATAATCGCGGCGACACCTGTTTTGATTGCGATCAACAGGGCACTGTAGGCAGTATTCGTCCGGATCACCGGACCCGTCTCGATACCGCGGGCCGCCAGTGTCCGAGAGATATGCGATTGAAACCGCAGCGGATTGAGGATGGTGGCGAGTCGACGACCGGAGAAAGCAGACAGCGGAACCACATCGAACTCAGCCAGCGCATCACCCTCATGCATGGCCACAACCACCGGCGCCGAATAAAGCCGTAGGACATCCAATCCAGGAGTATCGAGCGGCAAGCTTGAAAAGCCCATCTCGGCCCGTCCGCTGCGTACTTCCTGAGCGACTGTCGAGGACAGAAAATGTCCAATATGCGTCTCGTACGGAAGCTCAATATTTTTCAGTTCTGCCAAGGCCGTCGGGATCAAACCATTGCCGATTGCGGCAGTTGTAGCGACCTGAAGGATCCGGCCCTTGCCAGCGGCAATCATCTTTGCCCGAGCAGCAAGTTCCGTGAACGACATCAGCAGACGCCGCGCTTCTTCCTCGAAGGCAACTCCCTCTTCAGACAACTGCACCCGTCGACCGATCCTGTGCAGCAATTCGAAGCCGAGTTCTCCCTCGAGATCCTGAATGGTGCGTGTCACGGCGGGCTGGGAACGCCCGAGCATATCAGCCGCCTTGGTAATGCTGCCGCAGGCAGCAACCGCAAGAAAGGTCTGAAGGTCTCGGGTTTCCATGTACGCCCTTCATGCATATTCTGCATGAATAGAACCATCTCATGCAGATTTGATCTATGTCAAGGCGAAAACGATTTTTCGGTGGGCGCGCGTTCAACGCGGCGGCGATGATTGTGGGATTCGTAGCCGGTATCGCGATCATGGCCGGATCCGTCCGGTGTGGGGTCGTCGAGAGACTGCTCGCGCAGCGAGCTCTCGCCTCATATGAGGCTTCGTCGGGGCATAGCTCTGCGCGATACGCACCAATCATGGCGACGAGACTGTCCGTGATCGACATTGACCCGCGAACGAATGAAGCGGCGTCTCGGAAGCCAATCGGCGACCTAGCAGGGGCACGATGACCGGTTCATGCGATCGAGGCATCTTCGGGATGCACAACGACATGGCCGATGTTAACTGTCCTTGCCCATCCCGCTCGTGACAGTCAGATTTTACCTATTGGGAGAACAACGAAAATCTGGTCGGTTGTGCCAACTCGGCCAACAGGACCATTTGAAATGCCGGCTTGAAATATCGGCGACGGCCAAACGGATCGGGCGCCGCTTTGGGCATATCACCGCCAGATACTGCGGTAATATACCGATCCTCTCGGACTTCTCATTCCCTGAAGAATTATTTCCCAAGTCCGCCTGGATATTCGAAGCCTGCCAATTGTCTTCCACATCGAAAATCGCCTCCGATATGTCAAATGAGAGTGTCGCAGCCCCGCTCCCAAAAAACTTCGAC
Organism: Mesorhizobium sp. Mes31; assembly: GCF_024519675.1. Taxonomy (NCBI): domain Bacteria; kingdom Pseudomonadati; phylum Pseudomonadota; class Alphaproteobacteria; order Hyphomicrobiales; family Phyllobacteriaceae; genus Mesorhizobium; species Mesorhizobium sp. Mes31. The sequence goes on along the minus strand of NZ_JALJRL010000013.1, from coordinate 113,479 downwards.
GGTGATGATACCGTCGATGGGAGGGTTCGTCCAGCCCACGAAAGTCCGGGATTTGTAGGCAGTTGGAGCGCGAGGGGGCAGCGCTCAAGTGAGCGAGCGCTGCCCCCTCGCCTTAGTCCTTATGCTCAGGCATTGCCTTGAGCTGTCTTTTGTCCAGCTGGTGGAGGCATGAATATCCCCATCCTCATCCCGCATGAAATCGAGCTCGCTCGCCGCCACAGCGACCGGCTTCGCGCCGATACCGAGGAATCCGCCGACATCGATGATGACCCGCGCAGCCGCTCCCGAGCCGTGAACATGATTAACTGAGCCGATCTCGCTGTCATCAGGGCCGTAAATGGTGGCGCCTTCCAGCAAATCCGGGGTAAGTTCCGCGCCGGTGAGGCGAACGTGGTTGGTGTGGTCCATGGGGCTCTCCTTGGTTATACGGGTTTAATTCCCATGGAAGTATTCTGTTCCCGAACTCCGACTGGAGACGAAACGCCCGCAGGCTCAGGAGCGGAGCCACTCGAGTAGTTCAGGGCCGAGCAGACGTGCGTTAAGCTCGTCGTCGGAAAGGTCGACGAACCCGTCGAGGTCCCGCACGATGACGACGCCGGTGTTGTTGAAGCGCTTCGCGATACGGTTGAGGAACTTGAAGTCGACACTGTGCTCGCAGGCGCCCATGAACAGGAAATAGACCTGGTCGCCGCGCTGTTCCGAGGCGAATCGTCCGCGCTTCGTCGGCCTCTTCATTCTCACCGTCGGTGACGAAGATGACGATGGAGCGTTTCTTGTCAGCGGCCGGCGCCTACCTTCCGATGCCGAAGAAGCGGCTGAAAAAAGCCACCAATTGCCGAGGCCGGCAGCCAGCCGAAATGCTGCAAGTACGCTCGAGCGCGTAGCTGTAGCTCGGGCCGCCCTTCAAGCCGGGAACTTTGTCGATCACTTCCGGACAATGTAGTCCTCGCAATCATCCGGCGTCACGGCAGTCGACTTGGTGGGGGAACAGGGGGTAGCGCTCTTCCGACTCGAACTCCTGGCCGGCGATCGATCGCGACGTCTGGGTAGCCGAGTGCATTCAGGTCAAGAGCGGGTGCGATATAATCAAGGGTGCCCAAGAATATGTCGCGGTGCCCGAAGGATGCTCGCAGCGGAGACGCAACAGCGCTTTGTTGGCTCAACCCCGTCGGAGATGCGCAATTGATCGCAGAACACCAACCTGGCAACAGACGGCTGGGGGTGGATACGGCGGTGATCCTCATGGTCGAACTGGCGACTGGTAGCGGCACACGGCCAGGCAAAAGACTGATCGGCGGGTCTATCGCAGGATCGGAAATGGAATAGAAGCAGAATTTTCGTGTGCATTTTTTGCACACAAACGCCCATAACTGACTGATTTTATTTATGTCTCTTCCCCATCCGCCATAGCTGAGAGCGCCTACGAGAACCGATAATTCAGGCGCAAAACCCATCTAGTCAAAGCGCCTACTGCGCTTTTGTTTGAGGAAGTTTACCCGCGATGGCGCTTCCTCTACGGCTCGCCCCATTGCTAAAACTCTGCCAAAGTCGTGCTCGCTAGTTGGCGCGAAGTGCCCCGATCACGGCGGCCGTAACCTCTGCCGTGCTCGCGGTACCGCCAAGATCCGGGCTAAGAAACTCTCCGCGGTCGGTGACAATCTCGATCGCAACCATAAGGCGACGCGCTGCAGCCTGCTCACCGAGATGGTCAAGCATCAGGCTTGCCGTCCAGAACGCACCCAGCGGATTGGCCACCCCCTTGCCGGTGATGTCAAAGGCCGAGCCATGAATGGGTTCGAACATGGACGGACGGCTACGCGACGGGTCAATATTCGACGTCGGACCGATGCCGAGCGAACCGCCAAGCGCGGCGGCCAGATCTGAGAGAATGTCGGCATGGAGGTTGGTCGCCAACACCGTGTCGATGCTGCCGGGCTTGTTGACCATGCGCTGGGTCATGGCGTCGACCAGCATCCAGTCGACAGTCAGGCCGGGGTAGTCGCGAACCACCTCGCGAACGACTTCGTCCCAGAACACCATGCCGTGGCGCTGCGCATTCGACTTTGTAACGACGGTCAGCAGCTTGCGCGGGCGCGACATGGCAAGGTTGCAGGCGAAACGGGCGATCCGCTCGATGCCGGTGCGGGTAAAAATCGCGACATCCATACCAACCTCGATCGGCAGGCCGCGATGGGCTCGACCACCGACGCCGGCATATTCGCCTTCGCTGTTTTCGCGGACGATTACCCAGTCTATCTGCTTGCCGAGTTCGGGCCGCAGCGGACCAGTCAGTCCAGGGAGGAGGCGCGTCGGCCGCACATTGGCGTACTGGTCGAACCCCTGGCAGATGGCCAGACGCAGACCCCAAAGCGTGATATCGTCGGGGAGATTAGGGTCGCCGACCGAGCCGAAATAGATCGCATCGAAGTCCTTGATCTGTTCGAGCCCGTTCGACGGCATCATGGAGCCATTGCGGCGATAGTAATCCGAGCCCCAGTCGAAGCGCTTGAAAGCGAAGGCAAGACCCGGCTCGACAGCAGCCAAGGCTTCCAGCACCCTCACCCCGGCCTCGACGACCTCCGGCCCAATACCGTCACCGCCGATGACAGCGATCTTATGCGAGGACATTCTCAGTTTCCTTCTCGATGGCAGCGGCGATGGCGCTGGTCATTCGGCTAGTCAGAGCAAGCCGAAAGCCGACACAAGCATGGCTTTGCCTCAATCCCGATGTCGCTTGAGGACGGAGTTCCAACTTCCGACAAGGCCAGGCCCGCGGTGTTTCTGCGAGCGCGCTTTCGGAACGCGACTGCAGCAAGGCCTCACTCCTTCACAGCCCCCGTCATCGAGGAAACGTAGTGCTCGACGAAGAATGAATAGAGCACCACCACCGGCAGGGAGCCGATCAGTGCGCCTGCCATAAGGGCTCCCCATTCGTAGACGTCCGAGCGCACGAGCTCGGTAAGCACGCCGACCGGGACGGTCTTGTTTTCGGAGGACTGGATGAAGGTCAGCGCATAGATGAACTCGTTCCAGGACAGGGTGAAGGCGAAGATGCCGGCGGAAATTAGGCCGGGCACCGACAGCGGCAGCACGATCTTGGTGAGGATCTGCCAGCGGCTCGCCCCGTCGATCAGCGCGCATTCTTCCAGTTCGAACGGGATCGAGCGGAAGTAACCCATCAACAGCCATGTGCAGAACGGGATGAGGAAGGTCGGGTAGGTAAGGATCAGAGCGAACGGCGTGTCGTAAAGGCCGAGTTTGAACACCATTACCGACAGTGGAATGAACAGGATTGAGGGCGGCACGAGATAGGCCAGGAAGACCGCCAGACCAACCTGGCGCGACCCGGAGAACCTCAAGCGTTCGATCGCATAGGCCGCAAACACCGAAGCAAGCAGTGACAGGAACGTGGCGGCCGTCGAGATGATGATCGTGTTGAGCAGCCAGCCGGGGTACGACGTCTCGAAGAGAAGATAGCGGATATGCTCGAGAGTTGGATGCACGACCCAGAACGGGTTGAAATTCGCGTAATCCGTCATCTCGAGATTGGGTTTCACCGCCGTGATCGTCATCCAGTAGAACGGGAACAGAAGCACGATGACGAACACCAGCAGCGGAAGATAGACGGTCACGACGCGCCTGGGCAGGCTCTGAAGATAGCCCATGCCGCCCTCGTCTGTGTCCGGACGGTTGCTTTCGATCGCGGCCATGTCAGTCTCCGCCGCCCTGCTGCCATTTGCGGCGCTGCAGGCCGAAATAGCTGAACAGGATCGCCGCAAGCAGGAATGGGATCATGGCCACCGCGATCGCAGCGCCCTCGCCAAGCTGACCGCCGGAAATGCCGCGCTGGAACGACAGTGTCGCCATCAGATGGGTGGCGTTTACAGGCCCGCCGCGGGTCAGCACATAGATCAGCTGGAAATCGGTGAAGGTGAACAACACCGAAAACGTCATGGTGATGGCGATGATCGGCGTCAGCAGCGGCAGCGTCACGTAGCGGAACAATTGCCAGCGGTTGGCACCGTCGAGCGTCGCGGCCTCGTAGAGCGACTGCGGAATCGTCTGCAGGCCGGCAAGCAGTGTGATCGCCACGAACGGAATGCCGCGCCAGACATTGGCGGCGATGACCGACGCCCGCGCGTTCGTCGGATCGCCAAGGAAATTGATGCGGTGGTCGATAAGGCCCATCTGCTGCAAGGCCCATGACAGGATCGAGAACTGCGCATCGTAGATCCACCAGAAGGCGATGGCCGAGAGCACGGTTGGCACCACCCACGGCAGCAGGACGATCGCCCGGAAGAACGATTTGAAGGGCAGGTTTTGATTGAGAATGAGTGCCAACCAGAGGCCGAGCACGAATTTCAGGATCGAGGCGCTGATCGTGTAGAGCAAGGTGTTGAAGACGGAGAGCCAGAAGACGGCGTCGCTCCAAAGATACTCGTAGTTCTCCAGGCCGATGAAGATGCCGGGGCGGCCGATGCGGGCATCGGTGAAGCCGAGCCAAACGCCGAGGCCGAGCGGATAGGTCAGGAACACCAGCAGCAGCGCCGCCGCCGGCAGCATGAAGCCGAAGCCAAGCGCGTTCTGGCTTTCGGACAGGCGCGAAGACAGGCGCGAAAGGATCGACGGACGCGGCTGGACGGCGACGGACGGCACGGCCATGGGGTCGGCTCCTGTTAAGTCTTATTGATCGGTCGGAATGGCCTTGACGCAGTCTGAAGCCAGCCGGGCAGCCGTGCCGCCCGGCTGAGCCCGGCTCAAACGCGATAGTAGCGGTTTGCGCGCTTCTCGGCCTCTTCCATCGCAACTTGCGGCGTCGCCTGGCCTGTCACGGCCTTGGCGAACATATCGACTAGCACATAGTCGGCCATGGTTGCCGCCGAGGCATAGCCTAGCGGCCCGGCATAGCCGTTAGGTCGCAGTGTGGCCGAGGCTTTCGCGTAGGCAGCATTGTTGGGGTCGGCCGTCCACACAGGATTGTTATCGAACGCCTTGAGCGTCTGGCAGCAATAGCCCGCCGAAGAGGTGATCCAGTCCGACATTTGCGGGTCTTCGAACATGAACTGCAGATAGGCTTTGGCCGCGTTCGGGTAAGGCGTGTAGTCAAAGATGACGGCGGTGGTCACCTGGAACAGCTCGACGGACTTCCCGATGGGTCCGATCGGCAGGTTGGTCGTGCGCGTGTCCTGGGCGATTTCGGTCAGTTTCGGATCCTTGTCCTTGTTGATCTTGGCCGTGTTGTAGGCCGAAATGCCATTAGCGATCACGCTCAGTTCGCCGGCCAGGTAGGCTCGGTTGTTGTTGACGTCGAGCCAGCTCTCGGTGCCAGGAATGAAAGTTTTGTAGAGCTGCTGCGCGTATTCGATCGCCTTCAGGGTCTCGGGGCTATTGATCGTCACCTTGCCGCTCTCGTCGACCATCTGGCCGCCATGGCTCCAAAGCAGCCAGTGCGCGTAATTGTTGCCGTCGCCGACGCCATGGCCATGTGTGAAACCGGCCGGATGTCCCTTCGCCTGCAGCGCTTTGCAAAGTTCGAGGAAGCCTTTCGTGTCTTTCGGAAATTCCGAGAAGCCAGCTTCCTTCACCCAGCTCTCGCGATAGACGATTGCATTGCCGATGGTGGCCAGCGGCAGGCCGATGAATTTTCCTTGCCGTGTCGCATACTGCTTTGGTCCGTCATGCCAGCCGCCGTACTTCGAGCCGAGATATTCGCCCAGCTCGGTCACGTCGTGCAGCTTGTCGGGATATTGGTGTGGATCGTCGAACCAGACGAACATCAGGTCGGGGCCGGACCCGACATTGGCGGCGACTGCTGCCTTGGGGCGAATATCCTCCCAGCTTTCCTTGTCGACGCGGACCTGGACACCGGTCGCTTCGGTGAATCGCTTGGTGTTGGCCAGCCATTGGTCCTCGTCGCCCTGGACGAAGGGTGACCAGCGCAGCAGCCTAAGCTTGGCGCCGTCCTCGGGTTGGTATTTTGGTCCCTCCTGGGCAAAGGCGGGCGAGCTGATGAACCGGCTTCCCAAGGCACCCGCCGCTGCAGCGGCGGTGGTGCGGATTACGTCGCGTCTGGTGACCTTCATGCTTATCTCCTCCTGTCGATTCCTCGTGATGGTCCTTATTGCTTGCTGCGCGTTTCCAATCGCTGCCCGGTCTCGCCGTTGAAAAGGTGAATGAGTCCCGGCTCGGCGGCGAGCTGGACGGTTTCGCCCGGCGTGAAAGAATGGCGCTCTCGAAAATTGGCGACGATCTCGTCACCCCCGGAAGTGCGGCCGATGAGCTGCACCTCCGACCCGGTCGGTTCGACCACAACGACGGTGACGGGAATGCCTCGGTCGGACAGCCGCAAATGCTCGGGCCGTATACCCAGAACCACTGGCCCGCCGCTGCCGATGGGAAGTGGCTCGGCGAGCGGCACCGAAATGCCACCGGCGCCGCGAAAGGACGGTGGACCGTTGGTCTCGATCGCGCCCTTGAGCAGGTTCATGGCGGGCGAACCGATGAAGCTGGCGACGAAGAGGTTGTTCGGCCTGTCGTAGAGTTCCAGCGGCGGCCCGATCTGCTCAACGACGCCGTCATGCATGACGACAATCTTGTCGGCCATGGTCATGGCCTCGATCTGGTCGTGGGTGACGTACACCGTCGTGGTCTTCAGGCGCTGGTGCAGTTCCTTGATCTCGGCGCGCATCTGCACCCTGAGTTTGGCGTCGAGATTGGACAGCGGCTCGTCGAAGAGGAAAACCTGCGGATCGCGCACGATCGCCCGGCCCATGGCGACGCGCTGGCGCTGGCCACCGGAAAGCTGGCGGGGATAGCGCGACAGCAGCGGCACCAGCCCCAGGATTTCGGCGGCCCGGCGAACACCGGCATCGCTCTCCGTCTTGGAGACACCCTTGAGCATCAGCGAGAACGCCATGTTCTCGGCGACTGTCATGTGAGGGTAGAGCGCATAATTCTGGAAGACCATCGCGACGTCGCGTTCCTTGGGCGCAACGTTATTGACGACACGTTTGCCAATCGTGATCTGGCCGCGCGAGATTTTTTCCAGGCCAGCGATCATTCTGAGAAGGGTCGATTTTCCGCAGCCCGAGGGCCCGACCAGCGTGACGAACTCGCCGTCTTCTATATCGACGCTGACGCCGTGAAGAATCTCGACAGCCCCGAATGATTTGTAGACTTCGCCAATTGCGACAGCCGCCATCGATTTCCTCCCGAATGCTTCCTGCGACATCGTCGAAGAAAACCGCCTCGTGTCTGGTCCGCGACAGCCCCAGGCTCCCCTCCCTGCTCACGCGACGTGGAAACGGTAGCGCTACCACACCGGGCTGTAAAGCATTTACTCCAACCGCAGGTTGGCCCGCCGACTTACTTGATCATGATCGAGGCGAGTTGGCTGTCGGCGTGAGGCGAAAGGCCACGGCAGTTGCAACAGCTGCGGGCGTTGCCCGTGCCCCTTCTACAACGGCGTTTTCGCTCCGGCAGACGTCGTGGTCGCCAAGGCGGAAGACCTGGCAGGCAGACCGTCGGCGTCAACCGCGGCGCCATCGAAGACCTCGAACTGACCAAGGTCGCGCCCGAGAGCGTCGATATCAAGCGCTATGAGGACAACGACGGCCCGATTTCCGCTTTCCTCTCGGGCCAGGTCGATGTGATCGCGACGGGCGATGTCGTTGCTTCAGCCATCATCGATGAAGAACCCGGCCAAGCGGCCCGAAGTCAAATTCCTGATCAAGAACTCGCCTTGCTACATCGGCATGAAAATGGAGCAACCGGCGTTGATGGCCAAGATCAATGAGATCATCGCCGCCGCCAGGTCCGACGGGAACCTCAACGCGATTTCCGAGAAATGGCTGAAGGTCGACCGGCCGGCGGATCAATGCGGCTCTCAAGATTGGCGGTGCGTTCGGTAAGAAAGTTTCGCCCCCCGATGCCGATTCCGAAAAGGATCGCGATTGTAGCAAAGGCGATTGGATTTGCCAGCACCAGCGCCTGCCTGGAAGGAATTGATGAAGTCTTGTATCCCTTCAGATCCTCCTCAAATTGCGCGGCAGCTTGTGAATATCCAGCCTGACAACCCCCCTGCCACAACTCGTGGAGAAAAAGCGCTCGCTCGGCTGAACTAAAGAGCGCCCTTTTTCATAGCGCATCCGCCTCCTGACGACTCAGGATCAATGATACAGCATCACACTCCGGGACTGCATAGCTAGCACCACATGCCACTCGCCAAGAGCTCCAAGCGCCTCCAGGCCAGCGTGAACGCTGCCATCGATAATGGTCTGTGGCGAGAGCTTCACCTTACCCGGTTCCCGCACCCTTCTGATCGAGGTGCGCGCCCTTAATCCCGAGCCGGCGACGTGGGGTTCAAGAGGACCTGAACCAGAAGGCCAGCGGAAATCCTAGTTCTTCGTCTCGCATAAGGACAGGGCTTGAACCGGCCGGAGCTATTCTGCGAGGCGCTCGCGGATCCTCTGCAATTCGTGACGGCGTTCATCACTGACTTTCGGATACGACATTTTGAGCCCGCCCAGCGCTTCAAGAACAATCTGAGAGACGATCAGACGGGCGTTTTCCTTGTCGTCTGCCGGGACAACATACCAAGGCGCGTCGGTCGTGCTTGTCGCACCGAGGCATTCTTCGTATGCCTGCATGTAGTCCTTCCAGAACTTTCGCTCCTCGACGTCCGCGGTACTGAACTTCCAGTTCTTTTCCGGATCATCAATACGTTCGAGGAAGCGCTTTCGTTGCTCCTCTTTCGATAGGTGCAGAAAGATTTTGATGATGCGCGTTCCGTTGCCAAAGAGGTGACCCTCCAGATTAGAGATTGAACGATATCGGTCGCGCCAGACGGTCTTTTCTTTATGCAGAGCGTCAGGCAGACCTTCGCTCCGCAGAATCTCCGGATGGACGCGGGTAATCAGAACCTCCTCATAGTAGGATCGGTTGAAGATGCCGATCCGTCCGCGTTCCGGCAGATCACGGGTGGTTCGCCAGAGAAAATCGTGCTGCAATTCGGCCGCGCTGGGATGTTTAAAGCTGAATACCTGGCAGCCTTGCGGATTGATCCCTGACATCACGTGCTTGATGGCGCCATCTTTTCCTGCCGCATCCATCGCCTGCAAAATCAGCAGGATTGCATAGCTGTTGGATGCATACAGTAGCTGCTGCAGCGCGCTCAATTGCTCAACGTGTTCCCGCAAAAGCTTGCGATACTGCTGTTTCGACTTGTAGACGCGCTCCACTTTCGTCGGCCATTTGTCGAGATTGACCTCGTCACCTTCCCGCACGCGAAAGTCCCTCGGATTGATTTTCATGACTGGCCTTTCGACGCTGCTGGAGCGAGCACGGGCCTACCCGGAACCGCATTGGGGGCGCGCCATCTGATCATTGCGACTTTCAACGCGTCGTTCAGCACCAGACATGAGACGAGCGCATAACCGAAAGTCGCAAGTGTCTGCCACCAGGGCAAAGGCGAAAGTCCGTTAAGCCCGACGAACGTCAGCACGGTCCCTATGATGGCGTCCGCGGCCAGGGCCGACATGAAGGTTTTGCTAGGCTTGGTTGCCCAAAACCAACCGCGCTCCCGTGCAGACACGACGGAAAAGACGGCAAAGTACAGGAGCATCAGAAAACTGAACGTGTGGAGGGCGTCATTGTTGGTTGCCAAATCGAATTTTGTCCAGCCGATCCAAAGTAGAAAAAGCGTTTCCACAACCATTGCGACGCCCAGAGCGGCGGACACAATAATGAAGCCGCCAATATTCCACGTCTCCGGATTCTTTGATGGCTTAACATTGTCCGTGGACAGCGAGATTTTCGCAAAGTCTGTCAGGAACACCAGCAGAAGCATCGCGAAGGCCGAGACCACAAACTTGCCAGTCACGATAAATGCAATGGCAACGAAGGCAGCCTTCAGGATGGTCCGGCTGATCTTGTTAATGACCCACGTGAGGATGCGCTGATAGATCGTCCGTCCCTGCTCGACCAAGGTTACAATATTTGTAAGGCCAGCGTCGGTCAGAACGACGCTGGCGGCGCTCTTGGCGACGTCGGTCGCGGTACTGACGGCTATTCCGACCTCGGCCTGGCGCAGGGCCGGCGCATCGTTGACGCCATCGCCCGTCATGCCAGCCACATGGCCTGCTGCCTGCAGATGCTTCACCACGATGTATTTGTCTTCGGGGTAGACCTCGGCAAAACCGTCGGCATCTGCGAAAAGATCGGCGTCTCCAGAACTTGTTGGCGCGTCCGGTTCCCCCAAATCCGCCATGCGCCGGATCTTGCCGAGTCCAACGCCCATCCCGATCTCGATGGCCACCGGGAGTGCGTCGCCGGTGAGCATCTTTACCCGCACGCCCATCTCACGGAGTGTCGAGATGAGCTGTTTGGCATCCGGTCGCGGCGGGTCGTAAAGCGCCACCAATCCAAGAAAGACAGGAGCTTGGTTTTCGGCGCCGCGCGCCACTGCAAGCGTTCGATATCCCTTTGCTGCCGACGCATTGACACGTACGTCAAGTGACGCGATTTCGGACGGCTGGAGTTCACAGGCCTTGGCAACAGTGCGCACTGCTCCCTTCATCACGCACAGCCGCTGTCCGCCCTGATCGACGACAGCCTCCGTGCGGCGAGTTTTCGCATCGAAAGGTGCGAAAGAAATGGGCGTGACCGCGCCAAAACCATCGAAAACATGATGCGCTTTAGCCGCCGCCAGAAAGGCCAGGTCGATCGGATCCTGGTTTGCGTCCTGCGAAGCGAGAGCGCCTGCGATCAACACATCGGCTTCCGTTGCGTGTTCCCAGGGAATCACACCCGTGACTGCCAGTTGGTTCATCGTGATCGTGCCCGTCTTGTCCACGCAAAGCACATCCATCGTGGCAGCGTCTTCCGCAGCACTCAGCCGGGTGACAAGCACCCCGCGCCGGGCCAGTTCCTTCGACCCGAAAGCCATGCTGACCGTGAACATGACTGGAAGAGCGACAGGAACCGCGCTCATAAGCAGGACAAGCAGAAGCGGGATCATCTCGAGCAGGGGAGTACCGCGGATCAACGACAGCACGAGCACCACGGCGAGCAGCAAGCCGACAATAACGAAGAGCCAGCGCACGATCTTTGCCACAACCGCTTCGATATGAAGTTTGGGACGCGCCTCCTGCACCAGTTCCGTGGTGCGACCGAAATAGGTTTTTGCGCCAGTCAGGATCACGACACCATTGCCTTCGCCCTGCCGGACGATGGAGCCCGACGAGAGAACGTCGCCGGGTTCCTTGTGAACCTCTTGCGACTCTCCAGTCAGTGCCGACTGGTCAAGGTTCACGGTGCCCACCAGGAGTTTTACGTCCGCCGGGATGATGTCGCCGGAACGCACGCGGACGATGTCTCCTGGCACCAGCTCTCTGGCAGGGACTACCTGCCACTTCGAATCTCGAAGAGCACGTGCGTTGACCTGCAAGCGCTTACGCAGAGCCTCGACAACGCCGGCAGCTCGCTGCTCCTGGGCAAAACTCAACACCGCATTGACGATCAGTAATGCGCCGACCACCGCGAGGTCGGTATAGTTCCCGAGCACAGCGGACAAAATCATAATCAGCTCAAGCATCCATGCTGAGATTCCCCAGAATTTTCGTAGGAATGTCAGGGCCGGATGGCCTTTCTTTTCGGTTACTTCATTGTAACCGTGCGCTTTGCGCCGTGTGGCGACCTGGGAAAGCGTGAGCCCGGCATCTGGGTTCACATCGAGCGTCGTGAGGGTGTTGGGAACTGACGCGGTGGCGATATCAGGGGCATTGGCCAGCTTCGGCCGCAGTGGCCCGACGTCGGATCGATTTTTGGGTGTTCCCATCGTCAAGATCCTTGTCTCTTGGCCGTGCGGGTCCAACCGGTTTGCCTGGATCGTCGTCATGCTGCCATCCGGGACCCTGCTCGACTGTACGCCCAATTGCATGGCAGCGCCTACCTGCATGAAAGCGTCGAAGACACAATCGGCAGACTTCGAATGGTTTGAGCGTCGTTATATCGTAACCACTGAAGGCGTTGCGCAGCCGCCAGGTGCGTTGCCGGCAACTCCTCTAAGGCTTGGCCGACTTTGGTCACGGTAGGCAGCAAGCATGTAGCTGCAGGATAGGTTGACCACCAGGGCGCCAAACCCACAAGACCCAATGCCGGCTGGCACGAGCAGGTTGAAGCTTTGCCAAGGGGCTGGAGCGTTGCCAGGTCGGGCACGAGGAGCTCATGCCCAGCGCCATGCCGGGGTCGGCGCCCGCATGATCCAACCCAAGCACAATGAACAGGTTGAATGAGACATCCCGGTGGAAAGTCTACGCTGTCCGCGTACCGCGAGATAGCGTGGTCACCAGCGCCACCGCAAACTTGATGCCGGATTAGTCGACGTTGCGGCATGATCGCACTTCTGGTTCTATTAACCATCGACTAGATCGCAGTTTAGAGCCAAGACGTTGAGCGTAAGAGAGCCTGATTGCCTGTCGAGGCCCGCCGCGTAGGAAGCCTGGCAGTGCGAGCCGTACTTGCCGAGAGATGCGATTGCCTTGGAATAGTATCCGGTCGAGTTCAGTATGTGACGTATGAAGGCAAACTTCGATGTCACTCCACACCTGGAGGATCTCTGGCGCTATGGTCGGGTGCTCACGCATAACGACGCCGATGCCGACGACCTGGTGCAGGAGGCGCTTGCCCGTGCCCTTTCACTGGCTCGTGGCTACGACGCTTCGCGTCCGCTGCTGCCTTGGCTGATCACTATTGTCCGCAACACGTTTCTGACGGGTGTCACTCGTGCAAATGCCGAGAAGCGTCGCCTTGCGGCCTATGCGATGCTGTCTGATCATTTATTGCCCCCGTCGCAGGAGCACTCTGTCGAGCTTTCCAATGTCAGGAAGGCACTGGCGGCGTTGCCGACCGAACACGCCGAAGTTCTTCACCTCGTTGGCGTCCTGGGTTTCACCTATTCCGATGCGGCCGAAGTGCTCGGCGTGCCGACCGGAACCGTGATGTCTCGCTTGAGCCGTGCGCGGGCTGTCCTGCGAGACAATTTGGACCGTTCCAGCGATCGTGGACAATCTCACCTGAGAGTAGTTGGAGGTCGTCTTGATGGGAGCCAATGACAGCATTCCCGAGGACGAGATCAACCGCTTCCTTGACGGTGAGCTATCGCCCTCCCAGAGAAGCGACGTTCAGGCAAGGTTGGCGCTGGATCCGAGGCTTGCCGCCAAGGTGTTTGCTGAAGCGCAGCGCATGGAGGCTCTGCGTTCCGCCCAGCCCCAGCGACTGTTTCCGCCGCGGGCAAGCTTGGATGGAGCCAGGCAACTCGAAGGGGTTTTCCGGCGGCGGAAGATGGCTGCGGCACTCAGGATGCCGGTGGCCGCGATCCTGCTCGTTGGGCTGGGCTGGGCAGCCAACTCGGTTACCGAGCCGCTCCGCCAAGGTGGGCGAACGGTGGATGAGAACTTCATCCTTGCCGCCCGCGAGGCTTTGCGCGTCGCACAGCTGGATGCCGGCCCACAGCAAGGAAGCGAGCTGAAACAGGACAAGATCGAAAGGCTGGTTGGCGCCCTCAACATCAGCATGCCTCCCCTTCCCTCGTCCTGGCAGGTGACGGATGTTCAGGTGCAGCCCTGGAACGAAAGGCAGAGCCTTGTTGTGACGGCCAACACGCCGAGCCTTGGCCGGATCACACTTGTTGCCGCCCCGATGAACGGCGAAGACGCTGTTCCCCCAACGTCCGCGACAGACGGGCGTATTCCGACTGTCTACTGGCAGTCGGGTGGCACAGCGTATGCACTTATGGGACCTGCCGCACCCGAGCGGCTCGAAGTGGAAGCAAAGGGGATCGAAGTGGCTACCCGGAGGAAGCTGGGCTCCAAGATTAGGGGCTGATGAGTGCAGTGCGACGACAATGCCGAGCCAGAGAAAGGTGCAGCTGAATGTCTGCCGAACAAATTCAGAAACATTTCGTACGGTTTCTTGGTGTCGATGTGGGGGTGACGTTTAGCGATCCTGATGATCCACGTGTGGTGATCCTATATCGGCCAGACAGACTCTCCGACAGATTCGTAATATGGGCGTTCCACGAGCTCGAGAAGACTACACCACACATCGCTTTGAAGGTCGACAGATTACTCGTCTCATATGAAAGCCGTATCGGCCGCACACGGAGAAGAGTAAATATTTCCTTAAATAAATGGCCGCGCCAGACGCTAGGCACGGAGTCATCTTTAAGATCTGACGCTTCGGAAGCGAACGCTTGAGAACATTTTTGTCGACCAAAAACCATGCAATACTACGCGTCGGCTTGCCCAATTTGCACAGGATCCGCGCTGGCTTCTGATATTACGGCGCGGAAGGTCGAATTCCAATGCGCTCGCTGCGGGGGATACGAAATTACTGTCGCCGCGAGGTCGGCAATGAGGGGGATGTCGTGCCAGCATCGCATGCTGTGGCTTTCGCAGGCACGGCAACAAACTTCGGATGCTCAGCGAATTGCGCACATAGCTTGTGCGAATGAAGATATGGCCGGCCATGCATAATTGCAGTCTGGAAATCAGCGCCGAGTTCGGCTTCGCGTGAGCGTCCATGGCGACACGAACGGGGCGGTAGACGCGGAGGCCCTGGATGCCGCTGAAAGGGGCTTCATTTGACTAACGAGGCTTCTGGTGATGAACGTCAACATTTGCGTCAGTGCTCGCGGTCGGGAGGAAGCGCGCTCTCATCTGGCCCAGCGGTTGTCCCCCTGTCCATAGCCGCTGGGCCGTTTCGCCTGTTTAAAGAACAATTGGATGACTGCGTTGCCTGCCGATAAAGTGTCCGGTGCCGACTATAGATGTCTGGAAGCACACACGAGGCGAACAACGATGCGAAAATTGGAAGACTTTGAGGAGGTTGCGCTCATCGGTTACCCTTACGACGGAGACTACATAGCTGCGGTGGATAGAAATGGGGATCGCGCTCGATTGCTCGGAGGGGAGTTGTGTGGACTCGATGGCGCGACGATCGCTCATCAAGCGACGGCTTTGCCAAAATATTATCCGCAGGCATCCCATCTCGTTATCGCCACGATAAGGGGGGATCGGCTTGTTGCAATTCGAGATTACTAGAACGCGAAAGACGGGAAGCAACCACGTCCACGTCCCGACAAGGCGGTCCGCTTGAGAAGCAGGCACGGCGCGTGCTGACGATAATTACGAATTTCCAATGCGCGAAATGAGGAACCGGCAACCAAATCTTGTCGGTTAGGACAAGGCCATGTTGGCCGATGCCATGGCGCTATAAGCAGGAAGGAAACGATGACCAACAAAGCAACTGGTCTGACCGTCGCATCTTTGGCACTTTCAATCACTTGGGCGCAGGCCGCCCCCACACTCCTATCTCAGCACGGCGCCTGGGGCGTCTATTCTTATCGCTCTGATACGAAAAGGTGCTATGTCTTGAGTGTCCCCGTTTCCAAACTGCCGGCAGATGTCGATCACGGCGAGAATTTTGTCATCGTCTCGCGGGCGTCGGACGATAAGCAGCCCGAAGCCATCATGGGGTATCGGCTGAAGCCAGGTTCGGACATCGATGTGGTGATTGCAGACCAGCGCTTCTCCATGTTTACCCAAGACAACAAGGCTTGGCTGCAGAACGCCGATCAGGATCGATCAATGGTTAGCGCCATGCGAGCCGCCAGCAAAATGAAGCTGTTCGCCACGTCCTGGAGAGGTACACGCACCCAGTATGCCTATTCACTAATCGGCCTTACCGCCGCCCTGAAGGCGAGCAAGACTTGCAAACAGAATGCTGGAAACAGAAAGCCTGCATTGGACCAAGCGATAAACGCTCGCGCCTCAATTCTGGGCGATAGACGACAATCTCAGCGGCTGACATGCGGCAGCGCCTGCAACAAGGGACCGCTGGCTGCGTTCTCAAATTGGAGGAGCGCCAGTTGGATGGTGAAACGGCACCTAAACACATGAGAGAGTTCGTCAACACCGCGATCATCATCGCATTGATAGCGATCGCCGTCGTCCTGCTTTTGTTGGCTCCAACAGGCTTTCAGTTCGGTCCGCCGGATCCGATTGTCAATTCGAGTGCCTCTTGACTAGAGCGAGGAGACGCCACCACCGTTGTGCAGGCGCCCTCGGTTGGAATTGCGATGTGAGGCAGTCCGGTCGCCGGTATTTTGGCCGTGCCAACTTGTTCTTCCAAAACCTAGCGAGATACCTAAATTCTCATGGCGCCGATTCTCTGAGCGCGGAGTTTGCCGAGAAAAATCCGATCTGGCTGGAATAGTTTCTGATCCATCTCGGTATATTGCGTATGGCGGTAAAGCTCGACGCCGCTCCTTTTTGGGAGGTTCCTCATGGCGGGGTGCCTACGCGCAATGACTCGGACGCTGGCGACTTGGTGCAAGGTACCTCTTGTCTACACCTTCGCCCTCAGGCGTGCCTCTGACACCTCCGGTCCATTGCTCCCTTGGCTGATTGCCGCTGAGCGGAATCGATTTGTAAAGAGTTTCGCTCGCACCGGGGCGGGGAAGCTTCGCCTTGGGAGCAACGTGGAGCTGTCAGCAAATCTGAACAAAGCGTAGCGGAAAGGAAGAAGAATGGAAGACAATCAAAGCGTGTCCCAACGCTGGGACAACTATCAGCCATCCAAGACACTCTGGTTCTGGTCGCTGGTCGGCGCCGCAGTATTGACCATGATCGTCGGCTTCACAGCCGGCGGCTGGACGACCGGCGGGACCGCATTGAAAATGGCCCAAACCTCCGCACGAGACGCGCGGGCCGAACTGGTTGCTAATCTGTGTGTCGAGAAGTTCGTCAGCGCAGCCGATGCGAGCCAGAATCTGGCCAAACTGAAGGAAACATCGTCCTACCAGCGCGACAGCTTCATTACTGATGGAGGCTGGATCAATCTTGCCGGCATAAAAAGGAAAGCGCCCGGTGCGGCAGACCTGTGCGCAGAGAAACTGGCCGCGATGGATGCGATCCCCGCGCGCAATGTCTCTCCTGCCCAGACCAGCGGCTGAGGAAAGGTCGATACTTCGTCCGCGACGACTGCGTTTGCAGGAGGGATGGTAGCGGCAGATCGAGGCAAGGTGAGTGCTGGCGCTGCCTGGATAAGCAGGGCCACTCGGCTTCATGGCGACAGGGGTCACGCCTGTCCAGAATTGGCGGTGGCGAAAATGTCTGAATTCAAGCAGGTTTCCACTCTTAAAGTGCGGTGAAGTCTTGTATCGTTTGTCTATCGTGGGCACGGTCATTCGGTCCGTTCTCGCCGCCGCTCTGCTGGCCGCCTCTGCAACGACGACGGGATTGCGAGCCGAGACCAGTGCCATTCCTCTACCTCGCTTCGTCTCGTTGAAGGCTTCGCCCGCCAACCTGCGCGTTGGACCTGGAGTCGGCTACAGCGTTGAATGGGTCTTCATGCGGCCGGGCATTCCACTTGAGATCTACCAGCAATCTGGCAACTGGCGCCGGGTCAGGGATTGGACCGGAACCAACGGATGGATCAATATGTCGCTTCTGTCAGTACGTAGAACCGCAGTCATCGCCCCTTGGAGCAAAGGCGACGTTGCACTGCGCAACAAGCCGACATTCGATGGCCCCGTCATTTGCTGGTTCGAGCCTGTCGTTGGAGTCAAACTGAAGCGATGCGATGGACAATGGTGCAGAGTAGCGCTGAAGTCGATGTCCGGTTTCGTAAAACAGACCGACTTGTGGGGGGCTTATCCCGGCGAAGTCCTGTGAGGCCGGAGAAAAATCGTTGACGGACATTCGAGCATGCTGGCCCCTGCTGACGCAGCCTTGGTACATTCTTTTGGCAGATCGCGCCGGCGCGCGTAGCGGCATCGAGGGTGGTCGGAATTTGACGTTGGACGGGAGCCAAGGTGCAAGGAACCTTTCCGGCGGTCCTGATTTTGGATCCGATGATCCGATCACATTCTAAGAGGATGGCTGGGTGCACGGGTTTACGAGGCAGGCAAAGAAGATGCCGCCATCGAACTGCTTCGATCCCAATGCGAATTGACCTGGTCGTGACCGACGTAAAGATGCCTAGGAAAGTTCAACGGCCTCAGATTGGCTGAATATGTCCGTCAGAACCGGCTTGGGATCAAGGTGGTCTGCTGGGCGGCTGGCTGACCATGGGCATGGTTTTGTCGCTGCCCATGGTGCTTTCGGCATCTAGGCGATGGCAGCGGCAAGACCTGTTGCCCAAGTCCTGCCCCATTCGCCGCTTTCCCTCGGAATGAGTAACGCGTATGACATTTGGGCGTTCTTCCAAGCTCGCCTGCCAGAAAGTTCTATGCTTTCAACACGCCAACCCCTCGTTCAAGCGCGCCGGCTAAGAGCGCTGATCATCGGATCTATACCGATGCTGGAGGCACGGGGCGTTGCGGTCGTGCTGCTTGCGTCTGTCGTTGGCGTGATATCCGGCATGCTCGTGCACGCCATGAGCTGGCTGGTTCAGATCATGCACGCATTGCTGTTCGGTTTGCAGCCCGAGGCGCGCCTCTCGGCGATGTTCTCGCTTGGGACACCCCTGCAGGCACTGGTGCCGGCCGTCGGCGGGGTCATCCTCGGCCTGACGATCATCTACCTCAAGAAATGGAAATTCCGCACACCGATCGATCCGATCGAGGCCAACGCCCTTTACGGTGGCCGCATGTCGCTCACCGACACGTTCGTCATTGCTGTTCAAACGATGATTTCCAGTGGGTTCGGCGCATCGGTTGGACTTGAGGCCGGTTATACGCAAATGGGTGCCGGTTTCGCCTCGCGGCTGGCGCGTCTGTTCAAATTGCGCCGTAACGACGTTCGTATCCTCGTCGGTTGTGGTGCGGCCGGCGCCATCGCCGCAGCATTCGACGCCCCGTTGACCGGCGCATTCTACGGATTCGAGCTGGTGATCGGCATTTATTCGGTCGCCAATGTCGCGTCCGTCATGACCGCCGCCGTATCAGCTTCATTGACCGCCGAGGTGTTCGGTGGCGTGCCATTTCCACTGGAACTCTCGGGCTTGCCGGCGCTGACGCCCAGCCAGTATTTGCCGTTCCTAATCCTTGGGCTATTGGGCGGTGGTGCCTCCATCGCCATCATGTATCTGGTGACGCTGATTGAACGTGCATTCGCGCGGTTGTCGATTGATGCCTCGATCCGACCCGTCATAGGCGGCGTCCTGGTCGGTCTCCTAGCGCTTCTGACGCCACAGATCCTTTCGAGTGGTCACGGTGCCTTGCATCGCGAATTTGCCATGAACTACGGCCTCGCCGCTGTGGCCAGTGTTTTCGTACTGAAGTTGGCGGCCTCCGCCATCTCGCTTGGGTCCGGATTTCGCGGCGGCCTGTTCTTCGCTTCCTTGTTCCTTGGCGCATTGCTGGGCAAGGTTTTTGCCGGCGCAATGGCATATGTTTCCCCAGCCACCGGCATCGACCCGGCGGTCGCATCCGTGGTTGGCATGACCTCGCTGGCCGTTGGCGTCGTTGGCGCGCCGCTGACGATGACCTTTCTTGCGTTGGAATCGACCCGTGACTTGACGCTGACCGGACTCGTGCTGGCGGCATCGATCGTCTCGGCTACCCTCGTGCGTGAGACCTTCGGATATTCCTTTTCGACCTGGCGCTTCCACCTGCGTGGTGAAACGATCCGCGGTGCACACGATGTCGGCTGGATGCGCAGCCTGACGGTCGGCTCGATGATGCGAAAGGACGTCCGAATGATGGACGCCTCCACCACGCTTGCCGCGTTTCGTGAGCAGGTGCCGCTTGGTTCTGCTCAACGCGTGATCGCGATCGATGCCGACAAGCGTTACTGCGGCATGCTGCTAGTGGCCGAGCTCCATAGTGATCAGGATGACGACGAGACGCCAGTTCTCGCGTTGGCCAAATTCAAGGATACGGTGCTGGTTGAGTCCATGAATGTGCAGGCTGCCGCCGAGTCTTTTCAGAGAGCGGGAGCAGAAGAATTGGCGGTGGTAACCAGCTTCGCCGACTGCACCGTGGTGGGCTTGCTGACCGAAGGCTATGCTTTGCGCAGATATGCCGAGGAACTCGACAAAGCCCGCCGAGACTTGGCTGGTGACTCTTAGGGTCCTTCTTCGGTCAAACTGGCCCGCCGATCTGGTTCTCCATCAGCGCAGTTCGAGCGATTGGACTAAGCGGCAAGCTGTCCATTCCAGCTCAATGCAAGGCAGCCGCCCCTACGCCCTTATCTCCTGCCGCTGGAACGAAACGTAGGCGATGGTGAACAACACCAGAAGTGCCGCGATCATGCCGGCGAGCTGCGGCCAAATCAGGGCCACGCTCAGGGAGAAGGGCAAGGGCGCTCCCATCAGGGCCCCGCTCAACTGGTTGGTAAACAGCAGGCCGAGAGAGCGGGTTGCCGGATTGAGCAGGGCAAGGGTGGCCTCACCATAGAGCGTGTTGGGCGAGATGCGGGCGATGGCCTGCTGGATGTCGATCTGATGAACCGCAGTCATCGGATCGAGGGGGTCGATCGGCGCGATGGCGCCGGCGACCAGAGGGGCCAGCATCGGCCAGAACACGGTGAACAGCAGCCACGCGGTGAGCGCGCACAGCGCCGACGTCGCGGGCGATTTGACGATTGTCGAGAAGGCCATCGCTACCGCCAGCCAGACGCCGGCATAGACGAAGGATGCGAACAGGAAGGCAAGGCCGCGGGCAATCTCCTCCCCGCTGGGTGGCAGTCCGAGCAAGAGTATGCCAAGGCCGGTGACCAGCAGCCACAGAGCCAGCAGGCAGATGGCGATGACCAACAGCCCGCCCAGGAACTTGCCGGTGAGAAGCGCGTCCCGGTAGATCGGCTGCGACAGGATGCGCGATAACGTGCGGCGACTGTATTCGCCGTTAATGGCGTCGAAGCCCAGCGCGATCGCCACCAAAGGCACGAGGAAGCCGAGGAAGGAGACGAAGGACGGCAGTGGCTGCTGCGCTGTAGTGAACAGGCGCAGGAACAGGAACTGGTCTTCGCTAACGGTGGCCTTGATCTGGCCGATGGCGGCATAGACCGAGCCGATTGCCGTAAGCAGCACCAGAAGCATCACCAGATGGATGCGGATGCTGTTCATGTGATCGGCAGCTTCCTTGAGCGCGATTGTCGACAGGCCGGCAAACGGCGACCCTTCACGCTGCGACGTCATGGTTCTCTCCTTCGAAAAAGCGGACATAGACCTCGTCGAGCGTGGGCTGACGGATGGTCATGGAATGAAGCGCGCCGCCCGCGCTGACGATGCGCCGGGCGATGTCAGCCCTGACGTCCGCGTCGGCATCGACACGCCAGCGTCCCTTCTGCAGCGGGGTCAGGCCAAAAACATGCGGAGCGCCCGCAAGCACTTTTGACAGATCGGCGTTTTCAGCCTCGACTTCGACCATATGCGTTCCGCCGAGAATCTCCGAGGTGAGGTCTGCGACCCGGCCGATAAGGCCAATGCGTCCCCTCCGGAAAAGTGCGACCCGGCCGCAAATTGTCTGCATCATCGCAAGCAGGTGCGAGGAAAGCACGATCGTCACGCCGTCGGCCGCCAGCTCGCGTATCAGATCCAGCAGCTCTTGAGTTGACTGCGGGTCTAGGCCCGATGTCGGCTCATCCAGGATGGCAATCTCGACCTGTTTGACGAGCACTTCGGCAAGTCCCAGGCGCTGGCGCATGCCGCGCGAGAAGGTTGCGACGCGGCGGTCGGCGACATCCGCCAGTCGTACTCGCTCCATCGCGCCGACGATGCGTTTGTTCGCCTCGCTGGCAACGAGGCCCGCGAGCCTCGCCGTGTAGGCGAGATTTTCGTAGGCCGTCAGGTGATCGTAGAAACCGATCTGATCCGGCAGATAGCCAACCCGCTGCTTCACCGACAGCGGCTGGCGCAGCGGGTCGAGTCCGAGAACGCGAATCGAACCGGCAGTGGGCTCGGTGAGGCCGAGCAGCAGCAGGATGGTGGTGGTCTTCCCCGAACCGTTCGGGCCGAGCAGTCCGAAGACCTCGCCTTTCTCGACGGTGAGATCGATGCCGTCAACCGCCGGAAATCGACCGTAGCGCTTGATCAGACCGCGCGCCTCAATGACCGGGCTCATCGCCGTCCATACCGCGTAACGGCGAAGGCAAGCATCAACGCGGAAGCGCCGATGACACCGAGGCCGGTAACCCCCCACAGCGTGGATGTGCGCACTGTCACCCGGAAATTGGCGCTGTCAGATGCGCCGTCGCCGTTCGCACGCACCGATACCATATAGTCGCCGGCGATCGCCTGCGTGGAAGGCGTCATCGATACGCCGACATTGGATGTCGCGCCGGGCGCGATCTCATCGACTTTTTCGGGATTGAAGGCCACTTTCCAGCCGGAGGGAGGGCTCGCCGACAACTTCAGATCGCGCGCAGGCGCGGAGCCGCTGTTCGACAGCGTGAAGGTGAAGGTGCGCTCCTGGCCCGCCGTGGCATCGCCGGAGAGCCTACCCTCGGGGCCGGAAAGCGCAACGGCCGGCCTGCCCGTGATATCGAGCAGCAGTTTGGTGTCGGCGCTGACATTGTCGCCGCTGGCGGCGACGGCGACGGGATACTGACCAGCCTCGGCATTGTCCGGCGGCTGGACGCTGACGGAGAGCGTTTTCGATTCCCCGGCCTTCAACGGCAGGCTGGTCAGTTCCTGCGACCCGTAGCCCTGCTTGAAGGTGACCTGGAAGCCGGATGGCGCCTTCGAGAGTAGGTTGACGGTCGAATCCACCTGGCCTTCGTTCTTGATGTCGACCTGGAAGTCGAAGGCAGACTTGGCGGTGCCGCGCAATGCAGGAAGCTTGGGTTCCAGCGTCAGCTTCGCCGGCTCGGTCTTGGCAAGCGTCATTTCCATCGGCAATTTCAGCGCTTCGCTGCCTGCCTTGCCCGACACGGCAAAGTTCAGAACCTTGCCGACATTACCTGCCTTCGGCGTCAATTTCAGTGTAAGGCCGACCGTGCCGTCCGATCCCGCGATTGCCGCTGTGACTGGTTTGCCGCCGCCGTCGATCTCCCACTTCCATCCGTCAGGCAGCCCGTCGACACCGAGTTCGACGCGTTGCGGCGGCAGTCCGCGATTGGCAAGGCTTAAAGGCACACTCACATCCTTGCCGGCCTCAGCGGAGAATTCCGGATAGGGCGTCGTCAGCCACAAACCGGTCGGTGCCTGGCTCGCCGCGCCGGCGGCTGCGGTCTGAGCATGCGCGTCCGGCGCGCTAGCGACGAGGCCGACCGCAATAAGGGCTGTGGCGAGGCTTGTCGTTGGGTTTGAAAAGGGCGCACGAATGCCTGCAGGAATCATGTATGCCTCCCGCTAGAGGTTAGAATTAATCGTTGCTTTGCAAAGCCTTGGCGGCGTTTTGCACGCCGGAATGAATTACCCGTTTTGTGGCACGAGTTGGGCAATTCTGACCCAGGAGGCCTATGATCACGAAGTTGTTCCCTCGGGCAATAATCCGTGATCTATCCAATGCGAAATGTCCATCGGGCGTTTCTTACTTTAGTCAATCGAGATATATCCGCCCTCGTCTATTCGTGCGGTGACGGTGAGTGGCCGGCAACGGTGCTATATGCGCATTGCTTTCCATGGCCCGGAACGGGTGCAACGGAATGGGGGCAATCGACGAGCACTGCGCGTTAGAAGAATGGACACCCGGCCTGGTCTCTCACAACCTGGCCCGTTGGACCTTATCTTGCCATAATCGGACCTTGCGATTGAGCAAGCAGCAGCAATGGACTCACGAAATTGAGGAGCACCGCATTTCCTGTCGCCCTGACCCTCGTCGCTATGACGGCGCAGGCGTGGGCGGACGCGGCTTGTGTGGCCCCTGTGGGGCGGTTTCAGCCCGGGCAGTATGCCTGCTTGGGGGTCGGCGAAGCAAGCCACCTGGCCCGGTGTGAGGTGAGCCTCAACATCTTGTCCTGGAACGAGGTCCTTGATCATTGCCCCGGCGGCCCGGCGCCAAGGTCCGCGCCGGCTACATCCGTCTGCAGGGCCAACGATCAGTTCTTCCCGTCCGGCGGCTTCGCCTGTCTGATCGTGGCAGGTAGCACGCATTTGGCGCGCTGTGACACCGTACTCAATAGCCCATCATGGACCACAGTGCAGGAAGGTTGCCCCGGCGCGCCGCAACCTGACGTCATCCCCGATCGCCAGGCCCAGCCGTGGCTCAAGCTTCCGCTGGCAGGTCCTCGCCGCCTGATTGAACGCTTGCGCGACGCGCTCTAGCAGGCTGTTGAAGAAGTGCACTTACGAGCGACGAAGTCAGCTTCGTCGCCGCCATGGAAGCAGATTTGTCCGTTGATGGAGCCGTCTGGTTGGATTTCAGCCCAGCCATTGCCCTGGGCCTCGTCCATTTCGTCATTGCCTTGCCAGGAGAAGGCGACATTGTTGCCGTCGCCCGCGCCGATGATCTGCCCGGTGACGCAGCCGAAGGCGAATTCCCCGGAGCCATCCGCCGCGAACTCAATGTAGGCGGGCTCCATCATGTCGCGATAGTCCTCGACATAGTCAGGCATCGCGACGATCCGCCAGCGACCGGTGAGGCTCATGCCGGCACTGCCAGCAACTTGGGCAAGCGGACCAGATTGTAAGCCGCCAGGTTCAAGGTGAAGGCCGCGCCCACACGGGCGCATCCTCGCAGCTTGACCTTGGCCATGCCGGCCGAGGCCTTGATCCAACCGAACACCTCCTCGATCCGCTTGCGGCAGCGCTGGCTGACATCATAGCCCGGATGGCGCTTCGTGCGGTCATCGATCGCCGTCACGCGAGGCTTGCCGGTTTTGCTCAGATGGCCGTCGATGGCGATGTGCGGCGTGATCTTGCGTTCGCGCAGATCCCTGTTGAAAGCGCGCACGTCATAGGCCTTGTCGGCACCCAGCGTGATGCGCCGCCGCGATGGCCGGCGCTCCACCATGGCAAGCGCCGCCTCCCGCTCGGCCGTACCTGTCGCATGGGTAATGCCGCCGTCAACCGCCAACCCATGACGGTTCTCCATCAGCGCATGCCCCATGTAGCAGAGCTTCGCCGGTTGACCGTCGCCCCTCTTGTAGAGCCGCGCCTGCGGGTCGCTCGTGCTCTGGTGTGTATCGTTGGAGCGCTTCTCCTTGTGGAAGCCGCGCTCGGCGTTACGACCCGCTCCATCCGGATCGTTGTCGCCCCCGTCCTTGCGGCGGAAGCTCTTGATCGAAGCCCAGGCTTCGATCAGCGTCCCGTCCACCGAGAAGTGATCCGACGACAAAAGCCGCTTCACCCTTGGCTGCGCAAGCACCGCGCGCAGAAACTTGGCCGCGATCTCACCTTCCAACAGCCGATCCCGGTTCTTGGTGAAGCTCGAATGATCCCAGGCCGGATCATCAACACCAAGACCCACGAACCAGCGAAACAGGAGATCGTACTCCATCCGCTCCATCAACTGACGCTCCGAGCGAATGCCGTAGAAGGCCTGCAACAGCATCGCACGCAGCAACCGTTCCGGCGCGATCGACGGGCGGCCGAGCCCGGGCGGATAAAGCACCGCAAAATCGCCGTCCATCCCCACGAGAGCCGCGTTCACGATCTCCCGTATCACCCGCAGCGGATGGTCTCGTCGAACCCGCGCCTCAAGATCGACATACGAAAAAGCGAACCTGTCCGTTCGTCTAAGCCGCGCATCAACAAATCCCCAATCGTCCGGGGAACAGTGAATCACGCTCCAAACAACCGCGCCAGCTCTTCTTCAACAGCCTGCTAGACCTCGCCGATCCAGTTCTCGTCTTTAGCTTTCAGAAATGGCCTGCAGCGCCGAGATTTGCTCGGTATCGTAGCGCAGGCGAAGGTCTCCAATCGCCTTCGGGTCCGGTGGCCCAGATCGCGAGACCATCTCGGCAAGCTCCTCGAAATAATGCTCGTGCCCAGGGGGCGAGACGGTCATGATCACCCGCGCCTTCCTGTCGCTCGTATTGGCGATGTTATGCGGCACGCCCGGTGGGATGAACACGAACGTGCCGGGGACGGCATGGACGGTTTCATCGCCGACCTGCCATTCGCACTCACCTTCGACGACATAGAAGGTTTCCTCCTGCACACGGTGGACATGGCGGCCGGTGGAGAACCGTGCGGGTATCGTCCAGTCGAACATGCTCGTGTGCTTGGTATGCTTTCCGGTCACGAGGAAAGCCATCGGCTGGCCGGCGAGCGTTACGCCCGTAAAGTCATTTGGCTGTCGGATCACTGCATGTGCGCGCATGGTACGACTCCTTTGCTTGCTGCAAGCTCCCTCATCGAGGAGCTCGCTAGAGTGCATTATGCAACCTCGACATGTCGTGAAGGGCCTGCGAAAATGTTGCGAAACGTTTCCGAATGACAGTTGTTCGGTCCATGTCCGCGATCTACGAATTCGGCCCGTGCCACCTCGACACCAGCCTCGGGATCTTGATGCGTGGATCAGAGCCCGCTGGAATCGGACATCGTGCGGCCGCCTTGCTCCAGTTGCTGCTTGATCGGGCCACGCAACCGGTTCCCAAGGAGGTGCTGTTCCAGACCGCCTGGCCGGGCCTCGCAGTCGAGGATAGCAACCTGACGGTCCAAATCGCCGCCATCCGCAAAGTCCTGAAAGAAGTGGGTGGCGCAGGGTGGATCGAGACGTTGCCACGTCGGGGCTACAGGTACATCGGCCCACCGGTCGTAATCCGCCACCCTGACGTTGGCGCCACAGAGGCTCCATCTCTGAAGCTGCCGGTCAAACCTTCCGTCGTCGTGCTTCCCTTTGCCAACCTGGGTGATGAGCCCGAGCAAGCCTATTTTACTGACGGCATGGTCGACGACATCATTACCGGCTTGTCGCGCGTCAAATGGGTCTTCGTCATCGGGCGCGGCACGACCTTTTCCTACAAAGGACGCATGGTTGCACCGCGACAGGTAGGCAAGGAACTCGGCGTGCGATACGTGCTGGAAGGGAGCGTGCGCAAGATCGCCGATCACTTGCGCATCAACTGTCAGCTTGTCGACGCAACGAGCGCCGCTCAGGTCTGGTCGGAGCGCTACGATCGTAAGCTCGATGATGTATTCGCATTGCAGGACGAGATAGCCTCCTCGGTCGTTGCCGCAATGGAGCCGGGGCTTCAGCGTGCGGAGATCGAACGCATCAGGCGCAAGCGGCCGGATAGCCTCGACGCCTACGAGCTTGTCCTCAAGGCGCAACCTGATGTCGACTCGGGGATGCCGGAGCAGGTCACTCGAGCGCTCGCAAGCCTCGAGCGGTCGCTAATTCTGCTCCCGACTTACGCTCTGGCACACGCGAACGCCGCCATGTGTCATCATTGCCTCTTCCTGCGGGTCGGCCTTAGGGAAGAAAATCGGACGGCCTCGCTACGCCATGCCGATGCAGCCATGACATTTGGCCAGGATGATGCTCGAGCTCTGACCCTGGCCGGCTTTTCCATCGGCATGGACGGCCACGACCGCGCTGGCGCATTCGCCGCCTTCGACGCAGCGCTGGCGTTGAGCCCTTCCTGTGCGCTCACCTACATTCTCGGCAGTGTTGTTGCTGGCTGGGCCGGCGATGAGGAATGTGCGATCGATTGGAGCGAGCGAGGCATCCGCCTCAGCCCATTCGATCCGTGGGCCTTCGCAGCCTACGACGCGCAGGCGCTTGGCTATTTTCGTCGTGGTCGCTACGAGGACGCGGCCAGTGCAGCCCATAAATCTATCCGGGCCAATCCCGCCCACAGCATCACCTACGTGCAATTGGCTGCGGCGCTTGCCAAGCTTGGGCGCCTGGCTGAGGCGAGGACGACTGCGGCGCGGGTTCTCGAATTGCAACCCACATTCCGCTACAGTCTCCAGTTGTCTGGCGTCAACTGTGAGTCTGTTTTGGCGGCCTCCATGGCGGAGGCACTCAGCAATGCCGGGCTGCCGGACTAGACCGCACGCCGCTTACCAACGTTGCGCAATCGCCCCCGTCAATCATCTGGACGGAAAACCTGTGCGGCAGCGGACGACGCGATGTCCGCTGCCGCCGGGAGAGAGCACGATGACTGACTAAAGCGCGCTCCTCCATGCTTTCCCGTGCGGCGGCTCGGGGGTGTTTGAAACTGCCGTAGTGGAAAGTCGAACAGTTTGCGAAACTGAACTCCAGTTCCGGAGACCGCTTCAGCCCTTGGCAACTGGCAGCGCGACGAAGCGGTTTCTATCGTCGCGTGTGATCTGCATGAGAACCGCCTTGCGCCCGGACTTGGCGGCATCGGCCATGGCCTTGGAGACGTCGCTGGTGGTGTTCACATCGGTCGAATTGACAGCGACGATGATATCGCCTGGCTGGATCCCACGATCGGCCGCGTCGCTGTCGGGGTCGACATCAGTCACCACCAGCCCCTTGCCGTTTTCCGACTTGGTTACGGTGAGGCCGAGATTGGCCAGCGTGTCGGAACTGGCCGGAGCGGCGGGCTGCTGCTGGTCGGCAGATGCCTGCTTGTCGCTCGCGGGCAGTTTGCCAAGATCGACCTTGAGCGTCTCGCTCTTGCCATCGCGCCATACGGTAACTTCGACCGGCTTACCGGGCGTGTAAGCGCCAATCAGCCGGGCGAGTTCCTTCGGCGAAGCTACGTCCTTGCCGTCGACCTGGGTGATCACGTCGCCGGCAGTGATGCCAGCCTTCTTGCCGGGACCGTCATCCTGGGCACTCGATACCAGTGCGCCGTTGTTCGACTTGAGGCCGAGCGATTCGGCGATATCCGATGTGACCGGTTGGATTTCGACGCCAAGCCAGCCACGCTGGACGGTGCCGTTCTTCATCAGATCCTGAACCACAAGCTTTGCGGTCGAGGCGGGGATATCGAAGGCGATGCCGACGCTGCCGCCGGACGGCGAGAAGATCGCAGTGTTGATGCCGACAACCTGACCGTTGAGGTTGAAGGTCGGGCCGCCCGAATTGCCGCGGTTGACCGAGGCGTCGATCTGGAGGAAATCGTCATACGGGCCGGCGCCGATGTCACGACCACGCGCCGAGACGATGCCGGCGGTGACTGTACCACCGAGACCGAACGGGTTGCCGACGGCAACCACCCAGTCGCCGACGCGAACCTTGGAATCGTCGGCGAAGTCGACATAGGTGAACTTGCCACCGCCTTCGACCTTGAGCACGGCGAGATCGGTGCGCGGATCTGCGCCAACCAGCTTGGCATCGAGTTCCTTGCCATCGCTGGTCACGACGGTGAATGCCGTGCCTTCCGAAACGACGTGGTTGTTGGTGACGAGATAGCCGTCCTCGGAAATGAAGAAGCCGGATCCTTGCGCCACCGGGCGAGGCTGGTCGTTGTGGTGGCCGCGGTTGCCGAACCGGCGATGTCCGCTGTCATTCTGGTCGCCAAAGCCACGGAATTCTTTGAAGAACCGGCGCAGCTGCGGATTGTTCGGGAGATTATCGAACCCATCGGAATTCTGGTCGGAGCCATCGTCCGCCGCCGGGCTGATCTTGGCCTTGACCTTGACGCTGACAACGGCGGGCGAAACGCGCTCGACGATATCGGCGAAGCCAGCAACCTGCGGCGCCTCGACACGCACGGCATCGGCCAGAACGGGTCCTGTTCCGCTCGTCAGCGCGCCGATGCCGATCGCACCGGCAATGGCGATGGACGCGGCGGCTGCCATGAGACGCTTGCGAGTGACGGGATATGAATCGGGGGCAGTATTCATGGTCTTGTCCTCTTTTAGGGACGCTCTTGGATGGGCATCCCGAAGGCGAAGAAAACTAGAGAGGCGTACATTACAGCGTCATTTCCGGCGCATGAAACTTTGGTAATATCGGGAGGGCTGCCCGCTCCAGGTACCGCTTCAAGCCGCCGTCCAATGCCGTCAGCTTTGACGCTGAAAGACCAGGCTTTGCGCTGGTATGAACTCTATGGAACATTTGAAACCTGGCTGGTGAGGCCTAGAAATTCCCTGTCCCAGAGTTCTCAAATTTGCGCGAGCTTTTGGCGTACGATCGCCGGCCGAACGAAACATGCTCAATGATGCCGACGCCTGGAGGCTACCGTGAGGGTTTTGATAGCTTGCGCTGCAGCCTTGTTTGCCATGCCGGGCATAGCGTGTGCTGACGATGTGG
The DNA here is from genome assembly GCF_024519675.1 of Mesorhizobium sp. Mes31. Lineage (NCBI taxonomy): Bacteria > Pseudomonadati > Pseudomonadota > Alphaproteobacteria > Hyphomicrobiales > Phyllobacteriaceae > Mesorhizobium > Mesorhizobium sp. Mes31. The sequence continues at coordinate 83,412 of NZ_JALJRL010000013.1, read as the reverse complement.
CCAACGCCACGTATCTCTGCGCAATCATCAATGCGACCGGCCTTACAAATACCCAATGCGAAATGTCAGCAGCCACCTCATCGGTGACAAGCACCATGGAGGTCACCGTTCCAGAAGCAAACAAATTGTGTGGAAAGTTGGTCGACCTTATGGCCCACGAGGGGCGCCCATTCTCAACAGGTTGGGTTCTCAACTTCCGATCACCTTACAGTGAAAAGAACAGAATTGCTTTCTGCGTCCTTCCGACAAAGGCGGCCCCACAACGGAGACCCAGCTCACATTCAGATGAAGACGGCAATCACGCTGCTCTTCCTCAATCTGATCTGAAATGAGCTTCGGAGCCTATTTGCCTTTCCCGCGCCAATCCTCCACGAGCGAAAAAAGAAACGAGCCTGACCAGGTCAAAAGGAGCAGGCCGTTCAGTGGTGTGATGGACGTGATGAGCCGCATTTCGCCAATGGGTATCACGTTGTTGTAGCCGAGTGAGGCGTAGGCCTCGGCGGCATAGTAAAAATAGTCCATGCTTGACGGGAAGGCCTTTCCGCCGAAATCACCCAGGGAAAGTGTCTGGTCCGCAAGGTGAAATATGGCGGCATAGATACCAATCTCGAGAAGATGAAGCCCAATCAGGCCGCAGATTACGAACAGCAGCGCGGGATAAGCCCCAGTCGACTTGCGTGCCAATTTGTCGAGGCGCTGGATTGCTTCGAAGTGCAAAGACGAGGACCCAATGACCGCGGCGAACGTCAATGTGATGGCGATTAGCATGTTCATGGAATTATCTCGCTAGCGACGCTTCGATCATCTGGCACGGCCTTGGCGAAGGCATGATCGCGTGCAAATAGACCTTAAAAAGGCGAGAAGCTTGGCCTCGCTGGCGCGCGATTAGAACGATCGCTGTACCCTGAAATTGTCGCAAAGATGATGGAGACCTGAGGCGGCCCAGTAGGCCATGTGGCTTGGCATTCCGGAGAATAGGCTTGATGAAACAGCTAATCTTCGCGTTCGCAATTGCTTTTCAGTCCACTGCCGCAGTGGCGCTACCCTGTGAAGGAAGCAGGCTGGCGGTTACCGCCCCGAGTTGGTCGGTGACAAGCCCGGCGCCCGGCTCGTACCGGATCACGGTCGACTTGCAAGGCCAAGCCGAACCGATGAAGAGCGCTATAGGCAGAATTTATTTCATCGACAGAAGAGGCGGCGTAATCTCCTCCACCAAGATCGACAGGCATTTGCAAATCAATCCCGGCAGTTGGACAAAGCAAACGACCAAATCGAACAATGCTCGATGGGGCCAGTTGGTTGGGATGAACCACTCTGATGTTTCGGTGAGCACCTGCGTCCATTCCGCGAGCTTTGAAGACGGAACGAACCAGGCGTTTTGACCGCCTCCCAGATGTGCGCATTCATGGGCTTGGCTCGGTCGCTGGCAGCGGTCACTTACCTCTATTTCGGCATTGATACCGAGGCGAAGGACCTTGTGCGATTATGTTGGCTTTATTGCTCACAGATGGCGCCTCTAAATCGTGTCACGCCTTCGGCGCCAGGCGATTTCGCGATAAAGCGCCTCGGGACTGATGCCAACTTCACGGGCCAACGTTGACCAGTATCCCCTGGCGGGAAGGCTCCCATGCCAGGACACCCACGCATCGAGCCGGGCCGCGACTGTCTTGAGGGACAAGATCTCCGACTGCAGTCGCGCCTGCTGGACCTCGTGTGCGAGATGGCGCGCCCACGCGATCGCCAGCTCTGTGTCTTCCTCGATCCGGGTGAGCAGGCCGGCGCGCGGAATGGCCCAGGTCACGGCAGCAACCTCCGTTCGGGCCGCGCAATGGTAAGAGGCTGAATACAACGAGGCTTCGGCCAGGATGGAATTTGGACCCGCACGTTGAAGGATCAGGGCCGTCCCATTGTTCTGATGCCTGACCAGATGAACGACGCCCGAACGCACGACGTGAATGAACCGGACGGGATCACCCAGATGAAACACCGGTGCTCCCGCCGCGAACTCGATCTCGCGGCCTTCTAGACGGTCGAGCAAGGCAATTAGCGGGGGCGACATGATTTCTATCATGTAGCGTCGCTCGAGGCTATGGCAAGCATGCCTGGTCAACGGAGCAATTGCCATGATACGCGCCCTCGCAGTCGCCGCCTGCCTGGTTTCTTCCGCAGCCTGTGCCCAGCAAGCCCAGTCAGGCGGAATGGACCATAAGATGCATATGCAGATGATGAGCGGGCAAGCCACAGGTGCCGAGGTTCCGACGGAGCCCGGCCAAGGTGCGTTCGCGGCGATCCAGGAGATCGTGGCGATCCTTGAGGCTGATCCCGACACGGATTGGTCCAAAGTGGACATCGACGCCCTGCGCGCGCATCTCGTCGACATGAACGCGGTTACTTTGGCCGCCGATGTGGGGAGCGAGCCAGTCGCGGGCGGAACCCGATTCCTGGTCACAGGTTCGGGAGCGGTTCAGGATTCAGTGCGTCGGATGGTGAAGGCCCATGCGGCGACGATGAACGGGGTAGACGGGTGGCGTTTCGACGCTTCCGATATCGACGGCGGCGCATCGCTGACCGTGTGGCCGCCGGCGAAGGATGCGGCCAAATTGCGCGGCCTCGGGTTCTTCGGGCTCATGGCTCAGGGGATGCACCATCAGCACCACCACAATGATCGCGCGAGGCGACGACCCTCATCGCTGACGCAGGAACCGAACAATTCTTGGCATAATGGTGAGCGCCTGCTGTGAGGCCGCAAGATTATTTCAGGGCATCCTTCCGGCGAGCCTCCGCCACTGCCTCCTGGAGTTGCGCGAAGTCGAGGCCGCCTGGAATGAGGAACGGCCCGACTATCCATGCCGGAGTCCCCTGCAGGCCGATGGTTTCCGCCTGCTGGTTGTTGCGCGCCAGTAACCGGTGGATTTCAACGCTGTGTGCGGCCGCGTCGGCGTCCAGACGCACCAGATCAAGGCCGGCTGCCTTGAGTGCAGCTCTGACTTCATCGGTCGAGGTATATCGGCGGGGCGCCGTCATCAACGCGTCGTGGGCCACTTCGTATTTGCCTTGCCATCTGGAAGCGAGGGCCTGTTCGGCGGCGTACTCGGAAACCGGTCCGAAAATCGGCCATTCCTTGTAGAGCACCCGGACGCGGCGATCGGTAGCCAGCAGCTGCTTGAGAGCGGGATGGCTCTTGCGGCAGTAGGGGCAGTTGTAGTCCATGAACTCGGCGATCGTCACATCGGCGTTTTTGGCGCCCAGGAAGGGCATATCAGGATCGTTCATGACCTGGTCAGGGGTCAGGGGAGCGTCGCCCGGACCCTGTTGTGCCATAAGCTGCACAGGGGCAGCTGTCACGCAGAGCAATACAACAAGCCAGCTTGCAAGCTTACGCATTGGCTGATCCTTCAGCCTGAAGAACGTGGATCGAAGCCCCTAACGGGACACGTTCGTAGAGGTCGATGACGTCCTGGAACAGGAGACGCACGCAGCCGCTGGATACGGCGTGGCCAATCGAACGCGCGTCCATGTTGCCGTGGAGCCGATAAAGCGTGTCCTTGCCATCCTCAAAAATATAAAGCGCCCGCGCACCCAGGGGATTGTCCAAGCCCGGTGACATGCCATGCCGGTACTGCACGAGATAAAGGAACCGCTTGGGAGTATCGACGACGATCGTTCCCGGCCTCTCCCCAGTTGGATCTCGGACAACCTGACGGTAGTATTCTGGGTCGATGAGGTCGATGCGTGCGGCTGGCACGGGAAACTGCTCATCAGGAATCGCAGCGTACATGGTTGCAAAGTCGGGCCTGGGAGCTGGCCGCGTATCGGCAGCAAAAGCCAGTGGGGGGGTCGTCGTGCAGCCTGCCGCGGCAGCAGCGGCCAGCCCGGTGGCGCCCAACAGAAACTGTCTGCGCCCCATCAAGAAGTGGGTTTTCATGGTTCAACCTTTCGAACAGCCTCGAGGGTGCTCGTAATTTTCATTGGAAGGAGATTCGGCGCGCCACCAATGGCGGCAGGCACCCTGGCATCAGACCGCGAAAACTGGTCTCGGCGGCCTTAGAGGCGCTTTTGCCGGGGTCTTCTCTATCGGTACCGGCCTAAAATACGGACGCGTCATTGCTAACGCTGACGGCAATTGGATCTGTGGCTCGCCGGGCAAGCCAAGTTGCGGGAAACACGGAACAGACGCGGTCTTGACGGTGTTGAAGCACGGTTTGAATGACGATCGCTCAACCGTGTCTGAAGGATCCCCGGCGCTGAGCACAACCTGTCCTACCGGCGCATTGAACGAAGATGCCAAGGCAACGGCTGGCCAAATGCCAGCTGCGGTCGAGACGACCAAAAAAACCATCGCCAGCAATGTGATCCGGACACGCATCGCGAACATTATACAGGAAGAACCGATCTGGTTACCGCACTGACGCAATTGTGATCTCGCCCCTCACCCGACCAGCGGCAGTTTCTCGAAGGAATGAAAGGGAGCGGCGAGCTTGGGTCCATTCAAGAGTTGTGGCCCCTCGCCCCCAGCAATTGGGGCGGCGACTCCCTTGCGGCGAACGCCGTGTAAAAAGATGACCCCGAGCCCCCAAAGGAACGCTGCCGCTCCCAGGAATGGAGGTGATCGAGGTCAGGACGTGTAACCCGCAAAGCCATCAGGGTATTTAGGCGTTTACTGAAATCTCGGCTGCCACAACCAAACCAAAACCACCCTCTTCAACCAGACTTGCCGAATTGGTCGAACGCTTCGATTGCGTGGCCCGCGTACATGACTGACGGCCCTGCGCCCATGTAGATCGCCATACCAAGGGTCTCAAGGACCTCTTCGCGGCTTGCGCCTCTGTCGAAGGCAGCCTTGGCGTGAAAGCCGATACAGTCATCGCAGCGCATCGCGACACTGATGGCAAGGGCGATCAACTCCTTGGTCTTGACGTCCAGTGCATCGTCCTTCAGCGCTGCCTGTGCGATGGCAGAGAATCCCTTCATCACCTCGGGCGTCCCGCCACGCAGTTCGCGCAACCCGTCCGACAACTCGTTGGTGAACGTCTTCCAGTCCAGGTTCATTTCAAAAATCCCCAGCCATTTCAATCTGTTGAACTCAAAGGCTTTCGATCACGCCCCGGAGCATGGTGCGCACCTGCTCGGCCGGGCCGTGCAACGCCGTGTTCTCGATCGCAGCCATCGAGGCAACCGGGTCGATCGCCGCGACTTCCACCTGCCCTTCGCCCAGTTCCTGAACGATGACGTTACAAGGCAGCATGGTACCGACCTTGTCCTCGATCGACAGCGCCTCAAGCGCCATTTTGGGATTGCAGGCTCCAAGAATACGATAGTTGCGGTAGTCGATCCCCAGCTTCTTCTTGAACGTCTCCTTGACGTCGATCTCGGTAATGATGCCGAACCCCGCAGCCTTCAGAACGGCTGTGGTGTGTTCGACCGCCGCATCGAAGCTGGAGTCCAACGTCTTGGAAAAATAGTAGCTCATGGTCTTGTCCTTGCTGGTTCAGGATGGAGCTGAGGTTGGTTCGTCGGTCGCTGTGATCTCGGCAGGCGCGTCGCTGTAGTTGCCCGGCTTCGAGCCGCCTCGAAGAGCCACGTAAATGGCGGGAATGACGAGCACGGTCAGCAGCGTCGACGACGCGAGGCCAAACAGCAGCGAAATCGCCAACCCCTGGAAAATCGGGTCGGTCAGGATGACCGCCGCCCCGATCATCGCTGCGATCGCGGTGAGCTGGATCGGCTTGAAGCGGATGGCCCCGGCCTCGAGCAGCACGTCGACCAGCGGCCTGTCGGTGCCCTTGGAATGGCGAATGAAATCCACCAGCAGGATCGAGTTGCGCACGATGATACCGGCGAGCGCGATGAAGCCGATCATCGAGGTGGCCGAGAACGGCGCGCCGAAGGCCCAATGGCCAAGCATGATACCGATCAGGGTCAACGGGATCGGCGTCAGGATAACCAGCGGCAGCCTGAACGAACCGAACTGCGCGACAACGAGAATATAGATGCCCAGGATAGCCACTATGAAGGCCGCGCCCATGTCGCGGAAGGTGACCCACGTCACCTCCCACTCCCCGTCCCACAGAAGTGTCGGCTTGGAGTCATCGTCCGGCTGCCCGTGCAATGCGATCGTCGGTTTCGGGAGGTTGCCCCAATTGGCTTTGGCGATGGCATCGTCTACGGCGAGCATACCGTAAACCGGCGCCTCGAACGCGCCCGCGAGCTCCCCCATCACCATCTCGGCGGGCCGGCCATTGTGGCGGAAGATCGGGTAGGATGCCGGCTCACGCGTCATCCGCACGACGTCGCCGAGTTCCACCACATCGCGCGCGCTGATGGCGCGCCGCGTTCCTTCATCGGACCGCGCGACGGTTCCCGGCTCGATGGGATAGTCTGCTCCATCGGTCGTCAGCGGTATGCCGGGCAGCACCAGGCCGAGCATCAAGACACCCAAGAGCGCGCGAATTTCGATTGGAGGCGCAAGGCAGAAAGTTCGAAAACGCCCAGGGACTCCAGACAAACTGGAGGCAATGGCGGACAATCGGGTTCACGGATGCCCCGGCGAAAATCCGCATTGAAGCGTTCAATATCGTCGGCACACGAGCGTCCCGAAAAGGGCTGTAGGCGGCTACGTCGTGGGAACGAAAAAAGAAGAGAAGCAGAATTTTGTTGTGCTAGTTTTGCACACAACATCTCGTAACTATCTGATTATATTTATGTATCTTCCTCATCCATCATGGGTGCAATCGCTAGTTGCATATCTGACATGTGCATTCATTACCTTTTGGAGCACCGGCCGTCCAATAAAAATTGCCATAGCAGCCATCTGCGATGGCCCCTCGCGCGGTCCCGGTCTGGCTGCACCTCCGGGTTGCTGTATCCCGAAGCGCAGCCGAAGCCCTGCTGACCAGCAGTTTGACCTAAATCATTGCGAATGCGACCGCCAAGGTAGAAACAATAATTTGGATGGTTGTGAAAAGTAGGAGATCACCTCAATGCTGATCCGCACACTGTCTGCATTGGAATGCACGAAATTGCTGGCGTCCAATCGTGTCGGCCACTTGGCATGCGCCAGGGACGGACAGCCCTACGTCGTGTGCTTCAACTACGCCTACGCTGACTATCACCTCTATGGGTTCTCCTTGCCGGGGAAGAAGATCGACTGGATGCGGACCAATCCCCTGGTATCTGTCCAGATCGACGAACACGGCCAGGGGCGCGGATGGAGAAGCGTGGTTGTCGACGGCCGCTTTGAAGAACTGCCTGACCGGGTCGGCCACAAGCTTCAGCGCGATCACGCGTGGTCAGTGTTGAGCAAGCATGCTGACTGGTGGGAGCCTGGCGCCCTCAAGCCTGTCATGCCTCCCGTGTCGGATAGCATACCGCACGTTTTCTTCCGGATCCTCATCGAGCAGGTGTCTGGCCGGGAAGCGAGCGACCGGGACGCAAGTGAGTAGGCTTGTTTCCACCGTTTGATGCATGCGCCGCACCGCAAGTGACGGATCCGGCGGTGGATCGCGCCGGTGCGATCGTTTTCAGTCTTTGAATTGCAAGCGCGCCGCTGATCGGCTGCATCAGTTCGACGTGAGGATGGCCTTGTGCTCCTCGGCGCGTGGCCAGCGGCAAGGGGGCGATAGAATCGCGCGAAGGTCCTGCTCCGGGCCCATATGCCGTGCGTTCTCGCCGGAGGCGCAGAACAAACCCTGCCGCAGCCAAGGGCGCAGCCTTTGAGCTCAACAGAATCCGGTGCCTACCGCCTCAACGCGTAGATGTTTTCCATATGTTCGCCACCGATGGGCAGCGCCATGTCGTCGTCCAGCAGGCGGGTGATGCGGGCAAATCCGGTAAAAGCCTTCCTCGCCTCCTCGGCCGACATCTTGCCGGACAGCGCAGCGGAGCAGCAATTCAAGGCGCATTGGTAAACCGGTCCGCGCCGCCCTGTTGGCCACTTACGCAGGAACACCATCGCTTCGGCAACACTGTCGACTTCCTGAACTGGGTATCCCACCCCGGACGCAAGGCGCACGGGTGTGAAGAAATGCAAGCGGTCCATATGTTTCCTCCCGGTTCGATCGCCCTCCGCTCGATCGAACCCCATTAAACTCCCGGATGGGCATTTGGTTCCAGAAAAAAGAAGGTTCCGCATAAAAAAGATTGGCGGCAAGAAACGGGCAGCCTTCGGCCCTGGTTTCTCGCAACAAAATCGGCGGAATTCGAATCGCATTTGCAGGCATGCCGGCAGCAGCTTACCCCTGCTGATAAGCGCGGTTCTCATTGAATATCTTTAAGGCCAAAGCCGGCAAATGGGTTGGTTGCCGGTTCCCCGGCGTCAGGCTTAACCTGCGCGGCCGATGCGCGGAAGCGCGTGGCCATCAAGGGGAGGACATCGCAGTGACCATACAAGGCGCATCGCCTGACCTGTACAACGAGGATCTCGCTCCGGCGACGATCCGCAACTGGGGACCATTCTCGATCTTCAACGTCTGGACATCGGACGTCCACAGCCTCTGGGGCTACTATCTCGCCGCCAGCCTGTTCCTGTTCTGCGGCGGCTTCGTCAACTTCATCATCGCCATCGGCATCGGTTCACTGATCATCTATGCGCTGATGAACATGGTCGGCTATGCCGGCGTGAAGACCGGCGTGCCCTACCCCGTGCTTGCCCGCGCCTCTTTCGGCATCTGGGGCGCCAACATACCGGCACTGGTGCGTGCCATAGTCGCCTGCTTCTGGTACGGCGCACAGACAGCCGCCGCCTCCGGCGCCATCGTTGCGCTGCTGATACGCTCGCAATGGTTTGCCGACTTCAACGCCAGCACGCATTTCCTCGGCCATTCCGGTCTGGAGGTCATCTGCTTCGTCGTTATCTGGGCACTGCAGCTGCTCATCATCCAGCGCGGCATGGAAACGGTGCGCCGTTTCCAGGACTGGGCGGGTCCGGCGGTCTGGGTGATGATGCTGATCCTGGCGGTCTATCTCTGCGTCAAGTCCGGAACCTTCGCCTTCACCAGCGATATCCCGATGGACGTGCTGAAGGAGAAGACCAGGGACGCCGGTGTGCCGGGCGAACCTGGCTCGTGGACCGCGCTCTTCGCGGTGGCGGCGATCTGGGTCACCTACTTCTCGGCGCTCTATCTCAACTTCTGCGATTTCGCCCGCTACGCACCCGACCAGGCATCGCTGCGCAAGGGCAACATCTGGGGCCTGCCGGTCAACCTCATCCTGTTCTCGCTGGTTGCCGGCGTCACCACCATTGCCGCCTATGACGTCTACCACGAGGTGCTGCTGCACCCCGACCAGATCTCGGCCAAATTCGACAGCTGGTTCCTGGCAGCGCTGGCCGCCCTGACCTTCGCGGTTGCGACCCTCGGCATCAATGTTGTCGCCAACTTCGTCTCGCCGGCCTTCGACTTCTCCAACGTCTTTCCGCGTCAGATCGACTTCAAGAAGGGTGGCTACATCGCGGCACTGATCGCGCTTGTGCTCTATCCCTTCGCGCCGTGGGAAGGCAGTGCGGCCTCCTTCGTCAACGTCATCGGCGCGACGATGGGACCGATCTTCGGCGTGATGATGGTCGACTACTATCTGATCCGAAAGGGCGAGGTCGACGTCGAGGCGCTTTATCGCGAGGACGGTGAGTTCCGTTTCCAGGGCGGCTGGCACGTCAATGCCTTCATCGCCGCTGGCATCGGCGCCATCTTCTCGTCGATCCTGCCCAACTTCACCAACTGGCTGCCGTCCTGGTGGGGCGTCTATGGCTGGTTCTTCGGCGTCGCGATCGCTGGCACCATCTACTACGTGCTGCGCACCGCCGCCGTGGGCGCCGGCGCCAGGACGGCAAAAGCCTGACAGGCATCATAAGGGGCGGCGCAATGCCGCCCCTTATGCGCCAACCATCTCGGCAAGTTTGCGCACAGTGTTCCAGTTGCGCGAGGTGCCGATGCCCAGGCGCTTGTGGCTTGTCGCCGTCAGAAGCCGTGAATTGGGCGTGGCGCGAGAGAAGAAAATCCAGATGTCGCCGCCGACGGCCTGCATCTTTTCATCCACGCCGACATAGGATCTGAGCGTGGCGATGGCTTCGTCGGGCACTGGCTGCCGCATCACCCGCACCGCCACCTGATCCGCCGCGGCGGCCGATTCGGCCACGAACGGATTGCCGGTCGCAAGCCTCAGCCAATCGGCCGCGCCGCGTACGATGATGTCGACATGGCGGCCGAAGGCACTCTCGAAGGCTGCTTCCAGCCGCTCCTCAAGGCCGGCGATTTCCGTCACCGGTGCTTCGAAGACCAGATTGCCCGTCGCCACCAGCGTGCGGACATTCTTCAGGCCAAGGCCTTCCGCCATCGCCTTGAGGTTGGACATGACAACCCGGCGCCCCTCGCCGAGGATGATGCTGTAGAGAAGCGCGACATAGGTCTGCATGAAGCGCGGTCCCGCCTGGCGGTGCCTATACCAGGCGCGATTGCTCGACCGCCGCCTCGATGAAGCTGGCGAACAGCGGATGCGGATCGAGCGGCCGGCTTTTCAGTTCCGGGTGATACTGCACGCCGATGAACCAGGGATGATCGGGATATTCGACCGTTTCCGGCAGCACGCCGTCGGGCGACATGCCGGCAAACACCAGACCGCAATCCTCGAGCCGCTCCTTGTAGTCGATATTGACCTCGTAACGATGGCGATGGCGCTCGGAAATCTGCGTATCGCCATAGATATCGGCGATCTTGGACCCCTTGGCGAGCTCAGCCTGGTAGGCGCCGAGCCGCATCGTGCCGCCGAGATCTCCGGTTTCCCGACGTTTCTCCAGCATGTTGCCCTTCAGCCATTCGGTCATCAACCCGACGACCGGCTCCTTCGTCGGGCCGAACTCGGTCGACGAGGCATGTTCGACACCGGCCAGAGAACGCGCCGCCTCGATGCAGGCCATCTGCATGCCGAAGCAGATGCCGAAATACGGCACCTTGCGCTCGCGCGCGAATTTCGCCGCCAGGATCTTGCCTTCGGAGCCGCGCTCGCCAAAACCGCCGGGAACCAGGATGCCATGCACCTTTTCCAGCCACGGCGCCGGATCTTCCTTTTCGAAGATCTCTGATTCGATCCAGTCGAGCTTGACCTTGACGTGGTTGGCCAAGCCGCCATGCGAGAGTGCCTCGATCAGCGATTTATAGGCGTCCTTGAGGCCGGTATATTTGCCGACCACGGCGATGGTGACCTCGCCTTCCGGATTGTGGATGCGGTTGGACACTGCCTGCCAGGGCTCCATGCGCGGCTTCGGCGCCGGGTCGATGCCGAAGGCGGCGAGCACTTCCGAATCGAGCCCCTCCTTGTGATAGGCCATGGGCACGTCATAGATGTGCGGCACGTCGAGCGCCTGGATCACGGCGCTTTCGCGCACATTGCAGAACAGCGACAGCTTGCGGCGCTCTTCCTTGGGAATGGCGCGGTCGGCGCGGACCAGCAGGATGTCGGGCGCGATGCCGATGCCGCGCAGTTCCTTGACCGAATGCTGGGTCGGCTTGGTCTTAAGTTCACCCGCCGTCGGGATGTAGGGCATCAGTGTCAGATGCACGTAGACGGCGTTGTTGCGCGGCAGGTCGTTGCCGAGCTGGCGGATCGCCTCGAGGAACGGCATCGCCTCGATGTCGCCGACCGTGCCGCCGATCTCGCAGAGCACGAAATCATAGTCGTCATTGCCGTTGAGGACGAAATTCTTGATCTCGTCGGTAACGTGCGGAATGACCTGCACGGTTGCGCCGAGATAATCGCCGCGCCGTTCGCGCTCGATGATGTTCTTGTAGATGCGGCCGGTGGTGATGTTGTCCTGTTGATTGGCGGAGCGGCCCGTGAAGCGCTCGTAGTGGCCAAGATCGAGATCGGTCTCGGCGCCGTCATCGGTGACGAACACCTCGCCGTGCTGGTAAGGCGACATCGTGCCCGGATCGACATTGAGATAGGGATCGAGTTTTTTGATGCGTGCGCGATAGCCCCGCGCCTGCAAGAGAGCCCCAAGGGCCGCTGCGGCAATGCCTTTTCCAAGTGAGGAAACCACGCCGCCTGTGATGAATACATATCGCGCCATGGGAGTCATCGCTTAACGCGGCCGGATTGATTCCGCCAGAGAAAAAACCACCGCGAAGGTTTTTTCCCAAGAAGGCGCCGAAGTGGTGGGCGAGGCAAAACAAAAGGGCCGGCAAGGCCGGCCCTTTCGGCATGATGGATGCAGGCGTCAGATGATGACGACCTTGGTGCCGACCTTGACGCGGCTGTAGAGGTCCATGACGTGCTCGTTGATCATGCGGAAGCAGCCGTTCGAGGCGCTGGTTCCGATCGACTGCGGCGCAATGGTGCCGTGGATGCGCAAATGCGTGTCCTTCTTGCCGTCGTAGAGATAGATGGCGCGCGCACCAAGCGGGTTTTGACCACCGCCAGGCATGCCATCCTTGTACTGGGCGTAGTGCTTCGGCTCGCGCTTCTGCATGTCCAGGGTCGGGATCCAGCGCGGCCATTCCTGCTTGTCGCCGACCGCGACCGTACCCTTGAACTGCAGGCCTTCACGGCCGACCGCAATGGCGTAGCGGCGAGCCGTCGAAGATGATTCGACGAGATAGAGGCGCCGCGCACTGGTGTCGATGACGATGGTGCCGGCATCATAGCCGGTGAATTCCACGTCCTGCGGCACGAATTCCGGCTTTACCTTGAACTGCTTCTTGGCTTCCCTCTTGGCGAGAGCCTGGTCGAGAGCACGTGTCTCGGGAAGCAGGGACATCGAGGAGGAGGACGTGCCGCCGAAGAGGCCGGCGAACAGGCCGCCGCTCGGCTGCTTCTGGCCGACGACCTCGCTGCGCAGTTCGCCATTGTTGCCGGTCAAAGCGACATTCATCGCCTCGGCCGGTAGAGGCTCGGCCGACTGGATTGGCGCGATCGGCTCAATTGGCTCGATGACCTTGGCGGTCTTCTTGGCTGGTTTGGCGTCAGCCACCTCGGTTGCAGCGTCTCTCTGGCCCTTCTTGGCCAGGAATGCCTGCCGTTCCGCGTCGGCCTTGGCCTTCGCCGCTTCGCGCATCGCCAGCTTCCTGGCTTCGAGCGCCTTGGCCTTGGCGTCTTCCTTGTCGGCAACGATCTTGGCCTCGATCTTCTTGATCTGGGCGAGATCGTCCGGTGTCGGGTTTTTCTTCTTCTTGAGAAGCCTCAACTGCGCCGCATCACTTTTGGTGGATGCGACAGGGATTGCATCGGTTTTGTCAACCGACTGATGTGCGGCCATATTTGCCGGCATGCCGGCGAAGGCCGGGGAGCTGATGCCGAGTGCGGCGCAAAGTCCCAGGAAAATGAAGCTGCGAAGCTGCATGGCGAAGATCCGATCGTTCAATGCTTGTTGCCCACGGCGTCGCCCGGCGCCCCCCAAGGACGCCGAAAATGCCGCGTGCAATCTATAGTCGAATAAGCGCTGACGCCTCAAGCGCGAGGCCGCGCCGCAGCCGCTCGAATCTTCGTGATCGTGCTGCATTTGCCGCGACTGTGTTCAAACGACAACAGGCCGCGGCAGCAAACGTCGAAGGTTACTGGTTCGGAACCTGCGGGGTCGCCGGTGCTGCGGGAGTGGTGCCGTTGGCCGCAGGCGGCGTCGAACCGGCGGCAGGCGCCGTGGCCGGAGGCGTCGTGGCCGCGTCGTTGCCGGACGGCGGCGTCGGCTTGGCGTTGCCAGCGGGCGCCGGAGTGGTCGTGCCAGGCAGTTGGTTGAGCACGCCCTTGCCAGCGCCGTCCGAGGTCGCCGGCACGCGGTCGAGGATGTCGATCGGCTTCTCGCCGTAACGGGCGACGATCGACAGTGTCAGCGACGTGGCGAAGAAAGCCGCCGCCAGGATCGCCGTCGCGCGCGTCAGCGCGTTGGCCGCACCACGCGCGGTCATGAAGCCCGAGCCGCCACCGATGCCAAGGCCGCCGCCTTCGGAGCGCTGCAGCAGCACCACGCCGACAAGGGCGAGCACGACCATGAGATGGATGACGATCAGTACGGTTTCCATAGTTTATCCTGGCAAGGCCTTGCCCGGCCGCGGACACGACCGGTGAATTGGAGGCGGCTCAATACAATGCTTTGATGGCATTTCCAAGCCCGTGGCCGGAATATGGGAAGCAACACCTGCTTTGCAACGATTTCCAGCGCCGTCGGCCCCGTCCGGCGCGGCCGGTATCCTTACGAGATGTTGCGATAGGCCTCGGCAATGCCGAGGAAATCCGCTGCCTTCAAGCTGGCGCCGCCGACCAGCGCGCCGTCGACATTCCTGACGCCGAGCAGTTCGACCGCATTGGACGGCTTGACCGAGCCGCCGTAGAGAATGCGCATCTTCGCCGCGACGCTGCCAAGCTTCTCCGACAGCTTTTCGCGGATATGTTCATGCGCTTCGGCCACATCGGTGGCGGTCGGCGTCAGGCCGGTGCCGATCGCCCACACCGGCTCGTAGGCGATGATGGTGTTGGACGGGGTGGCGCTCGGCGGCACCGAGCCGGCGACCTGCCGCGACAGCACGTCGAGCGTGGCGCCGGCTTCGCGCTGTTGCTGCGTCTCGCCGATGCAGATGATGGCCACAAGCCCGGCACGCCAAGCGGCGGAAGCCTTGGCCTGGACCGTGGCGTCATCCTCGCCCCGCTGCTCGCGGCACTCGGAATGGCCGACGATGACATGGGTCGCGCCGGCATCCTTCAGCATTTCGGCCGAAATACAGCCGGTATAGGCGCCGCTTTCGTTTGTGTGACAATCCTCACCGCCAGCATGGACCGGGGTGCGCGACAGGATCTCGGCAGCGTGGGCAAGCAGGGTCGCCGGAACGCAGACCAGCGCTTCGGTTTCCGCATCAAGCCCGCTCATGAAACCGTTGCCGATCATCCTGAGCTCGTTGAGCGAGGCGCTGGTGCCGTTCATTTTCCAGTTGCCGGCGACGAGCGGGCGAATTCCTGGCGTCATGGGTTTGCTTCTCCGGGCGATATTCGGCTCTGGCCCTCACTACCAAAATCAGGCCACAAAGCAATCGACAGTGGACCTGAAGGGCGCTATTGCGCTTGTTTCAGACTCGGCGCCTGCGAAAAGTGCGCACAAATCGGAAGTAACGATGCTTGGTTTATTGAGAAACGCGGCGGGCACCTGGGTCGCGAAAGGTCTGCTGGTGTTGCTGGTGCTCAGCTTTTTGGTCTGGGGCATTTCCGGACGGCTGATGGGCGGCTTCGCCGGCCACGATTCGGTGATAACCGCCGGCGGCACCAAGGTGTCGATCAACGAATATCGCCTCGCCTATGATCGCCAGCTCAGCGTCATGTCGCAGCAGTTCGGCCAACGTCTCACCCACGAACAGGCAAAGGCGCTTGGCGTCGACAATCAAGTGCTGGCACAGCTCGTTTCAGGTGCCGTTCTCGACGAACAGGCGCGCAAGCTGGGCCTCGGCCTGTCCAAGGACCGGCTGGCCGAGCTGACGCGCGAGGACCCGGCGTTCAAGGGGCCTGGCGGCCAGTTCGACAAGAAGACGTTCGAATACATGCTGCGCCAGATCGGCATGCGGCCTGAGGATTATCTGAAGAACCGTGCCCAGGTCGCGGTGCGCCAGCAGATCGTCGAGGCGGTCTCGGATGGCCTCAAGGCGCCGGACACCTTCTTCAAGGCGGTTGCGCTCTATCGCGGCGAAGATCGCACCGTCGACTACCTGACCTTGCCGAAGACGCTGGTCGAGCCGATCGAGGCGCCGAGCGACAGCGTGCTGTCGGCTTATTTCGAGGCCAACAAGAAAACCTACGCCGCACCCGAATACCGCAAATTCTCCTATGTCCGGCTCGAACCGGCTGACATCATGGATACGACCGCCGTCACCGACCAACAGGTCAGCGACGACTACAACAAGAACAAGGCGCGCTACACCACGCCGGAGTTGCGCACCATCGAGCAGCTTGTGTTCAAGACGCCGGATGCCGCAAAGGCCGCGCTCGATTCGCTCAAGGCCGGTGCAACGTTCGACAAGCTCGTCGCGGCTGAAGGCAAGACCCAGGCCGACACGCTGCTCGGTACGCTCGCCAAGGACAAGATCGCCGACAAGGCAGTCGCCGACGCGGCCTTCGCGCTCAACGCCAATGAAGTCAGCCCCGTGGTTCAGGGCACCTTTGGCCCGGTGCTGCTGCGCGTCACCGAGATCAAACCCGAAGTGGTCAAGCCGCTGGCTGAAGTGTCCGACCAGATCCGCAAGGACCTGGCGCTCGGTGAGGCAAGCCGCATCCTTCTGGATGTGCATGACAATTATGAGGACACCCGCGCCTCGGGCAGTTCATTGGCCGACGCCGCCGCCAAGCTGAAGCTCAAGGACGTCACCATCGACGCCATCGATCGCAGTGGTCTCAGGCCGGACGGCTCCATCGTCAAGGACCTGCCGGAATCACCGGAGCTGATCAAGGCCGTCTTCGACGCGGAACCCAACACTGAAAACGACGCTCTGACCACGGCGGACAACGGCTTCATCTTCTATGAGGTCAGTTCGATCACGCCGGCTCGCGACCGGACGCTGGACGAGGTTCGCCAGAAAGTCGCCGCCGACTGGACGGCGGCCGAAACGACCAAGCGGCTCGCCGCCAAGGCAGGCGAACTCGAAAAGCGGCTCAAGGCCGGCGCTACGCTCGACGTCATCGCCAGCGAGCTCAAGCTGGAAAAGCAGACCAAGCGCGGTCTGAAGCGCGAAGCCGACGATGCCGACTTCGGCAAGGAGGGCGCCGCGGTCATGTTCGGCGTCGGTGAAGGCGGTACCGGGTTGATCCCCTCGCCCACTGGCGATGGACAGATCCTGTTCAAGGTCGCCGAAGTGTTCGAGCCCGCGGGCGCCGAGGCCAGCTCGGTGCCGGAGGACGCGCAGAAGTCCTTTACCTCCGGCATGTCGGACGATCTGCTCGACCAGTTGGTGGCGCAGTTGCAGACGCAGTACGACGTTCGCATCGATCAGGCCGCCGTTGCCCAAGCCTCGACAAGATGAGCGCGCTGAAAACCCATATCGCCAAGGTTGCGGGCGGGACCGCCCTTTCCTTTGAGGAAGCGCGCGAGGCGTTCGACATCATCATGTCGGGTGACGCGACCCCTGGCCAGATCGGCGGCTTCCTGATGGCGTTGCGCGTGCGTGGCGAGACGGTGAGCGAGATTTCCGGCGCCGTCGCCACCATGCGCGCCAAGATGCTTCGCGTCGACGCGCCCGCTGGCGCCATCGATATCGTCGGCACCGGCGGTGACAATTCGCACAGCGTCAACATTTCGACCGGATCGGCCTTCGTCATCGCCGGCAGCGGCGTCCCGGTCGCCAAGCACGGCAATCGCGGCCTCTCCTCGCTGACTGGTGCTGCCGATGTCCTGACCGCGCTCGGGGTCAAGATCGACATCCCGCCGGAGACGATCGGCCGCTGCATCCACGAGGCCGGCGTCGGTTTCATGTTCGCGCCGGCGCACCATCCGGCGATGAAGCATGTCGGCCCGATCCGTGGCGAGCTCGGCACACGCACCATCTTCAACCTGCTCGGCCCGCTGTCCAATCCAGCCGGCGTCGTCAGGCAGATGGTCGGCGTGTTCCTGCCGGAATGGATCATGCCGGTCGCAGAGACATTGAAGGCGCTGGGCACCGAACATGCCTGGGTCGTTCATGGCGACGGCTATGACGAAATCACCACCACCGGCGAGACGCAGGTGGCGGAACTGATCGGCGGCGAGATCCGCGGCTTCACGCTGACGCCTGAAGCCGTTGGGCTGGCGCGTCACACCAAGGATGAGTTGCGCGGCGGCAACGCGGCCTACAACGCCAAGGCTTTGCGCGATATGCTCGGCGGCGCTGCTGGCGCCTATCGCGACACCGTGTTGATGAATGCCGGCGCCGGACTTGTGGTGGCGGGCAAGGCGACGACCCTTGTTGACGGCATAGCGGCGGCGGCGCAGGCCATAGACAGCGGCCGGGCGCTGCAGGTGCTCGACAGGCTGATCGAGATTTCGAACGGATAGAGCTTGTCTGACATTCTTCGCAAGATCGAGGCCTACAAGCGCGACGAGATCGCGGCGGCAAAGGCACGTGTGCCGCTGGCCGAGATCAAGGCACGCGCAAGAGACGCCGACGCACCACGCGGATTTCTTGCCGCGCTCGAGGCGAAGCGCAAGTCAGGCAGCTTCGCTCTGATCGCCGAGATCAAGAAGGCGAGCCCTTCCAAGGGCCTGATCCGTGCGGATTTCGACCCGCCGGCACTGGCGCAGGCCTATGCGAAAGGCGGCGCCGCCTGTCTTTCGGTGCTGACCGACGCGCCGTCCTTCCAGGGCTCGCCCGAATTTCTCACCAAAGCGCGCGCCGCCGTCGCCCTGCCCGCGCTGCGCAAGGATTTTCTGTTCGATCACTACCAGGTCTATGAAGCCCGTGCGTGGGGCGCGGACGCCATCCTGATCATCATGGCCAGCGTCGACGACGCCCTGGCGAGCGACCTCGAATCGACGGCGTTCGATCTCGGCATGGACGCGCTGGTCGAAGTCCATGACGAGGCCGAAACACAGCGCGCACTGAAGCTGTCGTCGCGGCTGATCGGCATCAACAACCGCAATCTGAGAACGTTCGAGACCAGCCTCGATACCTCCGAGCGGCTGGCGTCGATGGTCCCGGCCGACCGTTTGCTGGTCAGCGAGAGCGGTATCTTCACACATGACGATTGCCTGAGACTGCAGAAGAGCGACATCGCTACCTTCCTTGTCGGCGAAAGCCTGATGCGGCAACAGGACGTCACTGCGGCGACGCACATGCTCCTGACGGGCAAGGCGCCGGATGCATCGGCCCGAAAATCGGAATCGATTTTCGGAGAGCACGATGCATAGATTCAAAGTGATAGAGCGTACTTTGTGCGTCCGAATGGACGCACGTCGCTCTATGGCGATCTGACGATGGCGGCCGCCCTCACCCATCTTGGCGCGCAGGGCGAGGCCAACATGGTCGATGTCGGCGACAAGGCGGAGACGACGCGCACGGCGATCGCCGAGGGTTTTGTCTCGATGCAGCCAGGGACGCTGGCAATGATCCTCGCGGGCGACGCCAAGAAGGGCGATGTGCTCGGCACCGCGCGCATCGCCGGCATCATGGCTGCCAAGAAGACGCATGAGCTGATCCCGCTCTGCCATCCGCTGCTGCTGACCAAGGTCTCCGTCGACATCGAGCCGGACCAAGCTTTGCCGGGTCTGAAGGTTACCGCGCTGGCGCGTGTCACCGGCAAGACGGGCGTCGAGATGGAAGCATTGACCGCCGCTTCGGTTGCCTGCCTGACCATCTACGACATGGCCAAGGCGGTGGACCGCGCCATGGTCATCTCCGCCATCCGGCTGGTTGAAAAGACCGGCGGCAAGTCGGGCGACTACAAGGCAGGCGCCTGATGGCGCTGGTTCCGGTCGCCGACGCGCTCGAGCGCCTGCTGGACGGTGCCGTGCCGCTGGCAAGCGAAAGCGTTCCACTTTTCGATGCCGTGGATCGCGTGCTGGCGGAACCGGTTGTCGCGCTGCGCACCCAGCCGCCTTTCAATGCCTCGGCCATGGACGGCTATGCGGTCCGTGCGGCCGATGTGGCGTCGGTGCCGGCGCGGCTTTCCGTGATTGGCATGGCACCGGCCGGGCGCGGTTTTGACGGCACTGTCGGCAAGGCGCAGGCTGTGCGCATCTTCACCGGCGCGCCGCTGCCTGACGGCGCCGACACGATCGTTATCCAGGAGAATGTCAGGGATATTGGTGGCGGCGATATCGAAGTGATCGAGCCCACCGCCGAGGGGCGCAACATCCGCCGCATCGGCCTCGACTTCTCCAAGGGCGACATCCTGCTTGAAAAAGGCCGCTTGCTCGATCCGGCGGCGCTGTCGCTGGCGGCATCGGCCAACCATCCCCGAGTGAGCGTGGTGCGACGACCGCTGGTCGCCATCATAGCCACCGGCGACGAACTGTTGCCGCCCGGCAGCGAACTCGGGCCGGACCAGATCATATCGTCCAATGCCTATGGCGTCGCCGCCACCGCGCAATCGGTGGGCGCCCGCGCGCTCGATCTTGGTATTGCAGCCGACCGCAAGGAGGCCATCGCCGCGTTGGTCAAGAAGGCGGTCGCGGCTGGTGCGGATGTCATCGTCACCCTTGGCGGCGCCTCGGTCGGCGACCACGACCTGATCCATGACGTGCTGACCGGCGAAGGCATGCAGCTCGGTTTCTGGAAGATCGCCATGCGTCCCGGCAAACCGCTGATGTTCGGACGCCTCGGCGAGATCAGGTGCATCGGCCTGCCCGGCAATCCGGTGGCAAGCCTGGTTTGCTCGCAATTGTTCCTCAAGCCGCTGCTGGCGCGGCTTGGCGGCCGCAATCATCGTCAGGACATACGTACGGCGCGACTGGGCGCCGCAATGCCGGCCAATGATCTTCGCCAGGACTATGTGCGGGCCGTGGTCCAGGAAGATGCCGACGTGCTGGTTGCGACGCCGTTCAGCATCCAGGATTCCTCGATGCTGAGAATGCTGGCCGACGCCAACGGGCTGATCGTGCGGCCTCCGTTTACCCCCGCGGCCGCGGCGGGCGAGGCTTGCAGCGTGCTGATGCTACGCTGAATAAATCCAACATAAGCCATTAACAACAATACGAAATGATCTCGGCATTATTCCGAGAGCAAGGTCCGGGTCAGCGGATGAGACGGATCGGCAAGGCCGTCGACAATGCTGTAATGATGCCGATCGGGCTCGACAATGGTACTGGTCGTGGCGCCAAGGCCGGTCCAGATGTTGGCAAGCAACGCGTTCTGGCGCAGGAACTCGGCGCGCTCGCCACCACCGGCCCAGCAGGTGATGCGGACACCGTCCATTGGGCGCAAGAGCGCCGGGCTCTCGGTCACCGCCTCATGTTCGTCGATCGCCAGTGTGGCGTTCATCTCGGTCAGCATGATCGGACGCAGGTCATGGACGCCTGAAATCGACACGACATGGCGCACGCGCCGCGCGACATCGGCCGCCAGAGGCGTGGTTGTCGTCACCATCCGGCTGGCGAGATGTCCACCCGCCGAATGTCCGGTCAACATCAGCGGTCCGCCGACCATTTCTGCCGCCTTGCCGATCGCCGCCCCGATTTCCCCTACGATGCCGGCGATGCGTGTTTCCGGGCACAGCGTGTAGGAGGGCATCGCCACGGCGAAGCCGCTGCTGACCGCGCCATTGGCGAGGTGCGACCAGAAACTCTTGTCGAACGCCATCCAGTAGCCGCCATGGATGAACACCACCAGCCCCTTGGGCGTGGCGCTGGGAAGGAAGAGATCGAGCCGATTGCGCCGTCCATCGCCATAGGCGATGTCGAGCCGTGCCCGGCCCTGTGCCGAAAGTGCATTGCGAAACGCTTGTGCCGGTTCGACCCAGGCTGCCGGCCAGCGGTCGCTGCCGGCGATGTTCGCGCCGTTGGCATAGGCGCCGTCCCAATCGACAATGTGATGCTCGAGCACCGGCATCCTCCCCCAAACGGCATCGTTTTCAGCGCTAGCAATGGCCACCGCAGCGCCTTGCGTCAATGCTTCCACGCAAAACATTTTAGGCTTGAAACAAATTTCGACTGGTGCGATCCTGCCTGACGAACAGCCGACAAAATGGGAGGTCTGCTGTGCGGCCCGAACCCTGCGGATGCTCACCCTGTCCGGGTGGCGTCGAGCGAGGTGCGACTGGCGGCACGAAGCCTCCTCTTAAAAAGCAGGACCTTCAGATCCACCATATCCGGCCAGGCGCCTCGCGCACTGGCCAGGCAGCAGACGGGATAGCGGCGACATGCTTGGGCCTTCAGCGCATATCGATACGTTCACGCGCGATCACCTGCCGCCGCCGGAGCAATGGCCGGACTTCCTGCTCGACGGTTTTGACTATCCAGAACGCCTCAACGCTGGCGTCGAGCTGACCGACAGGCTGGTCGAGAAAGGACTCGGTGACCACACCGCGCTGATCGGCAATGGGCGCCGCCGCACCTACAAGGAACTGTCCGATTGGACGAACAGGCTGGCCCATGCGCTGGTCGAAAATTACGGCGTCAAGCCGGGCAACCGGGTGCTGATCCGTTCGGCCAACAACCCTGCCATGGTGGCTTGCTGGCTGGCTGCCACCAAGGTCGGCGCCGTGGTGGTCAACACCATGCCTATGCTGCGCGCCGGCGAGCTTGCCAAGATCGTCGACAAGGCGGAAATCACCATCGCGCTCTGCGACACCAGGCTGATGGACGAGATGACCGCCTGCGCCAAGGATAGTGCGTTCCTCAAACAGGTCATCGGCTTCGACGGCACCGCCAACCATGACGCCGAACTCGATCGCGCCGCCCTCGACAAGCCGGTTATCTTCACCGCCGTCAGTACTGGCCGCGACGATGTCGCGCTGCTCGGCTTCACTTCGGGCACGACCGGCGTTCCGAAGGCGACGATGCATTTCCACCGCGATCTGTTGATCATCGCCGACGCCTACGCCCGCGAGATCCTCCAGGTGACGCCGGACGACATCTTTGTCGGTTCGCCGCCGCTCGCCTTCACCTTCGGCCTTGGCGGGCTCGCCATCTTCCCGCTGCGCTTCGGCGCGGCGGCAACGCTGCTAGAGCAGGCAACGCCGCCCAACATGATCCACATCATCGAGACCTACAGAGCAACCATCTCCTTCACCGCGCCGACCGCCTACCGCGCCATGCTGAAAGCCATGGATGAGGGCGCCGACCTGTCATCGCTGCGCGTCGCCGTTTCGGCCGGCGAGACGTTGCCGGCTCCGGTTTTCGAAGAATGGACGCGAAAGACCGGCAAACCGATCCTCGACGGCATCGGCGCCACCGAAATGCTGCATATCTTTATCTCCAACCGCTTCGATGACATGAAGCCGGCGTCGACCGGCAAGCCCGTGGGTGGCTACGAGGCGCGCATCGTCGATGAGGAGATGCGCGAGCTGCCGCGCGGCGCGACTGGCAGGTTGGCGGTACGAGGGCCGACCGGTTGCCGCTACATGGCCGATACCAGGCAGAAGGACTATGTGCGCGACGGCTGGAACCTCACCGGCGACACCTTCACCCAGGATGAGGACGGCTTCTTCCATTTCGCCGCACGTTCCGACGACATGATCATCAGCGCCGGCTACAACATTGCCGGACCCGAGGTCGAGGCGGCGTTGCTGTCGCATCCCGATGTCGCCGAATGCGCGGTGATCGGCGCCGAGGATGCCGAACGCGGCCAGATCGTCGAGGCGCATGTCGTGCTGGTGCAAGGCGTGGCGCCTGATGCCTTGACCACCAAGCGCCTGCAGGACCATGTCAAGGCAACGATCGCCCCCTACAAATACCCGCGATCGGTGAAATTCATCGCCGCCTTGCCCAAGACCCAGACCGGCAAGATCCAGCGCTTCCGGCTGCGCACGGAGAAAATCAATTGAGCGAGCCATACGATCCAGCGTCAGAAGGCGCACAGATGTCGTTCAAGGAACGCATGTCCTACAGCGACTATCTGCACCTGGAGAAGGTGCTCGACGCGCAGACGCCGTTGTCGTCCGCGCATGACGAGATGCTGTTCATCATCCAGCACCAGACATCGGAATTGTGGATGAAGCTCGCTCTTCACGAGCTCGGCGCCGCGATCCGCTCCATCCGTGCGGACCGTCTCGAGCCGAGCTTCAAGATGCTGTCGCGCGTCGCCCGCATTTTCGAGCAGTTGAACAATGCCTGGGACGTACTGCGGACGATGACGCCCAGCGAATACACCGAGTTCCGTGACGCGCTCGGCCAGTCCTCGGGCTTCCAGTCCTGGCAGTATCGCGCCATCGAATTCACGGCCGGCAACCGCAACCCGGCCATGCTCGGCCCGCACAAGCACCGGCCGGACCTCAGCCGGAAGCTGGAGGCGATCCTCGCCGAGCCATCGCTCTACGACGAAGCGTTGCTGCTTTTGGCGCGCAACGGATTCGACATCGGCGCCGACGCCAGACGCACGGACTGGCGTGAGACACGCACCGAGAATGAAGAGGTTCTGGTGGCCTGGCAGACCGTCTACCGCGACCCGCAGCGCTACTGGATGTTCTATGAGCTGGCCGAAAAACTGGTCGACTTCGAGGATTATTTCCGCCGCTGGCGCTTCAACCACGTCACGACAGTCGAGCGCATCATCGGCATGAAGCGCGGCACCGGCGGCACGTCGGGCGCGTCCTATCTGAAGAAAATGCTCGAGGTCGTCCTGTTTCCGGAGCTCTGGACGGTTCGCACACGGCTTTGACTTTTCAGGTGACGGCCGTTTTGACCGCGAAGCGGGCATCCTGCCAGGCGCCGGTGCGCAGGATATCCTCCAGCACCTCGACCGCCTGCCAGACATCCCTGTAGCCGACATAGAGCGGTGTGAAGCCGAAGCGGATGGTCGACGGCGCGCGGAAATCGCCGATCACGCCACGCTCGATCAACGCCCGCATCACCTGGTAGCCATGCGGATGAAGGAACGACACCTGGCTGCCACGCTCCTTGCCGTTACGCGGACTTTCGAGTTCGAGGCCGAAGGCGCCGCATCTGGCTTCAACGAGCTGGATGAACAGCTCGGTCAACGCAATGCTTTTCTTGCGCACCGCCGCCATGTCGACCTCGTCCCAGAGGTCCAGCGCGCCCTTGAGCGCCCGCATCGACAATACCGGCTGCGTCCCGCACAGGAAACGGCGGATGCCGACGCCAGCCGCATAGCCCTGTTCGAAAGCGAAAGGCCGCGCATGGCCCCACCAGCCGCTGAGCGGCTGGTGGACATCGCCATGGTGGCGCTTTGCGGCGTAAATGAAGGCAGGCGAGCCCGGGCCGCCATTGAGGTACTTGTAGGTGCAGCCGACAGCGAAATCGGCATTGGCACCGTCGAGCTCGACCGGCAAGGCACCCGCCGTGTGGCAGAGGTCCCAGACGATCAGCGCGCCGGCTTGATGGGCCTTGCGCGTCAGCGCCGCCATGTCGCGCAACTGGCCGGATTTGTAATTGACGTGGTTGACCAGGACGACAGCGACGCGCTCATCGATCAGCTCTTCGATGGTTGGCGCATCGACGCCCTCGAGCTGCAGTACGGTGCCCGGTCGTGTCGATGCCACGCCTTCGGCCATATAGAGGTCGGTTGGAAAGCTGTCGCCCTCGGCGACGATGACCGACCGGTCTGGCCGCATGCCAAGCGCCGCATGAAGCACCTTGTAGATGTTGATCGAGGTCGTATCGCAGACCACCGTCTGGCCAGCCGCGGCGCCGATCAGGCGTCCGAGCTGGTCGCCGAGCGCGACCGGCATGTCGAACCAGCCGGCGGTGTTCCAGGCACGGATGAGATCCTGAGCCCATTCTTGTGTCGCGGCCTTCTGGATCTCGTTGAAGACGGCGGGTGAAGCGGCACCCAGCGAATTGCCGTCGAGATAGATCACCCCTTCCGGCAAGACGAAGCGATTGCGCATGGAGCCAAGCGGGTCAGCGGCATCCATCGCCTCGATTGCTGCGAGATCGGGAGTTGCATTCATGATCGATTGTCCTCCGCGCATAGGCGCGCCCAGATGAACACGACAGGTGAAATCGGCCAGCCGATCATGCGCAGCCGGCGGGACCGTGTCAAACATTATATATAATTTACGACACGGAAGGCTTTCATATATAATCCGAGCGTGCAGTCGTGGATGAGCAATGATGTTGGATGAAGGACACTCGAAGACGGAAGCGGCCTACAGGCTGCTACGTCGCGATATCCTCACGACCCGCCTGAGGCCCGGCGCGCCGCTCAAGCTCAGCACGCTGCGCAATGGCTATGGCATTGGCTGGACACCGTTGCGCGAAGCGCTGTCGCGACTGGAGGCCGAGCGCCTGGTGACTTCCATCAGCAATCGCGGCTTCGCCGTCGCTCCGGTCTCTCGCACCGAACTGGAAGATCTGTCACGCGCCAGGTTGGTGATTGAGCTGCCTCTGCTCCAGGAATCGATCGAGAAAGGCGGCCAAGAATGGGAAGATGCCGTCGTCACGGCCCACTACCGGCTGTCACGCTGCAAGACCGCGGTTGATGACCCTTCCGACGAAGTGGTCGACGAATGGGACGAAAAGCACGAGGCTTTCCACGCGGCGTTGCTCAGCGCGGCAACATCCCCCTGGCTGCTCAACTTCCAGTCCACCATCGCGGATCAATTGCGTCGCCATCACCGCTTCCTGGGCCTGGCGCCAACGTTGCGGGCGGCCACCGGCCTGCTGCATGGCTATGAGGAGGCCATGGAGGCGTTGCGCCAGGCCGTCGCGATCCAACATCACACCGCGCTCATGGAAGCTGCGCTGGATCGTGACATCGAACGCGCGAAAGCGCTGATGACCGCCCATATCGGTTATACGTTGCATGTCTATATCCATGCCGGCGACGACAGCACAAACACGCGGTAAGGTCGGCGAACCAAGGCAAAGCCAGCATTGGCATTTCTCGGGCAAGAGTTGGCGTTTTGGCTTCGTTTCGTTCACGGCGCGTGAACGATCGATGAAAGCGGGAAAGCCGCTTTTCGATGCCTGTCGGCGGCTGATGCCAAGCCTCGGCGCAGGCTGGTCCACAGGCCGTTAACCATAACAATTTCAACGCGTGCCAGTGCACGGCGGCGGCGGGCGGCCGGGGATCACGGCCCGCTGCGGAGCGCCAAATAATTTCAGCCGTCTTAACAAATTCACTAAACTTTAAACGGTTGCGGAACACAACTGGAACAGATAGTGTTTGTTCTGGGTTTGTTTTTCGATTCTGGTTCAAACCTTCGTTCAATGCCTTGGGGGCCGCCATGCTGACGCGCAAGCAACATGAACTGCTGATGTTCATCCATGAACGCCTCAAGGAAAGCGGCATTCCGCCCTCCTTCGACGAGATGAAGGAAGCGCTCGATCTCGCCTCAAAATCCGGAATTCATCGACTGATCACGGCGCTTGAGGAACGCGGCTTTATTCGCCGGCTACCGAACCGGGCGCGCGCTCTGGAAGTGTTGCGGCTGCCGGATTCGATCGCACCCGGCCTCAACGCGGCGCGCAAATTCTCGCCAAGCGTCATCCAGGGCAGCCTCGGTCAAGGCGGCGGCCTTGGCCGGCAGATCAAGCCGGCGTCTTCGCGCATGCCATCGGCCGGCAATGACGACGACGTGGTCTCCGCGGTGTCGATCCCGGTGATGGGTCGCATCGCCGCCGGCGTGCCGATCGACGCCATCCAGCACCAGACACATTCGATCTCCGTGCCGCCGGACATGATCATGGGTGGCGAGCACTATGCGCTGGAGGTCAAGGGCGATTCGATGATCGAGGCTGGCATCTTCGACGGCGATACGGTCATCATCCGCAATGCCGATACCGCAAGTCCGGGCGAGATTATCGTGGCACTGGTGGACGACGAGGAGGCGACGCTGAAGCGGTTTCGCCGCAAGGGTGCCTCGATTGCCCTCGAAGCCGCCAATCCGGCCTATGAAACACGCATTTTCGGACCAGACAGGGTCAAGGTGCAAGGCAAGCTCGTCGGGCTGATCAGGCGCTACTGATCAGGGCTGGTAACCGGCTTTTCAGGTTTGCGATAGGGTGGCAGGCCCCTCGCCTCGCGCGAAAATTTGCGCTGGGTGTGCCAGGGTCGATATGGCCTGTTTACAGCGAAGCTGACCGTTGCCGGCATGATTGCCGATCGGCGGTCGAAGAAGACGGCCGCACTGCCTTTGCGGGCGAGTTGCCGCTTGGTGATGACCAGAACCAGCGGATTGTGACAGGGATCATAGGCTGTCGCGTCATTGATGACGATCAACTCCGCGAAGCCGCAGGCCTTCCATGCATCCTTGCGGTCCTCGACTTGCGCAATGATCGCACCTGAAGGGTGCCTGGCGAGACATACGCCGGCGGTGCAGTAGAAGGGCGCTCCCGGTGGCAGTTCGGCGGAATCGGCGATGTCGAATTGTCCGTCTCCCTCGTCGAACACCTCCGGCACGACGATGGTTTCGGATGCCAGCGCGCGTTTCCAGTTGTCGACGGTGAATTCGTTCGGACGCGCCCGGCTGACCGCGAGTTCGCCGCCGCCGATCGGCAGCGCCACCAGCCTCGCGTCCTCCGAGATCAGCACATCAGGCGCGCGCGTATCCGAGACGGTCAACAGGCTGGCAAGCGCGAATGGCAGTGCCAAGAGCCTCAGCCATGTCGTCGCCATCGTCGCAATGATCAGGGCAATCGCCACCAACAGCACGGATTGCTCTGAAATCAACCCGACGGCATCGATCGGCGAGCGTTCCGAGATCCACGCGGACAAGGCGATCATCGCGGTCAGGCCTTTGCCCATCACATAGAGGAAGGGACCGTCGACGCCGAACGGCATCGCCAGCGCGCTGAGGACGGCGAAAGGCATCACAACCAGCGAGACGATCGGCATGATGGCCAGATTGGCGAACAAGCTGAGCGGCGACACGCGCTGGAAATGCCAGATGGCGAACAGCGCCGTCGCGCTGCCGGCGATGATGGAGGTCATGGCAAGGCCACCCATCGCCAGCAGGAATTTTCGCGTCAGGAAACTGGGCAACGACCGCTTCGGCGGCGGCGGTCTCGTTTTTCCCGCACGGTGATCCGACCAGCCGGCATAGGTACCGACCAGCGCCGCGGTCGCGGCGAACGACATCTGGAAGCTTGGGCCGACCACCTCATGCGGCGACACCACGATGACGGCGATCGCCGAGATCGCCAGATTTCGCATGGTCAGTGCCGCGCGATCGAACAGCACGGCAACCAGCATCACCGCCAGCATGATGAAGCTGCGCTCGGCGGCAACGACGACGCCCGAGATGATGAGATAGGCCGCAATCGAGAAAAGTGCTGCGGCTGCCGCGTATTTCTTGACCGGCCGGCGCGCGGAAAAATCTGGAAACAGAGCGAAGGCGCCGCGCAGCAGACCCATGATGGTGCCGGCGACCAGCGCCATATGCAGTCCGGAAATGGAAATGATGTGATAGATGCCGGTCCGCCGCATCGCTTCGTTGATTTCATCGGGAATGCCGGCGCGCACGCCGACGATCAGCGCGGCGGCGATCTCGCCTTCGGCGCCACCGATGCTGCCCCTGATATGGTCTGCAATGGCTTCGCGGGCATTTTCCACCGCCGAGGAAAGACGGGCGGCCAGCGGCATATCATCGTCATCTGCCGCGACGATCTTTGGATTGCCAAGGAAGAAGCCGCTGCCGCCTATGCCGGAGAAGTAGCTGTCGAAAGAAAAGTCGTAGCTGTTCGGGCGCACCGGGCCGGTCGGCGGCAACAGCTTGGCATAACCCGATATCAGCGAGCCGGCGGTCACTTCGGCCGGTATCTTGCGTGCCGAAAGCCGAACGCGTTCCGGCATATAGCGCAATTTCGGCCGGGCGGTCGACGTCACGTCGATGGTCACCCGGATACGGCCGCTCTCCATCTGGTCGAGCGAGACGACGCGGCCTGTCACTTGCGTCGAGATCTCCGAGCCCAGCATCTGAGTTCCGGCGCGCCACGTCTCGACCTTGCCTGCAAGAAAGCCCAGCGCGCACAACAATGCAGCCATGAAGCACAGATGGGTTTTCGGCCAGGGACGCGAGACAAGCGCACAGAGCCCCGCGAGGGCGACGACCGCGACGAGTTTTGCAAAGTCAGGCTCCATCGCCAGAGAAAAGTAGCCGATCGCTCCGCCAGCCAAGCAGACCGGCACCAGCAGGAAGGCAATGCCTCGGTCAAGTTCGAGGCCCGCCGCCGTGGCCACGCTATGGCGCAGGCGAGGCAGCGAAACCCGACGGAATTGCCGGTGCAGACGCACGATCGCGCCGGCCTCGGCAACCGGAACGGGGGTGGAGACATCCGCCTGTAACGGTTGGTCCCCGGGGCTCGGCACGGGGGGCAATGGCGACCGCAGCGAGGCCGGCGGAGGCGTCGCAAACAGGGACCGTTCGCTGACGCCAATGGCGGCGTCCTCGTCCTGATCCGAGCCCCAGCCTCGTCCAGCCATCGGGTCTGCCCCTTGCGCCCTCGACACCCTATGCTACATGAACGCGCAACGCGCGAAAGTCCGCGCATCCACACCTGCTTCAGCCGTTTCCCGAGAGTTCCATGCCCGACAAGGTCGTCACCCGTTTTGCCCCCTCGCCCACTGGCTTCCTGCACATCGGCGGAGCCCGCACGGCGCTGTTCAACTGGCTGTATGCAAAGCACACCAGCGGCATCATGCTGCTCCGCATCGAGGACACCGACAGGGAGCGTTCGACCGATGCTGCGACGGCGGCCATTCTCGACGGGCTTTCCTGGCTCGGTCTGACCTGGGACGGCGAGCCGGTGTCGCAGTTCGAGCGCGCGCCGCGCCACCGCGAGGTGGCTGAAGAACTCGTGCGCATGGGCAAGGCCTATTACAGCTACGAGACACCTGCCGAGTTGGAGGCGATGCGCGAGGCAGCACGCGCCAAGGGCCTGCCGCCGCGCTACAATGGCCAGTGGCGCGACCGCGCCCCTACCGAGGCGCCTGCAGGCGTCAAGGGCGCAATCCGCATCAAGGCGCCGACCGAAGGCGAGACCGTGGTGCACGACCGCGTGCAGGGCGAGGTGCGCTTTCCCAACAAGGATCTCGACGATTTCATCATCCTGCGCTCGGACGGCAATCCGACCTACATGCACGCCGTCGTCGTCGACGACCACGACATGGGTGTCACGCACATCATCCGTGGCGACGATCACCTGACCAACGCCGCCCGCCAGACCGTCATCTATCGCGCCATGGGCTGGGACGTGCCGTCGATGTCGCACATTCCGCTCATCCACGGCGCCGATGGCGCCAAGCTGTCGAAGCGGCACGGCGCGCTCGGCGTCGAGGCCTATCGCGCCATGGGCTATCTGCCGGAGGCGCTGCTCAATTACCTGGCGCGCCTCGGATGGAGCCATGGTGACGACGAGATCATGTCGATCAAGGACATGATTTCCTGGTTCGACATCGGCGACGTCAACAAGGGCGCGGCCCGCTTCGATTTCGCCAAGCTGGAGGCATTGAACGGTGTCCATATGCGGCGCATGAGCGATGCCGAGCTGTTCGACATCTTCATCGCCACCTTGCCCTACCTCGAGGGTGGCCCGGCCATGGCGGCGCGCCTCGACGACAGGAGCAAAGCCCAGTTGCTGGCAGCACTTCCAGGCTTGAAGGAGCGCGCCAAGACGCTGGTCGAGCTTGTCGATGGCGCCGCCTTCCTGTTTGCCACCCGACCACTGCCGATCGACGACAAGGCGGCACTTTTGCTCAATGACGATGCCCGCAAGATCTTGCACGGCGCCCACGAAGCCTTGAGCGCTGTTTCAGGCGACTGGACGGCCGTGGCGGCGGAGGCAGCGATCCGCGGCTATGCGCAGGCCGGCGGCCATAAGCTCGGTGCCGTGGCCCAGCCCTTGCGCGCCGCGCTGACCGGCAAAAGCACCTCGCCGGGCGTGTTCGACGTGCTTGCGGTGCTGGGGCGCGAGGAAAGTCTGGCGCGCATAGCCGATCAAATCGATTAGCAGCAAACTGGCCCAAGAAGATTGGCATTGAAAGGGGCGTTTCGCAGTGCAACATTAGGCCTTGGCCCAATCTGGCACGCACCTCCTGAAATGCGGTGGCGAATACGCGCATTGTGGTGATTTCGACGTGTCGCCTTGCACAATTTGCCTTTGCCGGCATGAGGAAACAAGAAGGAGTTTGCAATGACCGAAGCTGCGACAAAACTGGAATTTGGCGGCACGACCCAGGAGGCCACTGCAAAGCTCGAATTCGCAGGCAAGACCCATGAGTTCAAGGTGCGAAGTGGCTCGGTCGGGCCCGATGTCATCGACATCGCTTCGCTCTACAGCACCACTGGCGCCTTCACCTACGATCCCGGCTTCACCTCGACCGCGAGCTGCGAGTCCGAAATTACCTTCATCGACGGCGACGCCGGCATCCTCCTGCACCGCGGCTACCCGATCGACCAGCTGGCCGAGCACGGCGATTTCCTCGAGGTCTGCTATCTCCTGCTCTACGGTGAACTGCCGACCAAGGCGCAGAAAGACGATTTCGATTACCGTGTGACGCGCCACACCATGGTGCACGAGCAGATGTCGCGCTTCTTCACCGGCTTCCGCCGCGACGCACACCCGATGGCGGTGATGTGCGGGGTGGTCGGCGCGCTGTCGGCCTTCTACCACGACTCCACCGACATCTCCGATCCCTACCAACGCATGGTGGCGTCGATGCGGCTGATCGCCAAGATGCCGACGATCGCCGCGATGGCTTACAAATACCACATCGGCCAGCCCTTCATTTACCCGAAGAACGAGCTGAATTTCGCCGCCAACTTCCTGCATATGTGCTTTGCCGTGCCGTGCGAGGAGTACAAGATCAACCCGGTGCTGGCGCGTGCCATGGAGCGCATCTTCATCCTGCACGCCGATCACGAGCAGAACGCCTCGACCTCGACCGTTCGTCTCGCCGGTTCGTCGGGCGCCAACCCGTTTGCCTGCATCGCCGCCGGTATCGCTTGCCTGTGGGGGCCCGCCCATGGCGGCGCCAATGAAGCGGCGCTGAACATGCTGGGCGAGATCGGCCATGTCGACCACATCCCGGAGTTCATCGCCCGCGCCAAGGACAAGAACGACCCGTTCCGGCTGATGGGCTTTGGCCACCGCGTCTACAAGAACTACGATCCGCGCGCCAAGATCATGCAGAAAACGGCGCATGAGGTTCTTGGCGAGCTCGGCATCAAGGACGATCCGCTGCTCGACATCGCCATGGAGCTGGAAAAGATCGCGCTGACCGATCCCTATTTCATCGAAAAGAAGCTCTACCCAAATGTCGACTTCTATTCCGGCATCACGTTGAAGGCGCTGGGCTTCCCCACCACCATGTTCACCGTGCTGTTCGCGGTCGCCCGCACCGTCGGCTGGATCGCGCAGTGGAAGGAAATGATCGAGGACCCGCGCCAGAAGATCGGCCGCCCGCGCCAGCTCTACACCGGTGCGCCGGAGCGCGACTACGTGCCAATCGCCAAGCGTTGATCGAGCCCGAAAGCGTTATAAAAAGCGCCCGTCAGGGCGCTTTTTATTTGCTCCGACGAAGTTTGATGTGGCGAAGGACGACATCCGCCGCAATGTCTCCGGAAGGCTTGTCCGTCGCCATGCGCCTCGCAACCTCGCCGAAACCATCCTTTTGCCAGGCGCGATAGGCGGTGTCGGAAAACAACGCCTCGAGCTGCCGCGCCAGATAATGTGGCCGCACATACTGGTTGTAGCTTTCCGGCACCACCGGCCGGTCCGCAATGAGATTGGGCAAGGCGGCGCTCCATACCGTGATCAGGCTCTGGACCATCCGCATGATCGGATCGAACCTGTAGCAGGAGATCATCGGCACCCCCGACAGCGCCAGTTCCAACGACACTGTTCCCGATGCGATCAGCGCCGCGTCGGCCTTGCCGAAGGCCTGCCATTTGCGTTCGGGATCAAGGATGATCTCCGGCTTTTCGTCCCAGCGTGCGACCGAGGTTCTGACCAGATCGGCGACATGCGGCACTGTCGGCAACAGCAGGCGCAAGCTGTGTCCGCGCGCACGCAGGATCGACACTGTCTCGCCGAACGAACCGATAAGCCGATGCACTTCGCCGCGACGCGAGCCGGGAAGCACAAGCAATGTCTTGACGCGATCGCCTGACAGGTCGCGCGGCAGGTCCTGTGCCCTGGCCGCGCCAAGCACGCCTGGATCATGCGTGAGGCGATGCCCGACATAGGTGCCGGGCGGGCCGCCCAAGCGGCTGAGCTCCTTCACCTCGAAGGGCAGGATGCAAAGGATGTGGTCGACATAGGGTTTCATCGCCACCGCCCTGCCCGGCCGCCACGCCCAGACACTCGGACAGACGTAATGGATTATCGGGATCGCCGGATCGGCGGCGCGGACCTTTTTGGCCACGCGCAACGAAAAATCCGGGCTGTCGATGGTGATGAGACAATCGGGCTTTTCACCGGCGACCGCGGTTGCCGTCTGGCTGATCCGCCGCATCAGGCGCGGCAGGTCGCGCAGGATGGCGCTGAGCCCCATCAGCGCGATCTCATTGCCGTCGAACAGCGGCACCAGTCCGAGCGCCTGCAAATGCCGGCCACCAATGCCGACGAGATGAACCTCACGACCAGTCTCGCGCTTGAGCGCCTGAACGATGTCGGCGCCAAGCAGGTCACCGGACTCCTCGCCGGCGACGATGGCGATCTTCAACGGTTTCTCAACTGCCATGCGCCGGCTCCGCAGCAGGCAGGCCGATCACGAACAGACCAAGTGCATTGGCCCGCGCGACAACCGTGGGACCTTCGAGGATCAGGGAACGGCCAGCTTCAACGGCGATTCCCGCCAATCCGGCGGCATGCACCGCCTCGACGGTCTGGGGGCCGATGGACGGCAGGTCGGCTCGCAGTTCCTGACCGGGCTTGGCGCATTTGACCAGGACACCGCGCGTCCTTCCGGCGAGCCGGCCATGGCTACGCAGTTGCTTCGTCCGCTCGAGCAGCCCGTCGGTGCCCTCGATGCCTTCCAGCGCAATGGCTCGGCCACCAACCGCAACCGCCGCCTGGCCGATATCCAGCGCGCCGATGGCCTTTGCCGCCGCATGCGCCGCCTGGATGTCGCGCCAGTCGGATTTTCGCGGTACCGCCTTGGTCAGCGAGCCCTCGGTCGCGACCAGTTCGGGCACGATCTCATGCGCGCCGACAACCTTGATGCCACTGCGTTCGATCCTGCGCACGAACAGTTTAAGCACCGTGTCGTCGCCACGGGATACGCCGACGAGCATGGTGGGCACCCAGGCAAGCAGGCCAAGATTGAGGCGCATGGCGCTCAGCCGGGGGCGGCGTGTGATATGGCCGGCGGTTACCAGATGGGTAACATGATGACGCTTCAGCGTTGGCAGCAGCGAGCCGACATCTTCAAGCTTCATTGTCGTTTGCTCGTAGGCGTCGAAGTCGGAAACACGGTCCACTTCGCCTGCCGCCATGACGACGAACGGGGACTTGCCTTGCCGGGCGAGCGCCCGGGCTATCTCGACCGGCAGGCTGCCACCACCGGCGATGATGCCAACCCTGGCGCCCGGCGAAAGATCAAGACCCGCTGCCGCTATCTCAGTCTTCGTCATCGACATCGTCGCCATCGCCGCCCTTGAGCGACGGCACCGCGTAGTGCCGCTTGCCGCGACTGGTGATGAAATCGATGATCTTCATGGCGGTGGGCGATGAGGCGAACTCCGCCTTGGCGAATTCGATGTTCTCGCCAACGGTTCGGGAACGATCGAAGATCATCCTGTAGGCCTTGCGCAGCAGATGGATTTCGGACCTCGGCAGGCCGGAACGCTTCAAGCCAATGATGTTGAGGCCGCGCAGGCTGGCGCGGTTGCCGACCGCAATGGCATAGGGGATGACATCGCCGACGACCGCCGAGCAGCCACCCAGAAAGGCGTTGTCGCCGATCCGGACAAACTGATGAACGGCGGTCAGGCCGCCAATATAGACATTGTTGCCGACCTCGCAGTGACCGCCAAGCGTCGCCCCATTGGCGAAGGTCGCGTTGTTGCCGACGACGCAGTCATGGGCGATATGGGCGTAGGCAAGAAAATTGCCATTGTCGCCGACCGTCGTCTCGCCACGGCTGGAATCGGTACCGAGATGCATGGTGACGCCTTCGCGGATCGTGCAGTTCTTGCCGATGACCAGGGTGGTGCGGCCGCCCTTGTGCTTGGTGTTCTGTGGCGGCGCGCCCAATGTCGCCATTGGATAGACCTTGGTCGAGGCGCCAATGGTGGTCGCACCCATCACCGAGACATGACTGACCAGTTCGACCCCGTCGCCGATCACCGCATCGGCGCCAACGTGGCAAAACGGTCCTATGCGCACGCCTTGGCCGATTTGAGCGCCTTCCTCCACTACGGAGGAAGCATGGATTGATGTCTTGATTTTCATAAGCATTCGATCGTCAGTCGCTGGTGACCATCATGGCTGAAATCTCGGCCTCGGCCGCCTTGGCGCCGTCGACCATGGCTTCACAAGCGAATTTAAGCAGGTTGCCGCGTTTCTTGATTTTCTTGACATAGATCTTCAACTGGTCGCCGGGAACGACCGGTTTGCGGAATTTGGCGTTGTCGATGGTCAGGAAATAGACCAGTGACGGCTTTTCAGTACCCAGGCTGCGAATGCAAATAGCGCCGGCGGTCTGCGCCATCGCCTCGACGATGAGCACGCCCGGCATCACCGGCTGCTCCGGGAAATGTCCCTGGAAATGCGGCTCGTTTATGGTCACGTTCTTGATGCCGACAGCGGACTCGTCGCCATCGATGTCGACAATGCGGTCGATCATCAGGAACGGATAGCGGTGCGGCAGGAGCTTCATCAGCCCCATGATGTCGACCGCTTCCAGCGTCGTAGCCGCCACCATATCAGCCATTTCCCTTGCCCTGCTTGCGTGCCCTTGCCATCGTTCGCAACATGGCTATCTCGCGCATGGCTTCCGCCATTGGCTGTGCCGGATAACCGCCCCAGATCTCACCTGCGGGCACATTGCTCATAAACCCACTTCTGGCGGCGAGCTTGGCTCCAGACCCGATGGTCAGGTGATCCGCAAGCCCAACCCCGCCGCCCATGGTGACATTGTCACCCACGACAACGGAACCCGAAATACCCGAAAGCCCGGCCACAATGCAATTGCGGCCGATGCGGACGTTATGGGCGATCTGCACGAGATTGTCGATCTTGGTGCCCTGGCCAATGATCGTGTCAGACATGGCGCCGCGATCGACGGTGGAGTTGGAGCCGATCTCGACATCGTCCTGGATAACGACGCGACCGATCTGGGGCACACGTTCGGGCCCCTTGGCGCCGCCGACGAAGCCAAAACCATCCTGGCCGATCCTGGCGCCGCCATGGATGATGACGCGGTTGCCGATCAACGCATACTGAATGCTGGCGCCCGGGCCGACATAGCCGTCGCGACCGATCTGGCAGAGCTGTCCAATGACAGCGTTGGGTGCGATGACGGTACCGCTGCCGATTGACGCCCCCGGGCCGATGACCACGCCGGCCTCGATGACCGCGCCGGGTTCGACATGCGCGGTCGGGTCGATATGAGCATGCGGCGAGACACCGGTTTCACTGGTCATTGGCCCCGGTGTCGCAGCCGTCGGAAACAGCAGGCGCCCGACCAGCGCGAATGCCTGTTGCGGACGCGGATGAACCAGAACGGCAATGCCGGCCGGAGCCTTGCCGGCGAATTCCGCCGGGCACAGCACCGCCGCCGCCCGCAGCGACGGCATCAGCGCGGAATTACGCTTGCCATCGACGAAAACGAGCGCATTCTCGCCACCTTCGTTGGCTGGCGCCAGAGCATCGATCGCAATTTGGGAGTGGCCGGAATCGACAAGCACCGAGCCGGTCAGATTCGCGACTTCGCCCGCCGTATACCGGCGTGATGGCGCGAAGAACACCGGATCGGTCATTCCAGAAGCTATATCCAGCTAGGTCGGAACATTTCTCCCGGACCTGAAAAATCCGGGAGCATCGTTGGCCGCCGATCAGAAGCGGGTCGATATGCCGAAGTTGAATTCCTGCACGTCG
This sequence comes from Mesorhizobium sp. Mes31, assembly GCF_024519675.1. Taxonomy (NCBI): domain Bacteria; kingdom Pseudomonadati; phylum Pseudomonadota; class Alphaproteobacteria; order Hyphomicrobiales; family Phyllobacteriaceae; genus Mesorhizobium; species Mesorhizobium sp. Mes31. The sequence continues at coordinate 45,818 of NZ_JALJRL010000013.1, read as the reverse complement.
TCGGACGCTTCCTTCTTGACCGGGATCGCATAGTCGATACGGATCGGACCGAATGGCGAGGCCCACATCAGGCCGAGGCCGACCGAGGCACGCAATTTCATGTCAACTGAGGTCTGAGTGACGGTCGGACTATTGATACTGCTGCCATAGAGCGTTGCAGCGTCAGCGAACACCGCGCCGCGCAGACCGAAGCTTTCCGGAATGACCGGCAACGGGAACTGGGCTTCCGCAGAAGCATTGAAATAGGTCGTGCCACCCAGATGGTCACCCGTACTTGCGTCTACAGGACCAATACCGCCATAGGCAAAACCGCGGATCATGCGATCGCTGCTCTGGAATTGATCGAAGATACGCAAGCCGCCGTCGCCGCCGTAAGATTCGACATGACCTGCGCCAGCCGAGACGAGCCCAACCAGATCAAGCTGCTCCGAAAGCGTCTGATAGATGCTGCCGCGCCCGGTCAGCTTCACGTATTTGGCATCGCCGCCCAGGCCGGCAAATTCGGCCGTCGTCGTGGCGTAAATGCCTTCGTGCGGGTTCTTCATGTCGTCAATGGTGTTGTAGACCAGACCGAGGCTGACTGACGACTTGATCCAGGGGCTCTCGTCAATACCCTGAACAATGGCTTGCGAAATATTGCAATCGCCGAGCGTACCGTCTCCATTGTTATCGCAGCTGGAGTCGTACTGATATTTTTCCTGGGCAATGTTGTATGCGAGCTGGGTTGAGATGCTGTTGGTGATCGGCAGGCCGAAACGCACGGTCGCACCGAGCGTCTTGCTGTCGTACTTGTCGTAGTTCCGGGTTTGATTGTAGATATCGAAGCCGGCGGCGATGCGCCGTCCGAGGAAATAGGGCTCGGTGAAGGACAGGCTGTAGTCGCGCGAGTTCTTGCCGCCACCGGCAGAAATCTTGATGAACTGGCCACGGCCGAGGAAGTTGCGCTCGGTGATCGAACCTTCGACGGACGGGCCAGCCGTGTCGCCACCGGTCGAATAGCCGGCACCGACAGAGAATTCGCCGGTCGACTTTTCAACCACGTCGACCACCAGCACGACCTGGTCGGGCTGCGAACCCGGCACCGTCGAGATATCGACTTTCTCAAAGTAACCGAGGTCTTCCAGACGCTTCTTCGCGCGCTGAATGAGCACCTGGTTGAAGGCATCGCCCTCGCTGACGTCGAATTCGCGGCGAATGACATAGTCACGCGTGCGATCGTTGCCGCGGATTTCGATGCGCTCGACATAGGCCTTGGTGCCCTGATCGACGGTATAAACCACCGAAATGGTGTGATTCTCGAAGTTGCGGTCGCCACGCGGCGTCACCTGCGCGAAGGCATAGCCGGAACCGGCCACCTTCTCGGTCAGCCCGATGATGGTGTTCTCGACATCCTTGGCGTTGTAGACATCGCCCTTGTGGGTCTCGACCACCGACTCCAGCGACTTGCTGTCGACTTCCGGGATCGTGCTTTCGACGCTGACGTCGCCGAATGTGTAACGGTCGCCTTCCTGAACGGTGATGGTGACTGTGTATTTGTTCGTCGTGCTGTCGAGCTCGCCGACAGCCGACACCACCTGGAAATCGGCATAGCCGTGATTGTAGTAGAAGCGGCGCAGCAGTTCCTGGTCGGCGCGCAGCTTGTCGTCGTCATAGACGTCGTCGCGCAGCACGAACGAAATCCACGAAGAACGCTTGGTGGTGATCACATCCGACAGGCGACGGCTGGAATAGGCGCTGTTGCCAACGAAGTTGATCGCCGCGATCTGCGTGCGGCCACCTTCGTTGATGTTGAAGACCACGTTCACGCGGTTGTCGCCGAGCTCCATGACCTGGGTGGTCACCGCGGCGTCGTCTCGGCCGATACGCTTGTACGCAGCCTTGACCGATTCGACGTCGGCATCGAGCGTCGCTTGCGAGAACGTTCCGCGCGGCTTCAACTGCACCGCTGCCGCAAGGGCATTGTCCTTGAGCTTCTTGTTGCCCTGGAACAGCACCTGGTTGACGACCTTGTATTCGGCAACCTTGACCACCAGCGTCGAGCCGACCTGGTTGATCTGCACATCCGAGAACAGGCCCGTGCCGAACAGCGCCTTGATCGCGTTGTCGATATCGGAACTGGAGAAGGCCTTGCCCGGCTTGATGGTGATGTAGTTGCGGATGGTGTCGGCGTCGATACGCTGATTACCGCTCACTTCGACTCTGCTGACGACAGCGGCCTCGGCCGCCGATGTGGCAACGAACTGCACTGCGAGCGCGCCTGGCACGACCAGAGCCGCAGACAGGGTCACCGCGGAAGCGGCGCTCAGAAACTTGGATGCTGCCTTCATCGGGCTTAATAACCTTTTCTCGTAGTCCCCACGGCGAGAAAACCGGACGTGCGGTAATTTCCCCTACCGTATTAACCGGATTTTCCCTACACGCAAGGCTTCTGGTTAATTTGTATTTACTTAACCCTGCGGCGTGGCTTTCGCGTCACTCATATCCCCGTGCATGGTAAACGGCGTCTCAACATCGACCATGCTCAGGCCAAATTTCTTCATGATTTCAGCACCCAAACAGATCGTTCCAGAAAACGAACCCCATGAAGCCCAGCACCAGAAGCAACCCCGTCCGATAGGCCATTTCCATCATCCGGTCAGACACCGGACGACGGATGATGGCCTCCACCCCGTAGAACAACAGATGGCCGCCGTCGAGGGGGGGAATCGGCAAAAGGTTTAGAATACCTATCCCGACAGACAGCAGCGCAACGAGTTGCACAAGCCATTCGAAACCCAGTTTTGCCGCCTTGCCGGCCATGTCGGCGATCTTCACCGGGCCGCCCAGTTGGCATTTGTCCTCGCGCCCGACGACGAAGCGCTGCAGGAACTGGCCGGTGCGCTGGATGATGTGTCCGGTTTCCTCGACTGCCGCGGTCAGCGCGCCGGCGGGGCTGTAGGTGACGAGGCGCGGCTGGCCCAGTTCCTTGTTGTTGACGACGCCGATCACGGCCACCTTGACCTTGTTGCCGAGTGCGTCTTCCTGCTCCATCAACCGCGGCGTCGCGGTCACGGTAACTTCCTTGCCGTCGCGCAACATGACGAAGGTGATGGTGTCGCCCGCCCGGCCCGAAACCAGGCGCTGGACGTCGCCAAAGGTTTCGACCTTGCCGCCGTCGACGCTGACGAATCGGTCGCCTGGCAGGATACCTGCCTTCGCCGCCGGGCTGTCGACGGTCACCTCTGCTACCATCGGTTCCGAGACATAGCGCCCATAGGCGGCAAACAGCACGGCAAAGACGGCGATCGTCAGCAGGAAATTGAACAGCGGCCCGGCCACCACCGTCGCCGCGCGCTTCCAGATCGGTTGCGTGTGGAAGGCGACCTTGCGCTCTTCCTCGGTCAGCGTTTCCATCTCTTCCGAAGAAGGCTGGCTCGAGGTGGCGTTCATGTCGCCAACGAATTTGACATAGCCGCCGAGCGGTATCGCACACAGTTTCCAGCGCGTGCCGTGGCTGTCGTTGAAGCCGAACAGTTCCGGGCCGAAGCCGATCGAGAAGGCCCTGACCCCAATGCCGCACCAGCGGCCGACGAGGTAGTGGCCCATTTCATGGACGAACACCACCACCGTCAGCACGAACAGGAAAGGCACGAGCGTGCCGAGAAAGAAGCCTTCCGTGCTGAAAATCGCGTGAAGAATCTCGTTCAAGTCATGCCCTCAAATTCTTCCGCGGCGCAGGTAGCGCCGTGACTGTGACATCAATCCGGGCGAATCCAAGGCGTTGCGCGCATCGGATCTCGAAATGACACCGCTCAAATGGGAAACAGCCCCTGCGCCGGATGATCGGCGGTCGCCGAAATCCAGCCGATGACGTATAGGGCGAAAGCCGCCGCGACAAGCCCGTCGACACGGTCCATGACGCCGCCATGACCCGGGATGAGCGTACCCGAATCCTTGCGGCCATGGCGGCGCTTGACCCAGGATTCAAACAGGTCGCCGGCCTGGGCGACAATCGAAAGCGCGAGCGCCACCAGGCCGAGCAGCGCCAGATTGCCGAAGCCGGCGACGGCGGCCAGGATCAACCCCGCGACGATGCCCCCGACAGCGCCGCCAAGCGCCCCGCTGCGTGTCTTGCCCGGCGAGATCGACGGCGCCAGTTTCGGACCGCCAACGGCGCGACCGACAAAATAGGCAAAGATATCGGTGGCCCAGACGACCGCGAACAGAAACAGGATAGCAACGAGGCCTGAACGGTCGCCGTCGCGCAGCAAAGCGAGCGACAGGCCGGAAACCGTGGCATAGGCAAGGCCGGCCGCATCCCATTGTCCGGCCTTGCGAATCGAGGCGGCGATCGCCGTTGCGGCAACCACGATCACGACAAGAGGCAGCAGCCAGGATGCGGCAAGGCCGGCAATCAAGGCGCCAATGAAAACGACAAGCAGTGCTTCGGGCAGGAAACCCAGGCCCGTGCTCTCGGCCGGACGCGACATGCGCGTCCATTCGTAAAAGATCACCGCCGACATCACGGCGCAGAGCAATCGGAAGGGCAGACCTCCGAGCCAGGTCAAGCCAAGGGTAATGATGGCAAGAATGATTGCCGAAATGACGCGGAGCTGAAGATTGCTCATCTCGCGGCCGGTCGCGAAGCGACGTCCTGCGGGCCGAGTCCGCCAAAACGGCGTTCGCGGCCGGCAAACTCGCGCAAGGCCTCGGCAAGGTGCTCGCGGCTGAAGTCGGGCCAGTAGCAAGGCAGGAAGACGAGTTCACTATAGGCGGCCTGCCACAAAAGGAAGTTCGACAGCCGGAGCTCGCCGCTGGTTCGTATGACCAGTTCCGGGTCGGGAATGCCTTGTGTGTCGAGACAGCCGGCAAAGCTTTCGGCGGTGATCGCCTCGCTGTCGAGTTCGCCACGCGCCACGGCTGAAGCCAGCTTGCGCGCCGTGCGAACGATCTCGTCGCGTCCACCATAGTTGAAGGCGATCACCAGCGTCAGCGCTTCATTTCGGGCGGTCAGCGATTCGGCTTCATCGAGCAGCCCTCTGATGTCGGGCTGCAGCCCTGCCCTGTCGCCAATGATCCTGACCCGCACACCGCTCTGGTGCAACTCGGCGAGATCGCGGCGAATGAAAAGCTTCAGGAGGCCCATCAGGTCGCTGACTTCCGACTTTGGTCGCGACCAGTTCTCCGACGAGAAGGCGTAGACGGTCAGGTAGGAGATGCCGAGACCAGGTGCTGCACGCACGGTCTTGCGCAGCGCCTCGACCCCGGCGCGATGACCAGCAAGCCGCGGCATGCCGCGCGCCTTGGCCCAGCGTCCGTTTCCGTCCATGATGATCGCGACATGCGCGGGCGTTGCCATGTTCTCGCTTTCGAGCCAGTCGCTGCCGACCGACCCTAAACCTGCATGATTTCAGCTTCCTTATCGGAAAGCAGATGATCGATGGTGCTGATCGTCTCGTCGGTTAGTTTCTGGACCTGGTCGGAGCGCTTGCGCTGGTCGTCCTCGCTGATGTCGCCGTCCTTCTCCGCCTTCTTCAGGAAGTCCATGCCGTCGCGACGCACATGGCGTGCGGCGACACGGGCATTCTCGGCGTAGGTGTGCGAGATCTTGACCAGTTCCTTGCGGCGCTGTTCGTTGAGTTCCGGTAGCGGAATTCTGAGATTGGTGCCGTCGACGATCGGGTTGAAGCCCAGATTGGATTCGCGGATGGCGCGGTCGACCGCACCGACCATCGATTTGTCCCAGACCGACACCGAAATCATGCGCGGCTCCGGCACCGAAACGTTGGCCACCTGGTTGATCGGCATGGTAGTGCCGTAAGCCTGCACCTGGATCGCGTCGAGCAGATTGCTAGAGGCGCGACCGGTCCGCAGCGAAGCCAGATCATGCTTGAACGCGGCGATTGCCCCGTCCATGCGCCGCTTGAGATCGTCGTACTCACCACTCATCCTAGTCTCCTCGACCCGTCTGACGCGGGTTCACTGCTTCGGGGCAAGGCCCCGTGTTCGAGCCCGATTTTCGAAAGCCGGGTTCCCTTTTTCGGGATCCGGCCCCGGATCAATCGTCCGCGACGATCGTGCAGCGGCCGCCGCCCCTCAGAATATCGCCAAAACCACCCTTTTCGTGGATCGAATAGACGATTATCGGAATGTTGTTTTCCCGCGCAAGTGCAATCGCTGCCGTATCCATGATCGAGAGGCCGCGTTTTATGACTTCGCCATGGCTGATGCGCTCGAAACGCGTCGCATTCGGGTCCTTCTTCGGGTCGGCCGAGTAGACACCGTCGACCTGGGTGCCCTTGAACAGTGCGTCGGCGCCGATTTCGGCCGCGCGAAGTGCTGCCGCCGAATCAGTGGTGAAGAACGGATTGCCGGTGCCGCCGGCAAAGATCACCACCTTGCCCTGGTTCATGTAGGCGGTCGCCTGGCGTTGCGAAAAGCTCTCGCAGAGCTCAGGCATGGCGATCGCGGAAAGCACCACGGCGTCGACACCGATCTTGTTCAGCGACGTGCGCAGCGCCAGCGAATTGATGACCGTGGCAAGCATGCCCATGTGGTCGCCAGTGACGCGATCGCCGCCCTTGGAGGCGACGGCCACGCCGCGAAAGATGTTGCCGCCACCGATGACGACGCCGACCTCGATGCCCAGGGCGCGAGCCTCGGCGATATCGCCGGCGATACGATCGACGACTGATACGTCGATGCCGAAATGCTGTTCGCCCATCAATGCTTCGCCCGACGCTTTCAGCAAGACACGTCGGTAGAGGGGCTTCACCGTCATCTGGGCCTCGTCGTTTTATGTGGCGGGTCCGGGGCGGCTACCCTCGCGCGGGCGCCATCCCAAGACACCGGGTTCCGATACACGAAGGGCGCCGCGATGTCACGCGGCGCCCGAGGTGGAAATTCAGGGACGATTTTCTAGGAAACGCCAGCAAAGCTGCCCTGCATCAAAAGGTCGGGCATGTAGCCGACCGGCTTGTCGCCGATGGCCAGTCCGCCCGTAATGCCGCCCTGGATCTCGGCGCCGAAAAACGAATAGGGAAAGGGCGTGACCGGCTTGCTGACGGTATCGAGACGCGCCCGCAGGTCCGCCGGAATGTCGAAATCGAGCGCGCCCAGATTGTCCTTGAGCTGATCCAGTTTGGTCGCGCCGATGATCACGGACGCAATGCCCGGGCTGGTCGCGACCCAGTTCACCGCGACCTGGGCCATGCTGCGGCCGATCTGATCGGCGACCTTCTCCAGTTCGGCGACGATTTCCCAATTGCGGTCGGTGAATTTCTGGAAACCGGGATTGGAAGAGCCCCGCATCGTTTCCAGCCTGCCACTTGCCTTGCCGTTCGCGCCGGAACGGTATTTCCCGCTGAGGAGCCCGCTGGCCAGCGGGCTCCAGACCATGATCCCGGCGCCATGGCGGGTGCCGAACGGCACGAATTCATGCTCGATGTTGCGTTCGGCCAGCGAATATTCCAGCTGCAGCGCCGACACCGGCTCGTAGCCGCGATGCTCGGCCACGGCCTGCGCCCGGCTGGCATACCAGGCCGGCACGTTCGACAGACCGACATGGCGGATCTTTCCGGCACGAACCAGGTCGTCCAGCGTGCGCATCACCTCCTCGGGTGGTGTCAGCCTGTCCCAGGTATGCACCATATAGAGATCGATGTAGTCGGTGCCGAGCCGTTTTAGGGAACCCTCGACGGCTCGCATTATGGTCTTGCGGCCATTGCCGCCGGCGTTTGGGTTGCCGGGTTCGGCGTTGTAGGTGAATTTCGTGGCGATGACCGCCTTGTCGCGCAGTCCGCGCTCGGCGATGAATTCGCCGAGCCAGGTTTCGGCCGTGCCGCCGGTGTAGAGATCGGCGGTGTCGAAGAAATTGCCGCCTGCCTCGACATAGGCGTCGACCAGCCCACGCGCCGTTTCCTTGTCGGCGCCCCAGCCCCATTCCGTGCCGAAAGTCATGGTGCCGAGCGCGAGCCGGCTGACGCGCAAGCCGCTGCGCCCAAGGGTGTAATACATGGTCATGATCGTCTCCTGCTGTTTAGCCAATCGCGGCGATGCAGCGTAAATGCTCCTCTCAGTCCCAGTTGATTAGATTGTATTATCCGCATGGACTATGCGATATCATGCATGAATGGATCGCGATCTCCTTAGCCACCTTCCCGTCGTCGTCGCCGTTGCGGGGCGCGGCGGCTTCGCGCTGGCCGCCGCCGAACTTGGCATGAGCCCGTCGGCCGTCAGCCATTCGGTGCGGCTGGTGGAAGAGCGGATCGGCCAGCCATTGTTCGCCCGCACGACGCGCAGCGTCGCCCTGACAGAGGCCGGCGAGGCGCTCGTGGCCGCGGCGGAACCGGCGCTGAAAGACATCGCCGACAGGATCGAGCGCATTCGCTCGATCAAAGGCAGGGCGAGCGGTCTTCTCAAGATCAATGCGCCGCGGCTGGCCTTGCCGCTGGCGCTGATGCCCATCCTTGCGGCCATGGCGGTGCGCTTTCCCGACGTGACGGTCGACATCGTGACCGATGACCGCCTGAGCGATATCGTCGGCGAGGGCTTCGACGCCGGAATCCGGCTGCGCGAGATGATCGCCGACGACATGGTGGCGGTGCGGCTCACCCCGCCATTCCGGACGGTCATTGTCGCCTCTCCGGCCTATATCGGCCAGCACGGAAAGCCGCGAACGCTGGTTGATCTCTCGCAGCACAACTGCATCGGTTACCGGATGCTGCGATCGCGCGCGCTCTACCGGTGGGATCTCTCCGACCAGGGCAAGGATATTGGGTTCGAGACGCGCGGCAGCGTCATCGTCACCGATTCGCTGTCGGCGCGCGACATGGCGCTGGCCGGCATCGGCCTCGCCTATCTGTTCGAACCGCTGGTGCGGGCCGATGTCGAGGCGGGCCGGCTGGTCGAGGTGCTGCGCGAGGCCTCGATCGAGGAGCCGGGAGCGTTCCTCTATTTCCCGCGCCGAGCATCCATGGCGCCGAAACTCCGGGCCTTCATCGATACCGCGCAAGAAATCGGCCGGGCACCCTTGCGGACGCCCGGCCGAAAAATCTCGTCGGAATAACGCGTTAAGTGACTTACTTCTTCACCGCCGCCGCGACTTCCGCCGCGAAATCGGTCTCTTCCTTCTCGATGCCCTCGCCGAGCGCAAAGCGCAGGTAAGCCGTAATTTTAGCGGGCGCGCCGATGTCCTTCTCGGCATCCTTCAGCGCCTTCTCGACGGTGATGTCGGGATTGAGCACGAAAGCCTGCTTCAGCAGTACGACTTCCTCGTAGAACTTGCGCAGACGGCCTTCGACCATCTTCTCGATGATGGCTTCCGGCTTGCCGGACTGGCGCGCCTGATCGGAGAAGATGGCCTTCTCGCGCTCGATAGCCGCAGGGTCGAGTTCTTCCGTGGTCAACGCCATCGGGCTGGTGGCGGCGACATGCATGGCAACCTGGCGCGCGAAGGCGTTGGCCGCATGCGCGTCGCCCGTCGTCTCGATCGCGACCAGCACGCCGAGCTTGCCGAGGCCGTCGGCAACCGCGTTGTGGACGTAGGTGGCGACCACGCCGTGCGGAACGGTGAGCTTGGCCGAACGGCGGAAGCCCATGTTTTCGCCGATGGTACCGACAGCGTCCTTGATGGTGTCGGTGACCGACTTGTCCGAACCCGGATATTTGGCTGCCGCGACCGCTTCGGTCTTGCCGCCATAGGCGAGCGCGACCTTGGCCACATTGGCAACGATCTCCTGGAACGCGGCATTGCGCGCAACGAAGTCGGTCTCGGAATTGACTTCGACGACGGCAGCCTCGCGCACACCGGAATCGACGCCGATCAGGCCCTCGGCCGCGGTGCGACCAGCCTTCTTGTCGGCCTTCGAAATGCCCTTCTTGCGCAGCCAGTCGACGGCCTCTTCCATATTGCCGTTGGTCTCGTTCAGTGCCGCCTTGCAATCCATCATGCCCGCGCCGGTCAAGTCGCGGAGTTCTTTGACCTGTGCAGCCGAAATGCTCATTGTCGCCTCTTTGTTTTAAATGCACCGACGCACCATCGGTACTCGATGATGCGTCTGTTTAGCGTGCCAGAATATGAGAAAGATGAAGGCCGCAACCGGCCTTCGATTGTTAGGCTTCCGGGGTCTCTGCCGCCGGGGTCGGATCGAGCGCCGGCTCGACCGGAGCTTCCACCGAAGCGCCGATATCGACGCCGAGCGCGCCCTGCTGGCGAGCGATGCCGTCGATCGCGGCCTTGGCGATCAGGTCGCAATAGAGCTGGATGGCGCGGGCCGCGTCGTCATTGCCGGGGATCGGGAAGTCGATCTTGTCCGGATCGCAGTTCGAATCGATGATGGCGACGACCGGGATGCCGAGGCGCTTGGCCTCGAGGATGGCGATCGCTTCCTTGTTGGTGTCGATCACGAACATCAGGTCGGGCGTCGAGCCCATGTCCTTGATGCCGCCGAGCGCCTTGTCGAGCTTCTCGCGCTCGCGATCGAGGTTAAGGCGCTCCTTCTTGGTCAGGCCCTGTGCCTCGCCGGCCAGCATCTCGTCGAGCTTGCGCAGGCGCTGGATCGAATTCGAGATCGTCTTCCAGTTGGTCAGCATGCCGCCGAGCCAGCGGGAGTTGACATAGTACTGGGCCGACCGCTGTGCGGCATCGGCGACAATGTCGGATGCCTGGCGCTTGGTGCCGACGAACAGCACGCGGCCGCCCTTGGCGACAGTGTCGGAAACCTGCTTCAGCGCCTGGTGCAGCAAGGGCACCGTCTGCGAGAGGTCGATAATGTGGATGTTGTTGCGAGCGCCATAGATGTAGGGCGCCATCTTCGGGTTCCAGCGGTGGGTCTGGTGGCCGAAGTGAATGCCAGCTTCCAAAAGCTGGCGCATGCTGAAATCAGGCAGAGCCATTCTTATTTCCTTTCCGGTTAGCCTCCACGGACACAGGCATTCTTGGACTTCGTCCTCGAACACCACCGGAGGTTTCAGCCGGATTTCTCCCGGGCAGACACCAAAGTCCGTGTGTGGAATGAGCGCGCATATAGAGGGGATGCGCGACAAACGCAAGTCGGGCGGCTTCTGTGGTCCGGCGTGCGACGATCCGCGCCCCGCCGTCAGCGCTTTACCTTGCCGTTCGGCACCCTCACCCGCCGGAAGATCGCGACGATCTCCTCGCGGCTGCATTCGATGGCGCCGAGCCGCACCGCACGGTCGCGCTCGAAGCCGGTTATGTCATAATGCGGTGCCGATGTCTTGGGTGGTCCCTGGTAGGATGAGCGCTTGATGCCGAGCTCTGCGGCGAAGCGATGCAACTCGTCGGTGTCGTCAGCCAGCAGATGGCACCAGCGATGACCAACCCATTTCCAGATCGCCGCGTCGACATAGACCGCCATGAGGCTCGCCGCATTCCTTCATTTCGCGCCGGTCGGAACCCGCCTAGCGATGATAGAAGGGATTCGGATAGAAAATGAAGCCGCGGCCGGTCTCGACTTCGAGCACCGTGCTGGTCACCGTTTCCTGCATACGCCGGTGCAACTCGGTAACTGCATCCTCGGCCGAGCCGACATAGGCATGCAGGCCGAGCGGATCGGGCACCCGGATATGGGCGCGGCGCGGCCCGACCGGCTGCGGAATGAACCGGTTCATCGTGTCGCGCAGGCCGCCCCGGCAATAGTCGTTGCGAATCCGCTTCAGATGTTCGGCCATCTCCTCCTGCGTGATGCGCGGATTGGCCGAGGCCCAGGACCCGACGCGTTGCAGCCTCTGGATCGTGTCGGCGAGCGCGCGGACCTGTCTGTGCCGTTCGACATCGCCGGCGTTCTCGCGCTGCCAGCGGCGCGACCGCCGCAGAAGCTCGGTGATGGCGCTGTTGGCAGCGTCGAATGAGATGGTCTCACCAAGCCGACGGCCCAGTTCGATCAACAACACCTGCTGGCGCTCGGCATAGGGTGCGCTTTCGTCGGATGGCATGGACCAGGCGGCCTCATCGCGGGCCAGCAGCATCGAATAGATATGGTGGATGCGCTGCGGCAGCGTGTCGGCGGGGTTGCGCTCGATTTTCAGGCTTCCTTCGACATAGGCGCACTCCTTGGCCAGCGCTCGCTCGACATTCCCGGTGAAGGCGAGTTTCCAGACGACCGGTGCGATCCAGACCTTGAAATTCGGATCAGCCGCCCGCCCCTGCTCGAGAGCTTCGAGCCCCATTTCCACGGCACCCGGCAGCAATGGCGCAACGACATTGCCGTGCCAGCCGACGCCGCCTTCGGGGTGCAGGAGCACGCCATGTCCTTTCACGGCCCAGGCCACCGAGTGTTCCCTGGCGGCAGCGCTGTTACCGGGTATCTGGGCGATCAGATTGTTGGCCAGCCAGAATTTCTGCATCAGCCAGCCGAGACCGTTGACGACACCGTTCGTCGCCCAGGACGCCGCGAGCGGGCTGACCCGCGACACGATCTCCTTGTCGATCATCCAGTCGGTGAAGAACTCGGGATGATTGGGCGTGAGGAAGGTGGCCTTGCCTGTACCGCAACTGGCCCGCAGCCGCTGAAGGTCGGCATCGGGAAAATCGATGTGACGAACGTTGGCGACGCCGCGCAACCCGGCCAGGCGATTGAACGGCAAGATATCGCGAAAGCCCGGGACACCCCGCAGCATGACGATCCGGTTGACCAACGTCATGATGTTGATCAGCGCCGGATTGGGCCTCGGCGCCACGAAAACATCGATCCTGCTCAAGCTGCTCCCCCGCAAATCCGAAAGAGAAGGTGAGAAGCAATTGCGGCGCGTTCAAGTCCTTGACCGCGCGGGCGCCGCGTCGTGGTTAATCAGGCGGCAGCCACGGCACTATTTCGTCGGGCAGGCTTTCGACTGGTCGAACAATGAAAGATTGACCAGCTTTCCCGTCATCGAGAAGTCGCCATAGTCCATGACGAGGTCGCGGGTGATGCCATTCTCATGCAGCTTGAAGCTGATGCGGTATTCGGGCACCTCTTCGCCTGACTTGTCGGTACCGTCGAAATAGGCGATGTCCACCGGCCAGTATTTGTCGGTGGCGAGCTTCGCCAGCGCCGGCGCCTCCGGGTCGGTCTTGTCGGCATCGGTTTTCTTGCCGACCACGACAGTGGTGGTCATCACCTTGTTGGCGTCTTCGGAGCCGTCGAACAGGTTGGTTTCATAGAAGCTTTCGCCCTTCTCGGCCTTGCCGATCAGTTCGACCAGGTGCTGCGTCGGAAACTGGGTCGCGGCCAGCTCGAGGCTGTTCTTTTCGGGCTTGTCGATATCGACCTTGAGCCCCTTTGTCTCTTTCGTGGCGATGCCCTTGACCTCCTTGTCGAGGTTCTGGTCGACGAAGGATTTCGTCACGAAAGAGAATGTCTTGCCTTCGGCATCTTCGAAAGTGGTCGTCTGCTGGTCCGTCAGCCTCGTATTGTCGGCGGTGACAATCTGGGTGACGAAGCGGAATTTCACCGTATAGCCTTCGCAAGCCGAGCCGTTGAATTCATAGACCATGCGGCCGGATATGCCTGTTATCCCGGAGCGATCGGAAGCCTTGTTGAGCGTGAGGTCGTAGACAGCGCGATGTGCTTGCAGCGCCGGCACGGCAAAAGCAGGGCCCATCGAGAAGACCGCCGACAACAGAACGGCAGGGAAGACAAGGCGCGTTGCGCGCATGAGGTGCTCCGATCGTCGCGGCTGATGGCAGGCCGCAGGGAAAGATGGTCCAGCTTAAAAAAAGTCGTGGCGGAAGCGAGGCAAAAATAGCAATTTCGGCCCGGCCAGCGCGGCGCCTTCCAGCAATAGGGAAAACCAATGAGTGAAACAATCGAAAAGCGGCTAAGCGATCTGGGCGTGACACTTCCTGTCGCCGCCGCGCCCGCCGCCAACTACGTGCCCTACTGCACAACCGGCAACCTGCTGTTCACCGCAGGGCAGTTGCCGCTCAAGGACGGCAAGCTGCAGGCGAGCGGCCTGCTTGGCCGTGACGTCGACACAGCAAGCGGCAAGGACGCGGCAAAGTACTGTGCGATCAACATCCTGGCGCAGGCCAAGGCCGCGCTCGGCGACCTCGAGAAGATCCGCCGCCTGGTGAAGATCACCGTCTTCGTCGCCTCCACGCCGGATTTTGTCGAACAGCATCTGGTTGCCAATGGTGCCTCCGATTTTCTGGTCGCGGCACTTGGCGAACGCGGCAAGCATGCCCGCTCCGCCGTCGGCACCGCCTCCCTGCCGCTTAATGCCGCAGTGGAGATCGAAGCGATCTTCGAAGTCGAATGAGCCAGGGGACAACCATGACCGACCTATCCTGGCTGACCGCCCGGCCAGTCGCCCATCGCGGCTTTCACGACATGAACAAGACGCGCTGGGAAAACACGCTTTCCGCCTTCGCTGCGGCGGCCGAGCGCGGCTATGCCATCGAATGCGACGTGCATCTGTCGTCTGACGGCGTTCCCGTCATCATCCATGATGGCGATTTGCAAAGGCTGACCGGACAGGACGGCTTCGTCTGGCAGCGCACCGCGGCGGAGATGGCCGCGCTGAAGGTCGGTGGCACGGCTGACCATGTGCCGACGCTGCAGGAAGCGCTCGACCTTGTGGATGGCCGCGTACCGATGGTGGTGGAACTGAAAGGGGTTCCCGGCCGCGACGAAGGCCTCGTGGCGCGTGTCGGCAAGATACTGAAGCGCTACAAGGGCAAAGCGGCGATCATGTCGTTTGATCACTGGCTGATCCGCGATTTTTCCAGACACGCGCCCGGCATTCCGGCCGGTTTGACCGCCTACGGCAAGGAAAACCGGCTGATCGAGGCGCATTTCGCCATGCTGGCGCACGAGATCGCCTTCACTTCCTATGCCGCCGGCGATCTGCCGAATCGGTTCGTCAGCTTCGTGCGTGAAAAGCTCGGCATGCCAGTCATCACCTGGACCGTGCACGACCAGCCGGCCGTGGACCTGACCTTCAAATACGCCGACCAGATGACGTTCGAGGGATTCGAGCCCGATCTTGTCAATGCTGCCTGAGGTCGGGTTGCCTGAAACGTGACTTGTACCAAGCCGGGCGGAGCTTAAATAAGCCTCATGGATCAGGGCGACGACGGTGACGGGCAGACAGCAAATGCGGACTATTCGATCCGCGTCGCCGCGGGCATCGGCGCTTTCACCTGCGATGAGTGGAACAGCTTCGGCGGCACCACGCGCGGCGACACGGAAAACGGTTACAACCCGCTTGTTTCATTCGCTTTTCTGAGCGCGCTCGAAGAGTCTGGTTGCGCCGTGCGGCGCACCGGCTGGCAAGGTCATCACCTGAGGCTGGAGAACGCGCAAGGCAGGCTGCTCGGTGCGGTCCCGTGCTATCTCAAGTCGCACGGCCAGGGCGAATATGTGTTCGATCACGGCTGGTCGGATGCCTTCGAGCGCGCCGGCGGTCGCTACTATCCCAAACTGCAATGCTCGGTGCCGTTCACGCCGGTCACCGGCCCTCGCCTGCTGGTTACCGGGGGCGAGGACATCGGCACCGTCAAGGCCGGGTTGGCTGCCGGGCTGAAGGCGGTCACGGACAAGCTTGGCGTCTCTTCCGCGCATGTCACCTTCGCGCAGGAGAGCGACGTGGAGGTGCTGGAAGCTGCAGGTTTCCTGCATCGCACCGACCAGCAGTTCCACTTCTTCAACGAAGGCTATTCAACCTACGACGATTTCCTCGCCACCCTTGCTTCGCGCAAGCGCAAGGCGATGAAGAAGGAAAGGCGCGAGGCGGTTGCCGACGGCATCTCGATCGACTGGCTGACCGGCAAGGACCTTACCGAAAGGGCCTGGGACGACTTCTTCGCCTTCTACATGGACACCGGCAGCCGCAAATGGGGCCGGCCCTATCTCAACCGCCAGTTCTTCTCGCTGATCGGCGAACGCATGGCCGACGACATCCTGCTGGTGATGGCCAGGCGCAACGGGCGCTATGTTGCCGGCGCCATCAATTTCATCGGCTCCGACGCGCTCTATGGCCGCAACTGGGGCTGCATCGAGGACCACCCCTTCCTGCATTTCGAGGTCTGCTACCATCAGGCGATCGACTTCGCCATCGAACGCAAGCTGAAGGTGGTCGAGGCGGGCGCGCAGGGCGAACACAAGCTGGCGCGCGGCTACCGCCCGGTGACCATGCATTCCGCGCACTACATCGCCCATCCCGGCTTGCGCAACGCCGTTGCCGACTATCTCGAGCGAGAACGGCGCGAGGTGGAACGGATGGGCGAATATCTGGGGGAGCACACCCCGTTTCGCAAAGACCTGGAGGAATAACAGGCCCTTCGGCGTGGCAACTGCCGCTGTTTACCGTCCAGCCGGAATCCGCTAAGCCAAACTCGGGGCATGGGTGCTCAGGCACCCACGGGGGTAGCATGCAGGGTTTGGCATCTCTGGGTGTCGGGCAATGGCTCGGTGCGGCGGGACTCGTGGCCGCGTCGTTGCTGGTTGCCTGGCTGGAAGGCAAGAGCTCGGCATGGCCTCTTGGCTTTGCAACCTTCTTTCTTCTCTTTGGCCTCGCGCATCTCGTTTTTCCAGGCAACATCGTCGCCTTGTGGGCTGCGTTGATGTTGACCGCAGCGATCGGCATCGTTTCCAAACTGAAATATCATCACCTCGGTTTCAATTTCCTGGCCGGCGATATCTATCATCTCGCGGCAAGCAGTTTTCGAACAGTTCTGACCGACCACGCGCGCATGGCAATTCCCGCGCTCGCCGGCATGATCGCGATCCTCGCACTGATCGTTGTTCTGGCGCTGACGTTTGCAGAGCCTGCAATGCCGTTGACACAGCGACTTGCGTTGTTCGGAGCGACGGCAATTGTATATCTGTGCGTTTTCTGGGTGAGTGGAGGGTTGAAGCGATTTCGCTTCCACCACCTGACCGACGACCGGGTTCATCTCTCCGCCTTTGTCGCCTCATGGCTCGGCGCGGGTCCGTCGCGGCGGCCAGGCTTTGTCGACATCGATCCGGACCCGCTGCCGCTCTTGCCGCCAGTGCCGGCAAGACGGCCGGCGTATGAGAGACCGCCGCATATCGTCATGATCATGCATGAATCGACATTTGACCCGCGACGGCTCGGCATACCGGTCAATCAGGCATTCGAGCCGTTCTTCACACCGCCGGATGGCCGCTGTGGAACGCTGCATGTCGACGTCTTTGGCGGCAGCACCCTGCAGACCGAGTTTTCGGTGCTGACCGGCCTCTCCTCGCTTTCGTTCGGCAACGACAGCCGCTTCGTCTTTCATCTTCTGAGCGGGCGCGTGCGGCATGCGCTTCCCTCCGTCCTGACCGGCATCGGCTATGGCGTGTCGCATATCAGCTGCGACAAGCCTTCCTTCGTCAGCTGCGGCCGGTTCTACAAGTCGATCGGCTTCAATGATGTCAGCTATGCCGAAACCTTGCCGCCCCCGTTCGATGCCGAACGCTGGAAGCGGGAAAATCATGACGAGCAGCTCTATGACCATGGGCTCGACCAGCTTTCGTCTCGCTTGGCGGACGGCAGGCCCTGCTTTCTTTCGATAACGACACTGATGAACCATGGCGACCACCGCCGCCGCATCTTTCCGGTCGACCGCCATGCTGAACTGCGCCGCGAAGCCGTAGCCGCGACCGGCGTCGCATCTTATGGCGAATATGTAGTGCGGTTGGCCGAGAGCGTCGCGGCTTATGCGTCCTTTCGCAAACGGCTCGAAGTCCTGCTGGACGGCCAACCGGCCATCATCATTCGCTATGGCGACCACCAGCCGTCGTTCACCACATCGCTGACTGGCTTGCCACCTTCCGACCTGGCCTTGCGCGAGACATTTTACGCGCTCGAGCCCATCAACGGCGAACTGCCGGACGATCTCCCTACCCCGCCGGTGCTCGATTCGGCCTTCCTCTCGACGCTGACCTTGCTGGCCGCCGGGCTGCCGCTCGATCCGGTGTTCGCCACGCGAGCCGCCTTGTTGGACGACTGTGCCGCTCCTTATTTCGAAAGCGGATCGCCGCGCAAAAGGCGTTTCCACCGCACGCTTGTCGATGCCGGTATGGTCGACCTCGCCTGATTGCCTTGCCGCCCACGGGAGGCTTCGGCTACACCGGGCGACGAACCACAATCCGGAGCGTTCGCCATGGCCGAAATCGCCTATGACACCGACAACATCTTCGCCAAGATCCTGCGCGGCGAAATCCCTTCGCACCGCGTCTACGAGGACGAGGCGGTGGTGGCGTTCATGGACGTGATGCCACAAGGGCCGGGCCATACGCTCGTGGTGCCGAAGGCGCCGTCGCGCAACCTGCTCGACGCCGATCCGTCAACATTCGGTCCGCTTTTCACGGTCGTTCAGAAAGTGGCATTGGCGGTGAAGCGAGCCTTCGGCGCCGATGGCGTGACCATCCTGCAGTTCAATGAGCCGGCCTCGGGGCAGACCGTCTATCATCTGCACGTGCATGTCATCCCGCGCTTCGACGGTATTCCGCTGAAGCCCCACACAGGCGGGATGGAGAAGCCCGAAGTGCTGGCGCAGAATGCCGAAAAGATACGGGCAGCGCTGTAAAGCTGACGTCGCACGTCACGACCGGTAAACAGCCTCGGTCAGCTACGGGCTGCGCCAATTGCTCAATCGCGTTTGGTTGAGTGATTCGCTGTTCCAGGCGCGGATTCTATCCGCGCACTGACCGGGCTCGGATACGAGGTATCCACTTCCACATCGCATGAACACGGGCCCAGTGCAGCCGCCACCCGCAATGCTGCTGCAATCCTGATGAATGACAAGGGAAAGCGGCGAGACGTGGAAACAATGCGAATTCTGTTGATCGAGGACGAAAGAGAAATGGCCGACGCCCTCACCCGGGTGCTCAGCAAACAGGGCGTTGTCGTCGACCATACGCTGCTCCTCGGCGACGCGATCGAACTGTCGCGCCAGCACGTCTACGAGGCCATCCTGCTCGACCGCAGGTTGCCCGATGGAGAGGGGTTGAGTTTCATCCCCCAGCTAAGAGCGGTGGGCGTCGATACACCTGTGATCGTTCTGACCGCTCGGAACGAGCCGAGGGAGCGCATCGAAGGGCTCGATGCCGGTGCCGATGACTATCTGGGCAAGCCCTTCCTGATCGATGAGCTGATGGCCCGGCTTCGCGCCGTGCTGCGACGGCCCACGAGCCTTGCAGAGCCCCAGATCACGATCGGCACGATCACCATCGACCCTCTGCATTTCAGCGTGACCATGGACTCCAGGCCCATCGACATCCCCAGGCGGGAACTCTCCGTCCTGCTCGCCCTCGCGAAGCGGCGAGGAAAGACCGTCCTTCGTTCCACGCTCGAGGCCGCCGTCTACAACTATGAGGACGAGATCCAGTCGAACGCGATCGATGCCCACATATCGCGCCTGCGCAAAAGGTTGACGGACGCGGGTGCCTGCGTGGCCATTCACAACATCAGAGGGGTTGGCTACCTCCTCAGGGAAGAATGATGCCGCGGGAGAACGCCTCTCTCCGATGGACGCTGAGTTGGCAGCTCAGCGTCGTGCTGACGGCCGTCGTTGCCGCCGTCATCGTTGGTCTCTGCTTCTACGGGGCAATGATCCTTTCGCCCAATCTGGCCCTGGAGCACAGGCTCACCGCGGCAATGGCCGGATCCATCAAACTCGACGCTCAGCGAAATATCGAGATCCAGGACACACCAAGCCTGATCTCGCTCAAGCAGGAAAACAAGAACCTCTGGTACGTCGTGGCCACGACTGATGGCAAGTCGGTTTCCTATGGTGTCATACCACCAGTCTATCTCGATATCGCGCGCAACGTACGCCTGTTTCACGGGGCCGACCTGCGCGGTGCCGCCGACACGAGCGAGATCGCATCGATCGAGGATTTCGCCGCGCCAGCCGGTGAGATGCGGATACTGTTCGGCGGAAACGCCGGCAATGACTGGGTTCTGGTCGCTCTCATGAAGGTCCTGAACCCGATATATGTACCTTTGCTGGCTCTTGCCCTGCCGGCGATATTCCTTTGCGTGCCTCGGATCGTCCGGCGCGCCCTCGCCGGTTTGAATGACGTCGTTGGCACGGCAACGGAGATCGAGCTTCGCAGTCCGGGTGCCCGGCTTCCGACCAAAACCGTTCCGCGTGAAGTCGTTCCACTGGTGGCGGCATTCAATGGGGTGCTGGAGCGTCTTGAGAACGAATTTCAGAAGCGGCAACGTTTCCTGATCGATGCCGCGCATGAACTTCGCACCCCTATCGCAATCATGCAGACGCGGATCGAGGGAATGGAGCTTGGCCAGGACCGTGAGCGCCTGCTGAGCGATGTCGGCCGGTTGGGAGAAACCGCCGAACAACTGCTCGATTTCGAGCGCAATAGTCAGAAGACCGACAGCCACGGGACGGTCGATCTCGTCGATATCGCGAAAACGGTCGTTGCCGACCTCGCGCCGTTGGCTATAGCGGCCGGCTACGAAATCTCGTTCCATGGTGAAACCGCCGAACTGGAACGGCAGGGCGACCGGCCCGCACTCGTCAGGGCGGTAAGCAATCTGGTCCGCAATGCCATCGAACATGGCGGAAATGCCGGCATGATTTCGGTTTCCATCTCCGCTCAGGGGCAGATCATCGTTGCCGATCAGGGCCAGGGAATATCCCCGGATCAGCGCGAGCTCGTCTTCGAACCATTCTACCGGACGACGCCACGCAGCACCGGTGCCGGCTTGGGACTGGCCCTCGTCAGGCAGATCGTCACCAACCATGGTGGCCGCGTGGCGGTCGACAGCGGTGCTGCCGGAACAAGGTTCAGCATCCAGATATGAGCTGCATTCGGGGTGTCCATCCCCGATGCCACCGCCGAGCGATATCGAACCGCTCAAGGCTGTGTAATGCTGCCGTAATTCTGCAACTTCAGGACACTTCCCATGAACCAACAAGGGAAGGCCTGACGACACATGTCCAAGACCATAACGCCTCAATCACGCCCCTCGACGGCGTGGTCCGCCCGGATGCTGCGATTGAAGATCGCATGCATCGGGCTGCCGCTGGCATTTGCCGGCTGCAGTTCGGTGCCTCTCAAGGAAGCGGGAACGCTGACGTCCTACAACCAGCTCGGCCCGGCCAAGGGGAAATTCAACAAGTCGCGCACCTTCGTCGACGGTCGGGCTTTTGCAAGCGTAAAATCCATCAGCATTTCGCCGACGGTGTTTTCAGCAAGCGCGGCATCCCGCGTGAAGCAGGTCCAGGATCGCGCCCTGGTGTTGAACGCGCTTGATCGGGCAATGTGCGTCGCGCTCAGCGACAAGTACCAAGTGGTTGCTGAAGGTCAGCCCGCGGACTTGACGGTCAAGTCCACTATCACCGACCTCGTGCCGACGGAAAAAATCACCGCCGGCGTATCCAAGGCGGTATCGCTCGGCAGCAGCGCCGTGCTGCCGGTCGGCATCCCACGCCTTCCCATGGGCTTCGGCGGGCTGGCGGTCGAGGCGGAGGCGCTTGATCGCAACGGCGTCCAGCGCGCCGCCATCGTGTGGTCCCGGGGAGCAAATTCCTTCACCAACGAGGCCATGGTGTCGGAGATTGGCGACGCCTACAGTCTGGGCAGTACTTTCGGAAACGACTTTTCGCGCATGCTCGTCAGTGGCAAACCGCCAGCCGGATTGCAGCTCTCGATACCGTCCGGCCAACGCATAAAATCATTCCTCGGCGGCAAGCCGAAATACGCGGCCTGCGAGACCTTTGGTCGGGCGCCCGGACTGTTCGGTATGATCGGCGCCAAGGTTGGAGCACCGCCTTCCTGGACGGACAAATCCGCCAAGATCCGCCCGAACACGCTTGCCGTTCACGGACCAGCCAATCCATCCCAGTGATTGGCAACCGCCAACCAGGCATTTCCCGGCCGAGGGACATTTAGAAAGTCGAGAGGGTTGCATGATGAACTGGCCCTGGACGAATTCATTGACGAGGCAGATCTTCCTTCTGTCGGCGCTTCCGCTCTCATTGCTTGCCATCTTTGCCGTCTTGGCGGTGTCCTATGTCGAGGTGCAGAAAGAGCAGCGGGAATGGGCAAGCTTCGTGGCTGGGCGAATGCTGATGTTGGCCGACCAGGTACGTCTCGCTGCGTCCCCTTCACAGCAGGCGGCGGCCCTACAGGCCGCCGCAAAGGCAGGGTTTTCGGCTGAATTGCGCGATTTGCAAGTAAACGCCGTGCTCGATCTGCGATCCACGACACCTGATGACCGCGCTTTCCGCGAAGAATCTGTCTCCGCAGTGGCGGGCTTGTTCGGCCGGTTCTGGAGCGATGGCCCAATACAGGGAAGTGGCGATGTGGCGGTCCGGCTTGGCGATGCACGATCAATAATATTCCGCCCGCAAATCCCGGAGAATCTCCCCTCCCTGCAGGAGGCGTTCTCTGAGAACATACGATTCGCAATGTTTGCGGCGCCGATCCTTATTCTGTTGTTGTACTCCAGCCGTCGGATAACGCGCCCACTGGTTCGGCTGGCGGAGATGGCCCGGCGAAGCAGCCTGAGTGACGACGCCCCGTCGCTCTCGGCGATTGATGGCACTGCGGAAATCCACAGCCTGAGTGAATCCTTCGGCATTTTGCGATCAAGAACGCGCAAGTTGCTCGATCGGCGCGCCAACACATTGCGGACATTCGGGCGGGATCTCCAAGCCTCCCTCGCCCGGCTGCGCATGAGCGCACAATGCTGTCCCGATGGGGAGCTGCAGGATCGCATGATGCTTGAGATTGCCACGCTGGCCGACATGATCGAGGAAGGCATGGTGCATCCAAAGAACGTCTCCGCGCTGACCGCCGACGCGTGACAGCGGACGCCTCTACCATCGTCCTCTATTCCAACAAAAAAGCCCCGTTTCCGGGGCTTCTCGACTTTCGTCAGGGTCAGTTCTTTCGTGGCAGTTGCGGTACGAGGCTGCGCTTGCCGCCGTCCTTGCCCTTGGGCTCCGGCTTCTGCATCACCAGCTTCTTCGCCGCGGGCTTTTTCGCCACGGCCTTGCGCGGCTTGGGAGCATCCTCCGGCTCTTCCTTCTTCGGCTTGACCGGTGCCTCGTCGGCGAGCGATTCGAGCTTCAGGCCGGTCTCGCCGGTTTCCTTCTTCTCGACGGTGACGCGCACCGTGCCGCCCTTCTTGAGCTTGCCGAACAGCACCTCGTCAGCCAGCGGCTTCTTGATGTGCTCCTGGATGACCCGGCCGAGCGGCCGCGCCCCCATGCGCTCGTCATAGCCCTTGTCGGCCAACCAGGCGATCGCCTCCGGCGACAGGTCGAAGGTGACGCCACGCTCGGACAGCTGGGCTTCGAGCTGCATGACGAACTTCTGCACCACCTGATGGATGACCGGCACCGGCAGCGAGCCGAACGGGATGATCGCATCGAGCCGGTTACGGAACTCCGGCGTGAACAGCCGGTTGATAGCCTCGACATCGTCGCCTTCGCGCTTGGTCGATCCGAAACCGATCGCCGCGCGCTGCGCATCGGAAGCGCCCGCATTGGTGGTCATGATCAGGATCACATTGCGGAAGTCGATCTGCTTGCCGTTGTGGTCGGTCAGCTTGCCGTGATCCATCACCTGCAACAGGATGTTGAACAGGTCCGGATGTGCCTTCTCGACCTCGTCCAGCAACAGCACGCAATGCGGATGCTGGTCGACGCCGTCGGTCAAAAGACCGCCCTGGTCGAAGCCGACATAGCCGGGAGGCGCGCCGATCAGCCGTGAAACGGTATGGCGCTCCATATATTCCGACATGTCGAAGCGGATCAGCTCCACACCGAGCGAGGCGGCCAATTGCTTGGCCACTTCGGTCTTGCCGACGCCGGTTGGCCCCGAGAACAGGTAGGAGCCGATCGGCTTTTCCGGCTCGCGCAGGCCGGCACGCGCCAGCTTGATGGCCGAGGTCAGCGCGGTGATCGCGGTGTCCTGACCATAGACGACGCGCTTCAGTTCGATGTCGAGGCCTTGCAGCACCTTCTCGTCGTCGGCCGAAACCGTCTTCGGCGGGATACGGGCCATGGTGGCGATCGTCGCTTCGATCTCCTTGATGCCGATGGTCTTCTTGCGCTTGGCCTCGGGCACCAGCATCTGCGAGGCGCCGGTCTCGTCGATCACGTCGATCGCCTTGTCCGGCAGCTTGCGGTCGTTGATATAGCGGGCCGACAGTTCCACCGAGGCCTTGATCGCCTCGTTGGTGAACTTCACCTTGTGGAACTCCTCATAGTAGGGCTTCAGGCCCTTCATGATCTCGATGGCGTCCTCGATGGTCGGCTCGTTGACGTCGATCTTCTGGAAGCGCCGCACCAGGGCACGGTCCTTCTCGAAGAACTGGCGGAACTCCTTGTAGGTGGTCGAGCCGATGCAGCGGATCGCACCCGATGACAACGCCGGCTTCAACAGGTTGGATGCGTCCATGGCACCGCCCGATGTCGCCCCGGCGCCAATCACCGTATGGATCTCGTCGATGAACAGCACGGCACCTGGATAATCCTCGAGTTCCTTGACGACCTGCTTCAGCCGTTCCTCGAAATCGCCGCGATAGCGCGTACCGGCCAACAGCGTGCCCATGTCGAGCGCGAAGATGGTGGCGTTGTGCAGCACTTCGGGAACGTCGCCCTCGACGATGCGCTTGGCGAGGCCCTCGGCGATCGCCGTCTTGCCGACGCCGGGATCGCCGACATAGAGCGGGTTGTTCTTGGAACGGCGGCACAGCACCTGGATGGTGCGGTTGATCTCCAACTCGCGGCCGATCAGCGGATCGATCTTGCCGGCCTTGGCCTTGTTGTTGAGGTTGACGCAATATGCGGTCAGCGCGTCCTGCTGCTGCTTTTTCTTGCCGCCTTCCTCTTGCGGCTCGGCGCCATTCTGGCCGCCCTGTTCGTCATCGGCGCCACGTGGCGAGCGTGTCTCGGATGCACCGGGACGCTTGGCGATGCCGTGCGAGATGTAGTTGACCGCGTCATAGCGGGTCATCTGCTGTTCCTGCAGGAAATAGGCGGCATGACTCTCGCGCTCGGCGAAGATGGCGACGAGCACGTTGGCACCCGACACTTCCTCGCGGCCCGACGACTGCACGTGGATCACCGCGCGCTGGATGACGCGCTGGAAACCGGCTGTCGGCTTGGAGTCCTCGTCGTAGCCGGTGACGAGATTGTCGAGCTCGGTGTCGATATAGGTGAGAACCGTGTGCTTCAGTTCGTCGAGATCGACATTGCAGGCGCGCATGACGGCGGCCGCCTCGGTGTCGTCGATGAGCGCGAGCAGCAGATGTTCAAGGGTTGCGTATTCATGGTGCCGCTCATTGGCGAGCGTCAGCGCCTGGTGAAGCGCCTTTTCCAGGCCTTGGGAGAAAGCCGGCATGTTACCTCACTTCTTCTCCATCACGCATTGCAGCGGATGCTGATTCTGTCGGGCGAAATCCATGACCTGGGACACTTTGGTCTCGGCCACCTCGAAAGTATAGACCCCGCACTCGCCCACTCCATGATTGTGAACATGAAGCATGATGCGTGTGGCGGCTTCGCGATCCTTCTGGAAAAAACGCTCCAGCACGTGAACCACGAACTCCATGGGCGTGTAGTCGTCGTTGAGGATGAGAACCCGATAGAGGCTGGGCTTCTTGGTTTTGGTCTTGGTGCGCGTAATGACGGCCGTTCCACGGCCGGCCTCATTGCCCTCGCCGTCGCCGTTTTGCATTCGCACCACGTGTCTCGTGGCAGTCAAACCGATAGTCACGTATTCCTGCCTCTTTCGAATCCTCATGCGAGTTCGACATGTAGGTGTTCGATGGACGATTTTAAGCCCTTCTGTTTAGCTGACAATATGGCTAGGTGGCCAAACTTGGACGATTTTCGCAATCGTGAAGGGGCACGAGGCCCCAGAGCTGAAATTGACATGAAAAAACCCGGCCACGTTTCCGCGGCCGGGCTTTGTCCCGGGCCAAAAGGCCAGATCTGGGTCACGTCAGGCGAAATCACTTCGCCCGGGCGAAATTACTTCGCCTTGGCGACGATCGATTCGAACGGCTTGTAGGCTTCCTTGGCGAGCTCGGCATAAAGGTCGCCAATCTTGGTGGCCTCGGCGACGAACGCCTCGTAGGACTGCTTGGCATAGTCGGACTGGATCTCGATCGCCTTTTCCAGCGACTTGGCCGAAAACATCTTCTCGACCACGGCGCTGCCGGCTTCGAAGCTCTTCTTGGTGTATTCGCCAGCCTCGGTGGCGATCGCCTGCGCGCCCTTGGAGAGCGAAGCAAAGCTCTTCAATCCGGTGTCGGCAAACTCTTTGCCGTATTTGCTGAAGTCCTCATAGGTCTGGGTCATTTCACGCATTCCCTTGACGGTTGAAGCGTCCTTCTTCGGGGCGCCCTTGTGCAATGCACGATAATATATTGTGCGCCGCACAAAAGTCAATATTCCGCCGGTCCTGCAGGCGTGCCTGCGCAGGCAATGGCTAAAAATCGAATAAAGAGAACTTCAAGCCCGAAGAAAATGGTGAACGCGGCGGTTACCATAAACGGATTGGTAACGCTGCCCCGGTAGCTTGACCGGAAGTGGGGCAGGATCCCTTTGCCGCCTCCGAAGCAACGAGAATTCAAAGGAAGTATCAGTGCGTCAGGCGTTGTCGGGCATCGTTTCCAAATCCACCTCTTCCCTCAAAACGATCATGATCGTCGCCATGGCGATGACGTTCGTCGTTGCCGACGCCGCCTCGTCACTGGCGGCGAGGTCGGCCGCCATCGTGGTCGACGCCAAGACGGGCAAGGTGCTCTATTCGGCCGATGCCGACGGCAGGCGCTACCCGGCGTCGCTGACCAAGATGATGACGCTCTATCTGACCTTCGAGGCGCTGGCGAAGGGCAAGATCAGCCGGAACTCACCGGTCGTGTTTTCCGCCCATGCCGCCGCCGAGGCGCCGACCAAACTCGGCGTGAAGGCTGGCGGCTCGGTCACCGTCGACACCGCGATCCTGTCGATAGTCACCAAGTCGGCGAACGACTCTGCAACGGCGCTCGGCGAAATGCTCGGCGGCAGCGAAACCAATTTCGCCCGTATGATGACAGCCAAGGCGCGGCAACTGGGCATGAACGGCACCGTCTTCCGCAATGCCAACGGGTTGCCCGACCCCGGCCAGTTCACGACGGCACGTGACATGGCGACACTTGGCATCGCGCTCAGGGAACATTTCCCGCAGTATTACGCCTACTTCTCGCAGCGGTCCTTTCTCTATGGCCGTCAGCGCATCAATGGTCACAACCGGCTGCTCGGACGCATCAAGGGCGTCGACGGCATCAAGACCGGCTATACCCGCGCCTCCGGCTTCAATCTGGTCTCGTCGGTTTCCGACGGCAATCGCCGCCTCGTCGCCGTGGTCATGGGCGGCACCTCCGGCGGCAGCCGCGACAACCAGATGGCGTCCCTGATCAACACCTACTTGCCGAGGGCCTCGACGCGCGGCGGTGGCGCCCTGATCGCCCAGGCCGACAGTGGCAACCCGATCAAGGCACTCGCCAAGGTGCTGCTGCCCAAGCACGACGCGCCGACGCCTGACGACAAGCCGGTGGCAGTAGCCAGTGCTGATGCAGCCGTCGCCGACGACTCGACCGTTGCCGAGGGCGATGACAGTTCCGACGACAATGCCGCGGTTGAAGAAGCCAAACCGGTTGTTCCGGCAAGGAAGGTGAAGACGGTCATCGTCTCCGCCCCTCAGGTCGCCACGGCCCAGGTCGTGGCCGCCTATGCCGAGCCGGCGCCGACTGTCGACCCGGTCAACACGGCTTCGGTGCCGTCGGGCTGGGCCATCCAGGTCGCCTCCTCGCCAAAACAGTCTGAGGCCCAGGCCTTCCTCGACAAGACCACCAAGCAGGCACCCAAGGTGCTGGCCGACGCTTCCGGCTTCACCGTCGCCTTCGACAAGGACGGCGTCACCTACTACCGCGCTCGCTTCGGTGGCTTTGGTTCGAAAACCGCCGCCTGGAAGGCCTGCACCGCTTTGAAGAAGAAGAACATCGAGTGCTACGCCGTCCAGCAGTAGGGCGGCGTCGAACAATCTCCCGGAAAAAAGTTCTGCGTCGAAGGAGACTAGTTGTGATTAGAGAGCAAGACGTCCTTGGCTTCGTTGATCCGCGCCGCCAGGAAAGACGTGCCGCCGATATCGGGGTGCAGGCGCTGCATCAGGCGGCGGTGCGCCTTGCGGACATCCGCCGCGGCGGCCCCCGCTTCAAGACCAAGGACCTTGTAGGCCTCCTCCTTAGTCATGGCGCCCGAACCTGGCGCAACACCCAGCCCTTCGCCACCGTTCGTCTCAGCGTTTTTGCGCCAGACGGGAAATCTGCCGTCAAGATACGTCTCTAGAAGTTGCCGGCTCTCCGGATCGCCGGAGATCTCGCGGTAGAGATCCAGCAACTCCGCCAACCCCATCGAGCCAAGCATCTTGCCTTCATGGCGACCGGCCAGCACAATGCCTTCCAGGCCACCGGTACCGTGATCAAGCTCCATTTCGAGTGCCGCGGTACGCACCGTCGAACGCTTGCCCGGCGCGAGCTTTGCCGTCGGCTGCTTCATCCGCATGGAACCATACCAGGCGATCGCCGCTGACAGGATGATGCCGCCGATGCCTTCGCGGCCGACCACAACCACAGCGACACCGACCAGCCCCAGAAGGACCGGCCCGAGCGTCTTCATGCTGCTGGCCAATCTTGCCGGGTCCGCGCGGAGGAAGATCGTGGCCGCGCCCAAAAGCACCAAAAGCAATGCTACCAGTGCGATGATTGCGCCCATCAATTCCCGCCGCCCCGCAGATGCTCGATCATCAGCCGATCTTCTGGCCTGCCCCTGGCCTCGAGCGCCTTCAGCCCACCGGCCGCGAACACGGCAACAGCCGAAAGCAGCCCAGCCAAAGTCGCGGCGGCCCGCCGATCAAATCGGAACCATGCCCCTTTGGACAGCCGTGCTATTTCCTTGAACGCTCTTTCCGCACCGGAATCATGACCTTCCTGGAAGATAAAGACGGGAACGCCGTGCAGGCCGAGTCTGCCGGCTTTCTCGGCGAGATCGTCGACGTTCTCTTCCATCGCGTCGCCGATGTAGACGAGCGCATTGACCTTGGCGGCCGCCGTTTCCTTCAAAGCATGGACGAGCACCTTGCCGATCTGGGTGTGGCCGGCGCGGCATTCGATCCCCGTCATGAGCTGCTTCAAGGCATTGGTGTCGACTACGAAACCGGATGAACGGCACTCGCCAAGGCCACGGAAATAGACCAGTTGAACGCTCAGGCTTCCGACCTTGCCGACAGCGTCGAACATCTCACCTTGCAGCGTGGTGGCCAGATCCCAGGTCGGCTGGCGGCTCATCGTCGCATCAAGAGAAAGGATCAGCCTGCCCAAACCAGACGCGGCGAAGGTCCGCGCCTGACGGATGAAGGCGTCGATCTCGCCCGTGCTCGATCGAGGCTTGACCGGCACGGGATTGGTCTTTGCAGGCACGGGCTGCTTCTTGTCGCTCATGGAATTCAAGATGTGGCGTTGCCGCACCGCTTGCAAGTCCCACATCAAAACGACACGAAGGGCCAGGATCGCGGATGATCGCCGAAAAGCAGCTCCGTTTTGCCCGGCCTACAGCAAGCCGAGATCGGCAAGCTCGCGCCTGAGTTTCGGCGGCATCTCGATCAGCCCAGCCTTGCCCTTGCCAAGATCGAGCGGTGCGTCCGATGGTTTCAGATAGCGCCAGCCCTGAAACGCCCGACGCGGCTGCCAGTCGGTGCGCACGACTTGCGCATCCAGCATCAGATGGCAGCGGCCGATACCTTCGTCGTCGGTGAACGGCCGGATCTCGGTGATCAACTGGCGGCATTGCACATTGCCCTTGATCACCCAGTAGAGCGAACCGCCATCGGTAATCTCGGCGCCACGCGTCGGCACCATGCGCGTGGTGTGCCAGTGTTCCGCCGGCTCCCCGGCGCGCCGCCGCTCGTCGAGGCGAAAGGCGATCCACTCTTCGAGATCCTCGACGCTGTCGCAGCCGACGCAGAGTTTTAGAATGTTGAGAGCCATTTGCTAAGGTTTAGTCCGGGACGCCGACGCGTCAACGGCCTGACGGACTTCTCCACAGTGCCAATCCACGGATACCAAGCCTGACAGAAGACTCTCAGCACTCCACGACGTTGACGGCGAGCCCGCCAAGGCTGGTTTCCTTGTACTTCTCGTTCATGTCGAGGCCGGTCTGGCGCATCGTTTCGATCGCCGCGTCGAGCGGCACGAAATGGACGCCGTCGCCCTTGATGGCCAGTGACGCGGCGGTCACCGCCTTGACCGCGCCCAGCGCATTGCGCTCGATGCACGGCACCTGGACAAGCCCGCCGACCGGATCGCAGGTCATGCCGAGATGATGCTCGAGCGCGATCTCGGCGGCGTTCTCGACCTGTTCGGGCGTGCCGCCCATGACGGCGCACAAACCGGCCGCGGCCATCGCCGACGCGGATCCGACCTCGCCCTGGCAGCCAACCTCGGCGCCCGAGATCGAGGCATTGGTCTTGATGATGCCGCCGACGGCCGCCGCCGTCAGCAGGAAGTCGCGGATGCTCGGCTGGTCGGCCTCGGGATGGAAATGCAGCCAGTAGCGCAGAACCGCCGGCAGCGTGCCGGCGGCACCATTGGTCGGCGCGGTGACCACGCGCCCACCGGCGGCGTTCTCCTCATTCACGGCCATCGCGTAAATCGACAGCCAGTCATTGGCGAGCAAGGGATTGGGTTTGTTCTGCTGCCACTGTTCCTGCAGCTTGTCGTGCAGCATTCTTGCGCGTCGGCGCACCTTCAGCCCGCCCGGCATGATGCCGTCCTGCGACAGGCCGCGTTCGATGCAGCCTTTCATGGCGCTCCAGATGCCGTCGAGGCCGGCGTCGAGCTCCTCGCGCGACATCTGTGTCTCCTCGTTGATGCGCTTCATGTCGGCGATGGAGAGCCCGCTTTTGCCGGCCATCGCCAGCATCTCGACGGCATTCTTGAAGGGATACGGCACTTTCTTGCCTTCGGTCGTCACCGACCCCTTGGCCTTGATCCGCTGCAGTTCTTCTTCAGAAACCACGAAGCCGCCGCCGACCGAATAGTAGATGCGCTTGAGCAGCAGGCGGTCGCCGGCGTCATAGGCATAGAACGCCATGCCGTTGGCATGGCCGGTGAGCGGCGTCTTGCGGTCCAGCACCAGATCGGTGGCCGGGTCGAAACGGTAGGAAGGGTGGCCGGGTGGAGAAATGCGCTTCTCGGCCGTGATGCGGCTGGCAATGCCGTCAGCCTGATCGGGATCGACAGTCTGCGGCGTAAGACCGGCAAGACCGAGAATGACGGCGCGGTCACTGCCGTGGCCGATGCCGGTATAGGCGAGCGATCCATGCAAACTGGCGGCGAGACGGTCGACCTTCACGCCGGCCGGACGCGGCCAGTCGTTTCCTGCGACCTCGTCGAGAAACCGCGCCGCGGCCGTCATCGGCCCCATCGTGTGCGAGCTCGAAGGACCGATACCGATCTTGAACAGGTCGAAAACCGAAAGGAACACGTTGTCTCCTGGAGTCACGTCGAGGACTACATATAGGAATTCCCACGATGTTTCCGCTCTTTTGGAAATCGCGGCGCTGCACTTGCCGACCTTGTATGCTCCGGCAGCGACATTGGTTGTCGATCGCTACATGCCGGTCATCGAAGCGATCGCGCTGAATGTGATAAATTCAGCCCATGGGCGATTCCCTCAACCTTTCGACTGCCGATCTCGCGGCGCTGGCTTTCTTCCTCGTCGTGTGGGTGCTGCACACGCTTGCCTCCGACGGCAAGCTGGTTCGCCGCGTATCGCTGACGACGGCGATGAATGCGCAACGCGAAGCCTGGATGCGCACCATGGCCGAGCGGGAGATCCGCATCGTCGACACCGCCATCATGAGCGGCCTGCAGCAGGGAACCGCGTTCTTCGCCTCCAGCTCGCTGATCGCGCTCGGCGGTTGCTTTGCCTTGCTCGGTGCGTCCGACCGGGTTCTCGAAGTGCTCAGCACCCTGCCCCTGGGCGGCGCGCCATCGCGCGCGGCCTTTCAGATAAAGGTGTTCGGACTGGTGCTGATCCTTGCGTTTTCCTTCTTCAAATTCGGCTGGGCCTACCGACTGTTCAACTATTGCACGATCCTGATCGGCGCCGTGCCGATCCCGCACGGCGAAGCCTCGCGCAACCCGGTCACCGAGGCGGCGGTGTGGCGTGCGGCGCAGATGAACATGCTCGCCGGCAAGCATTTCAATTCCGGCCTGCGTGGCGTGTTTTTCTCGATCGGCTATCTCGGCTGGTTCGTCGACCCGGCGGTGTTCGTGCTGTCGACGCTCCTGCTGCTGGCCGTTCTGGTGCGACGCCAGTTCTTCTCAGCGGCGCGGCGCGCCGTGATCGGTCAGCCGCCCGGACCCGGGAAAGGCTGATCGATCCTGCCCGACAGCCAATAGGCGAAGAGCCCGATCCATTCACGGATCGCCACGGTGGTTGCTTGCAGCGAATCGGCTGGGTTGTCGCGGAACAGCCCAACGCCTTCCCGCCCCGAAGTGCGATAATCGACCGGCCAGGGAAGGGTCGCAAACCCGGCCTTGTCGAACAGCGCCTTGGCGCGCGGCATATGGAATGCCGAGGTCACCAGCAGCCAGGTCTCCCCAGGCTTCGGCGTTATCAACGCCTTGGTGAAGACGGCGTTCTCGTAGGTGTTGCGGGATTTGTTCTCCAGGATCAGCCGCTCCGAAGCCACGCCAAGCGCGCCGAGCAGTTGGGGTGCCGTGTCGGCGTCGCCCTCGCCTTCCAGGAACAGTTCGCCGCTGCCGCCGGAAACGACCACCTTGGCCGTGGGAAAGCGCCGGGCGAGGATTGCCGCCTCGACCATGCGGTCGCCGCCGGCATTCAGCTCATAGCCGCCACGCGCCAGGTTGATGACGCCTTCCAGGCCACCGCCGAGCACGACGATGCCGTCGACCTTTTCCGGCAGCGGCGGGCGCGCAAAGCGCTGCTCGAGCGGATTGAGCATCATGGCGCCGAGTGACGTCCAGGCCGACAGCGCAAGAACCAGAAAAGCGAGCACGCTGCCGGTGGCGGCAAGCCGCCGCCGGCCGATCATGGCGGCGATCAGCCCCGCCAGCAGCAGGAAGATCGTCAGGTTGAGCGGTTGGATGAAGAACCAGAAGATCTTGGATAGATAGAAGAACATCCCTCACCTCATCAGATGAGAAACGACCCTACCACCACTTCTGCGGCTGGAATGTGCCGGCCGCCTGCTCGATGACGGCAGCGGTCTGGAACAGCGTTTCCTCATCGAACGGCCGGCCAATCAACTGCAGGCCGAGCGGCAGCCCCTTGGCGTCGAGCCCGGCGGGCACGGCGATGCCCGGCAGGCCCGCCATGTTCACTGTGACAGTGAAGATGTCGTTCAGGTACATCTTGACCGGATCGGCGGCCATATCCTCGTCGGCGATGCCGAAGGCGGCTGACGGTGTTGCCGGGGTCAGGATGACGTCGACGCCGGCGGCGAAGACATTCTCGAAGTCCCGCTTGATCAGGTTGCGTACCTTCTGCGCCTGCAGATAGTAGGCGTCGTAGTAGCCGGCCGACAGCACGTAGGTGCCGATCATGATGCGGCGCTTGACCTCGCGGCCGAAACCGGCGGCGCGGGTCTTCTCGTACATGTCGACGATGTCCTTGCCCGGCACGCGCAACCCGTAGCGGACGCCATCATAGCGTGCGAGGTTGGACGAAGCCTCGGCGGGCGCCACGATATAGTAGGCCGGCAGCGCGTATTTGGTATGCGGCAGGGAGATGTCGACGATCTCGGCGCCGGCGTCCTTCAGCCAGGCAATGCCCTTCTGCCACAGCGCCTCGATCTCCTCGGGCATGCCGTCGACGCGGTATTCCTTCGGGATGCCGACTTTCATGCCCTTGATCGGCTTGCCGATCGCTGCCTCGTAGTCCGGCACCGGCCGGTCGACCGACGTTGTGTCCTTCGCATCGACGGACGCCATCGATTTGAGCAGGATCGCGGCATCGCGTACGTCGCGGGCGATCGGTCCGGCCTGGTCGAGCGACGAGGCGAAGGCGACGATGCCCCAGCGCGAGCAGCGGCCATAGGTTGG
The DNA here is from genome assembly GCF_024519675.1 of Mesorhizobium sp. Mes31. NCBI lineage: Bacteria > Pseudomonadati > Pseudomonadota > Alphaproteobacteria > Hyphomicrobiales > Phyllobacteriaceae > Mesorhizobium > Mesorhizobium sp. Mes31. The sequence goes on along the minus strand of NZ_JALJRL010000013.1, from coordinate 11,732 downwards.
CTTGATGCCGACCGTGCCGGTGAAGGCGGCAGGCTGGCGGATCGAGCCGCCGGTATCAGTCGCCGTGGCGCCGGCGCACAGAAAGGCCGAGACAGCGGTCGCCGAACCGCCGGAAGAACCGCCCGGCACCAGCTGCGCATTATCCAGGGTTCGTGCGGTCCTGGTGCCGCCGGCTGAGACGAAGCCGCCGTCGCCCTGATGCGTTGTCGGCATCACCACCGTATCGAGGCGCGATCGCCGCCACGGGTTGATGACCGGCCCATAATAGGACGTCTCGTTGGACGAGCCCATGGCAAATTCGTCCATGTTGAGCTTGCCCAGCATGACCGCGCCGTCGGCCCACAGATTGGCGCTAACGGTCGATTCGTAGCGCGGCTTGAAGCCGTCGAGCACATGGCTGCAGGCCTGGGTGTGGACGCCTTCGGTGCCGAACAGGTCCTTGATGCCGAGCGGAATGCCTTCCAGCGCCCCGCCCTCGCCCTTGGCCAGCCTGGCGTCGGAGGCCTTGGCCATGTCGCGCGCCTTGTCGCCGGTCACCGCGACATAGGCATTGAGCGCCGGATTGGCACGATCGATGGCCGCGAGATAGGCCTCGGTGATCTCGGTCGCGGTAATTTCCTTGCCGCGCAACCTGGCGCGGGCCTGGGAGATCGTCAGCTGGGTCAGGTCGCTCATCAAAGGCTCTTTTCGTAAAAAACCGACCAATCGGAATCGGGATAATCCAGTACCGGGCCGCAGCGCGAAAATCCGGCACGTTCGTAGACGGTCCAGGCGGCGGGATGACGATCGCCGGTCTCCAGCACCAGGCGCTTCAGGCCCTCGTCGCGCGCCAGCGCCTCGACACGCTCGACGATCCTGGCGCCGATCCTCTGACCGCGATGCGAAGGGCGTGTATACATCCGCTTGACCTCGCCGACGGCGCCATCGTGGCGCTTCAGCGCACCGCAGCCGATGGCCAGGCCATTGTCGCGGGCTATGAAAACGGTAGTATCAGCACCGGCCATCTGCTCGACCGTCATGTGGTAGCAGTGCTCCGGCGGCGTCAGTTCGAGCAACGTTTCGTTGAGTTCCTCGACCAGGCCACGCACATCGTCCTGCAGCGGCGTCTCAATGGCGATCTCGATTGCCATCGGCCCGCTACTCCACGACCTTCGGCACGAGGAAGAAATTCTCTTCTGTCGCCGGTGCGTTGGCGACGATATCCGCCGCCTTGTTGCCATCGGTGACGACGTCCTGGCGCTTCTTCATCTCCATCGGCGTCACCGAGGTCATCGGCTCGACGCCGGAAACATCGACCTCGTTCAACTGCTCGACGAAGCCCAGAATGGCGTTCAGCTCGCCGGTCATGCGTTCGGCATCTTCTTCGCTCACCGCGATACGGGCGAGACGCGCAACGCGCTTCACTGTTTGAAGATCAACGGACATTTTCTTGCCTCGGGGAAAACCAGTCCGGGCTATAGCGGCGCGGCGCGCGGTGCGCAACATGCGCTGCCCACGATCGGGCGAATGACCTCACGGCAGCACCATGCCCTCGCACCGATAGTAGCTGCCGCTGTTGCCGCTTGCCTCGCTTTCGTCTTCGATGGGCCGGACCGACACGAGATCGAGCTGCGTCGGGCTCATCCTCGTCACCGAGAGGACATCCGGAAAGACATATCCCGGTTCCTGGCAGATCGCCGTTACCGCCCAGCTTGGCGAACGTGTCGCCTTGCTGATCTGCACGAACTCGCAATTGTATTCGACGCCTTGCAGGCCGTGTGCCGAAAGCACGATGTTGCCGGCGTCGATCAGCGTCTGCAGCGTATCCTTTTTGGCCTGTGCGCAAAGCTCCTCGGACTGAAGGTAGACACCGTCGATGAAATCATCCGCAGCGAGCGCCGGCGACGCCGCGACAAACATGGACACGCAAAGAGATTGCCTCAAGGCCATGGTTTCATTCCGCTTTCTCTGTTTCTAAAGCGTGATCGTCTCGCCGATGTCAGGCAATGCCACCTTCACACCGGATCCTTCCAGGCCTGCCTCGAATTTCTCGGCGGTCGGATCGATCATCGGAAACGTGCCGAAGTGACAAGGGACGACCGTCTCGAACTTGAAGAACCGGCGGCAGGCGAGCGCTGCCACCGCGCCACCCATGGTAAAGCGGTCGCCGATCGGCACGATGCCGATCTTCGGTTCGTGCAACTCGTTGATCAGCGCCATGTCGGAAAAGATGTCGGTGTCGCCCATGTGGTAGAGCGTCCTGTCTTCCGGGAAATGCAGGACAAGGCCGCCCGGATTGCCGAGATAGGTGTTCTGGCCGCCCTCACCCGGAAACGAGGATGAGTGCAGCGCCTGGACGAATGTGGTGGTGAAACCGCCACAATCGACGGTGCCGCCAATGTTGCCGGGGTTGATCTTCTTGTCACTGACGCCCTTGCCGACCAGATACATGCAGATCTCGAAATTGGCGACCAGCTGGGCGCCGCTCTTGCCGAGCACTTCCACCGCGCCGCTGATGTGGTCGCTGTGCCCGTGCGTCAGCAGCACATGCGTCACTCCCTCGGCCGGCCCTTCCCAGCCCCCCGTCCACGACGGATTGCCGATCAGGTAGGGATCGATGAGGATCCTTGCATCAGCGGTTTCGATGCGGAAGGCCGAGTGGCCGTACCAAGTCAGTTTCATGAATGCATTCCTCGATTTTTGCCTTGCCAGAGGATAGAACGCCGATAGCCCCGAGATAAAGGGTTACTGTGTCCGTTGCGCGTTTGAGAGAACGTGCGGCGTTGAGAGGCAAAGGACAGCCGTTGGGTGTTATCAGCATCGAGGAATTGCCGGCACGGCTCGCCGGCGGCAAGACGCTGGCGGGACTTGACCTCGGCGACAAGACGATCGGGGTCGCGGTCTCGGACCAGAGGTTTTCCTTCGCTCATCCGCGCCCGGTCATCCTGCGAAAGAAATTCTCGCTCGACGCCGCCGTGCTGCTGGCCTTGCTGCGCAAGGAGAATGTCGGCGCTGTGGCGATCGGACTGCCGATCAACATGGACGGGTCGGAAGGGCCGCGTGCGCAGAAATCGCGCGCCTTCGTCCGCAACATGGCGCAGATGAGCGACCTGCCCTTCGTGCTCTGGGATGAAAGACTATCGACGGTCGCGGCCGAAAGAACGCTGATCGAGATGGATTTCTCCCGCCGCAAACGCGCCGGCAAGATCGATTCGGCGGCGGCGGCCTTTATTCTGCAGGGAGTTCTTGACCGGCTTCAGTCGCTTGGTGCGTCCGCTCGAACGGAACCCGAGCCGCCCAGCGCTGCTTGATCCAGCCGGCGATTTCGCGGCGACGGCGGAACGCCCACAGCGCCATCAGCAGAAACCCGTCGAAGATGCAGGTCTTCGCCACCATGCCGGGGATGATGGCTGGATCGATGCCGAGCATCTGACCATAGAGCTGGAAGAAGAAGTCGTGCATCTGCCGGCTGAACATGACGTAGCCGAAATTGATGTCGTTGGCCGACAGATAGAACCAGCCCCAGAAGATCGCCATCGGCGCCGCCCACAATGCGAAGACGTAACGCATCAGCGGCCTCCCTTCGGATCGGACCCTGTCCGGCCGGAGATGAGCGAAAGCAGCGAGTTGTGCGCGGCGGCCTTTGCCATGCCGTGGGCGACGGCGCGGATCTCGCCCTCGCCCGAAGCGGCTGCCGCAACCGCGGACCGTCGTTCGGTGAGCATGGCGACATAGGACGCCAGAAGTGCGGCCAACTGCACGGCGACAGCCATTAGCAGCCCATTGATACCTTGCGCGGCGCCACCGATGACGATCAGCGACAACACACCGGAGGCTGAGATGAAAGCGATGCGGGCAACGCTGTCGGCTCCCGCGCTGGTCGCGTCGTTGACCAGGGTTTCGACAAAGGCCCAGAAAAACAGCACCGCCACGACAAGCAATGCGGTGGCGAGTGGCGCCACCACGATGACGTTGTCGAGATCGACGAAGCGAGTGCCCTCGATGGTGGCACCCAGCACGCCGAGCGCCGCCGCCACGCCGCGATTTCCGTCGATGCAGATGAGCGCGAGCAGGCCGAAAACGATCGCCCAGTGCAAGGCCAGAAAAGAGCTCAGTACGTGTCGCATCGGCGTTCCTGCTTCGCAGAGCAAAGGATGGCCAATTTGAACCATTCCGTGCTCTCGCCAGACAGTGGGCTTTGCCGCTCGCCGCCGCAACGGAAACCATTTGTTAAGGTTAACGGCCATCCACAGGGTGTTGCGACGATGCCGGTGAGTACCTTGAATCAGGATGGTACCGGTTTTGCGCGACGTTCGTGGCTCAGTTCACCGGCGGATAGAGCGTATCGATGATCATGCGCGCATCATGGCGCGAATCGAGCATGCCATAGGTGTTGCGCCACTGACCGGCCAATCGCGTCTCGACGAAGGCATCCGCGATTCGCCCTGCCCCCAGCCGGCGCAATTCCGCCGCCGCCGCCGACAGCGCCAGTTGTTCGGTGAGCAGCCGGGCCGAACCCTCGTCGGTCGCAGCGACCTGCATCGCCGCCTTCAGCACACCGATCGTGCCGCGTCCGCCAGCGCCGAGATCGCGGTCGATGCCGGCCAGTACATCCTCGAACAAACCAGGCGCGCGGCCAAGCACACGCAGCACGTCGAGCGCCATGACATTGCCCGACCCTTCCCAGATCGCGTTGACCGGAGCTTCGCGATAGTAGCGGGCGAGTGGCGCCTCCTCGACATAACCATTGCCGCCGAGACACTCCATCGCCTCATAGAGCAGCGGCGGCGAGATCTTGCAGACCCAGTATTTGACGACCGGCGTCATGGCACGGGCAAACGCGGCCTCGCCGCGGTCGCTTGCCGCCTCGTCGAAGGAACGCGCCAGCCGGAACGACAGCGCGGTGGCGGCGGCGACGTCGAGCGCCATGTCGGCCAGCACGCGCTGCATCAGCGGCTGCTCGATCAGCGTCGAGCCGAACACCTGGCGATGGCGGGCGTGATGAACGGCCTCGGCCAGGCCGGCGCGCATGATCGCCGAAGACGCCACCGCACAGTCGAGCCGTGTCAGCGTCACCATGTCCATGATCGTCTTCACGCCGGCGCCTGGTTCGCCGACCATCTCGCCGATGGCGTTGACGAATTCCACCTCGGAGGAAGCGTTGGAACGATTGCCGAGCTTGTCCTTCAGCCGCTGAAAGCGAAAGCCGTTGCCCGAACCGTCGCCGAGAATGCGCGGCACGAGGAAGCACGACAGCCCCTCCGGCGCCTGTCCAAGCACCAGGAAGGCGTCCGACATCGGCGCTGACATGAACCATTTGTGTCCGGTCAGGCGATAGAACCCGCTGCCGGCGCGCTCCGCCCTTGTCACATTGGCCCGCACATCCGTGCCGCCCTGTTTCTCGGTCATGCCCATGCCGAGCGTCAGCCCCGCCTTCTCGACCGGCGGCTTCTGGCTCTGGTCATATTTGCGCGTCGTCACGCGCGGCGCCCATTCGCGAAACAGTTTCGGGCTGGCCATCAATGCCGCCAGCGAAGCGCTGGTCATGGTGATCGGGCAAAGATGCCCGGTCTCCAGTTCCGCGGTCAGATAGAACCGGGCGGCCCGAACCTGATGGCGACGGCCGATCTCGGCGTCGCCGTTTTCCCAGACCGAGGAATGCAGCCCGTTCGCCACCGAGCGGCGCATCAAGGCGTGATAGGCGGGATGGAACTCGACCAGGTCGATGCGTCGTCCCTGGCGGTCATGCGTCCTCAGCTTCGGCGTCTCGACATTGGCGAGGCGGGCCAGTTCCTGCGCCTCCTGTGTCAGCACGAAACGGCCGAGCCCGTCGAGATCCTTGCGCACCGGATCGGAAAAGCGTTCGGCAAGCTGGATCAGCAACGGATCCCCCCGCCAGGCGTTGCCGCCCGTCAGCGGCGGCGGCTGGTTCGTCACGTCGTCGGTCACGCCCAATCCTTTTATCCGTAGAAAGGCCTTATCGTCGGAAAGCCACGAATCCGGGGCCATCGGCTAGATATAGCCCAAGCCATGCAACGCGCGCGACGAAAATACCGGGGAGAAAGGCTTCAATCCAAAGCTGGCGCTTGCAGGCGCAAAATCCGCGCCCTATAGCAGCGCCTTGAGATGACCGACGCTTCGTCCCTGCCGCTCTACCCCCACCGCCATCTTCTGGGCATCCGCGACCTTTCCCCCGCCGATATCGAGCTTCTGCTCGACAGGGCGGATCGGGCGGTCGCGATCTCGCGTCAGTCCGAGAAAAAAACCTCGACGCTGCGCGGCCGCACCCAGATCAACCTCTTCTACGAAGCTTCGACACGTACGCAGTCGTCGTTCGAACTCGCCGGAAAACGGCTCGGCGCCGATGTCATGAACATGTCGGTGGCAAGCTCCTCGGTGAAGAAGGGCGAAACACTCATCGACACGGCGATGACGCTTAACGCCATGCGGCCCGACATCCTGATCATCCGCCACCAGTCGGCCGGTGCGGCCGCTCTTCTGGCGCAGAAGGTCGGCTGCTCCGTGGTCAATGCCGGCGACGGCGCGCATGAACACCCGACGCAGGCGCTGCTTGACGCTCTGACCATCCGCCGCGCCAAGGGTCCGTTGTCCAAGCTCATCGTGGCGATCTGCGGCGACATCCTGCACTCACGCGTGGCGCGTTCGAACATCATGCTGCTCAATGCACTTGGCGCGCAGGTGCGGGCCATCGCGCCGTCGACGCTGCTGCCCAGTGGCATTGAGAAAATGGGCGTTATCGTCACCCGATCGATGGCCGAGGGCCTCAAGGGCGCCGACGTGGTGATGATGCTGCGCTTGCAGCGCGAGCGCATGGAAGGCGCCTTCGTGCCTTCGGTGCGCGAATATTTCCGCTATTTCGGCCTAGATGCCGAAAAGCTCAAAGCGGCCAAGGACGATGCAATGGTGATGCATCCCGGGCCGATGAACCGTGGCGTCGAGATCGCCTCGGAAATCGCCGATGGCCCGCAAAGCGTCATCCAGGAACAGGTGGAGATGGGCGTCGCCGTGCGCATGGCGGTGATGGAAGCGCTACTCGACCCGCGCCGCAACCACGAGGGCCGTGGCGCATGAGCATAATGGTCTTTGAGCGCGCACGCATTGTCGACCCCTCGCGCGGCATCGACGAAGTCGGCTCCGTTATCGTCGACGGCAGGAAAATCGCTGCCGCCGGCAAGGCGGTACTGAACCAGGGCGCGCCGGAAGGCGCCACTGTCATCGACTGTGCCGGCAAGGCGATCATTCCCGGCCTGATCGACGGCCGCGTCTTCATTGGCGAACCCGGCGGCGAGCATCGCGAGACCATCGCTTCGGCGAGTGTCGCGGCGGCGGCCGGCGGCGTCACCTCGATCGTCATGATGCCCGACACCGATCCGGTGATCGACAACGTGGCGCTGGTCGAATTCGTGCTGCGCACCGCCAAGGACACGGCGATCGTCAACATCTTCCCGGCGGCGGCGATCACCAAGGGCCTCGACGGCCGGGAGATGACCGAGTTCGGCCTGCTGCGCGAAGCCGGTGCCGTGGCCTTCACCGATGGCCGCCACACCATATCAAGCGCGCTGGTGATGCGCCGCGCGCTGACCTATGCGCGCGATTTCGGCGCCACCATCGTGCATGAGACGCAGGATGCCGACCTCGCCTCATCAGGCGTCATGAACGAAGGCCTCTATGCCAGCTGGCTCGGCCTTTCCGGCATCCCGCGCGAAGCCGAGTCCATCCCGCTGGAGCGCGATCTGGCGCTGGCGCGGCTGACGCGCGGCTCCTATCACGCGGCCAAGATCTCGACGGCGATGGCGGCGGACGCCGTGAAGAGAGCGAAAGCCGACGATGCCAATGTCACGTCAGGCGTGTCGATCCACAATCTGTCGCTCAATGAAAACGATGTCGGCGAGTACCGGACCTTCTTCCGCCTGACGCCGCCGCTGCGCGCCGAGGAAGACCGGCTGGCGATGATCGAGGCGGTCAGGGACGGCACGATCGACATCATCGTCTCCTCGCACGATCCGCAGGACGTCGACACCAAGCGCCTGCCCTTCGCCGACGCGGCAGCCGGCGCCATCGGGCTCGAAACACTGCTGGGCGCGGCTTTGCGGCTCTACCACAATGGCGATGTGCCATTGCTCAGATTGATCGAGACCTTGTCCACCGCGCCGGCAAGACTGTTTGGACTGCACGGCGGAACGCTGAAACCGGGGGTGATGGCGGATCTTGCGCTGGTCGATCTGGACGAACCCTGGATCGTCAGCGAAAGCGGCATCCGCTCACGCTCGAAAAACACCTGTTTCGAAGGCGCGCGACTGCAGGGCAAGGTCTTGCAAACGCTGGTTGCGGGCCGCACAGTATTCTCGAGCTGAGCTGGCTGCGGCGCATCGCGCCTGATCCTACCAGCCAAGGGGAAATGCGGGGGAAACAATGACTTACGGCCTGATCCTGGCGCTGGTGTTTGGCTATCTCCTGGGCTCGATCCCGTTTGGGCTCCTGCTGACGCGCGCCGCCGGCCTCGGCGATGTGCGCAAGATCGGCTCCGGCAATATCGGCGCCACCAATGTGCTGCGCACCGGCAACAAGGGGCTTGCTGCCGCGACGCTGCTTCTCGACGCGCTGAAGGGCACCGCCGCCGTGCTGATCGCAGGCCATTTCACACCTGACCTGGCGATCTGGGCCGGCCTTGGCGCCTTTCTCGGCCATCTTTTCCCAGCATGGCTGGGCTTCAAAGGCGGCAAGGGCGTGGCCACCTATCTTGGCGTGCTGGTCGGCCTTGCCTGGCAGGTGGCGCTGATCTTCGCCGTCGTCTGGCTGGTGATGGCTTTCCTGTTCCGGTTCTCATCGCTTGCAGCGCTGACGGCAGCCGTCGTGGTGCCCATCGCCCTGTATTTCCTGAGTGCGCCGCAGATTGCCGCCTTGTTCGTGGTGATGAGTGTCATCGTCTTCATCAAGCACCGGGAAAACATTTCGCGGCTGCTTGCCGGCACTGAGGGCAAGATCGGAGCCAAGGGGTGAGCGAGCCGTCCGCCGGGCCGCGCCTCAGCGACCGGCAACGGCTGAGCTGGCTGCGGCTGATCCGCACCCAGAATGTCGGCCCCGCCTCCTTCCGTGACCTGATCAACCGCTTCGGTTCAGCCGAGGTGGCGCTGGAAATACTGCCGGAACTGATGATTTCGGGCGGCGCCAGCCGGATCGCCCGCATCACTCCCGTTGCTGAAGCCGAGGCGGAGTTGGAGGCAGCCCGGCGGGCTGGCGCGCGCTTTGTCGGCATCGGCGAGCCCGACTATCCGCCGCTGTTGCGGAGCATGGACAATCCGCCACCGCTGTTGGCGGTCAAGGGCAATGCAGCCGTGTTCCGGCTGCCGGGGGTCGCTATCGTCGGTGCGCGCAACGCATCGCTGGCCGGCATCAAGATGGCACGCATGCTGGCGGCAGATCTCGGCCGCGACGGCTACGCAATCGTCTCCGGCCTGGCGCGCGGCATCGATACGGCGGCGCATCAGGGCAGTCTTGCGACCGGCACGATCGGAGTGCTGGCGGGAGGTCTCGACCTGCCCTACCCGCCCGAGAATGCCAGCCTGTGCGATGACATTGCCGAGCGCGGCGCTATCATCTCGGAAATGCCGTTCGGCTGGCAGCCGCGCGCCCAGGATTTTCCACGCCGCAACCGTCTTGTCGCGGGCGCGGCCCTCGGGCTGGTAGTGGTCGAAGCGGCACAACGTTCGGGCTCGCTGATCAGCGCCAGGCTTGCCGGCGAGATGGGCCGGCTGGTGTTCGCCGTACCCGGCTCGCCACTCGATCCGCGCGCCGCCGGCACCAACGGCCTGCTCAAGGACGGCGCCACGCTGGTTACCGAAGCAACAGATATTTCCAGGGCAATCGCCCCACTGACCGGCATGCGGGCACCGGAAGTTCCGCCGTTCGAAGAGCCGCCCGACTTCTCGGCCGCAACGCCACCCGGTGAGAGCGACCGTGCCAAGGTGATCGAGGCGCTCGGCCCAACGCCGGTCCCGGTCGACGAGATCATCCGCCACACCGGCCTGCACCCGGCCCAGGTCTTCATGGTTCTGCTCGAACTCGACCTCGCCGGCAGGCTGGAGCGCCACGCCGGCGGCAATGTCTCGCTGGTTTTCGGAAGTTCTTCCGTCTGACTTGAGGTGTCGGTGACGCCTCGCACGCCTCGAAGCGACGTTTTTCGAGTTTCGGAAGTGGCAGGTGCTGTTGTCGCGGAACGAGAGCAAGCCGTCGCCATGCGGGAATTCTGAAAAAAGCACGAACCTTGCTTATAGCAGCCGTGCTGGCAGCCCGGATTCTGTCACAGCAGATCGGCGCCGGCGCGCTGGTCGACGCCGCCTAACAGGCCCGACATGCCCTGCGCCGCCAAGCTACTTCAAGAATGTCGGAGAAAAGTTCCATCGCCCGGCTGCTTGGGGCGAGAAGATGGCCGCGCTTTGCCGGGATTTCGATATCTCGTGCAAGACCGGCTACAACATCCTCCCACGCTACAATGACAGCGGGCTCAAATCAGAATTTATAGGCGATCCCGATCCGGAACTCGTTGGTCTTGACGTGTTCGTGCTCTTCCCAGCCCGAGTCAGTGTTGTCGGTGACAGTCGTGACCTTGCCGAAATCTGTATAACGATATTCGGCCTGACCGACCCAGTTTTTGTTGAAAGCATAGGCGACGCCAGCGCCGATCGTCCAGCCAGCCTTGACTTCCGACTTGGAATCCGTTGCCGCGCCATCCTCGAACTTCGTACGAATATCTCCTAGCGCCAAACCACCGGTGACGTAGGGAAGCCAATTGTCGAAGGCATAGCCCAAGCGTCCGCGCAATGAGCCTTGGGCGTTGACATGGGTATTGTCATCACTGCCAAACGGCCAGTCCGGATTGTGGCCGACAATTCCTGAGGCCTCGATATCGCCTTCGATGCCGCCGACGATGTTGCCCCATTGCATATTATAACCGGCAAAAATACCTCCGGTGACCCCACGGACCCTGAAGCTATCCGAATAGTCCGAATTGCCGGCGGCGACGTTTTCATCTTGGATATGGTCTTTGCCCCAAGCGTAACCGATCTGGCCGCCGATATAGGCACCTGTCCAATCATACGTGGAAGCGACTGGAAGCTCATTTACAACATCGGCTGCCATAGCCGACGTAAGAGTGCTGCCCAGAATCGCTGCTGCCAGAATGTACTTCATTGCCTGTCCCCACGCCGCGCGCAAAATCTATGTTGGGATATATCAGAAGAATTCCCTTACGGAAGCTAGGCGTAGGGGTTCGGGTTCCGTATTTCCCAAACGTGTTGCGGCGATGCAACTTACAGATGATGCAACTTACAGATACAGAGAATGGCCGGCGCTACTCAGTGGGAGGTTGCCTGAATTGGCGCCGGCCAGACGGTCCTGTTTCAGATCCGCCATGCCATCAGCCATAACTGAGTCTTTACGTTACGTCATGTGGGGTAATGGATTGCTCCTGGTGTCAATTTCATAATCCTTCGTGCGGCGATCCCTTCGACAGAGATTGCCATGTCTCAAAAAGGCCCGCCCCGACCTTTGGTGCCCGCGAAAACATGCATGTCAATTGCGGGTATCCGGTGTGCTGCAAATCGACAAAGCTCGAAATCCAGGCGCTGATAGGCTGATAGACAGTCTTGGGCCCTGTCACGGATCGCTGCATCAGGTTCTAGAGCGTTTCCTGTTTTGAGAGAATCGTAGGATTCCCAAATCAGGTTGTTTGT
>NZ_JALJRL010000012.1:221606-225720 GCF_024519675.1 Mesorhizobium sp. Mes31 | reverse complement strand
GTTTGAGCATGATCTTTCCCGAAAACCGGATTCCACTTTTCGGGATCATGCTCTAATGCCCCGGCACACCCTTCGGATGGCGGTCGCCGATCAGGCCCAGCGTCTGACCCTGCTCCAGCCAGGCCTTGGCGCCGGCCAGCACGAGCGAGAAGCCACCGGTTGAACCGATGGCCTCTTTCACCTGCTCGTCGCCATTGCCGGCGAAGCCGAAGTTGCGAACCTGCAGAAAGGTCGCTTCGCCTGGCATTTTGGTGAAGGTCCAGACCACCGTGGTCGGCGGATCGCTCCATTGCATGACGATCTTTTCATTCGCGACGATGTCGCTGACAACGACCGTCGTCGAGACGTCGTACATGCGCCATTCCCAGCGAACGTCCTTGCCGCTGTCCAGCCGGCCGCTGCCGTGGGTGAACCAGAATTTCGTGGTGACGGCCGGATCGACGATGGCTTCAAACACGTCGGCGACGGGCCGCCGGATCAGCATGCCGGCTTCGGCGGTTGGTGTCTGGTGAATGTCCATGGCAACTTTCCTTCGATAGATCGTCGCTGATTTTGTCAGCCGGTCAGCCCCCGTGCCTACCGGCCGCTTGCTGTCCAGCTTTCTATGCCAGGTTGACCTGCCAGGAGACGCCGAACCTGTCGTTCAGCCATGCGAAGCGGCGGCTGAAGCCGTAATTGTCGGGCGGCATCAGGAACCCGCCATCCTTTGCCAGCGTCTCGACGATCCGGTTCAGCTCCTCCTCGGAGGAGCAGTCCACATACAGCGAGACCGACGGCGTGAACGTGAAGGCATGGTGTACGGGGCTGTTGTAGACCATGACTTCCAGGCCGGCGATGGAGACGCGCGCCAGCTTGACCGTTCCTTGCGGGCCGTCTTCGCCGGGGCCGTAACGCGTGACGTCAAGGACGCCGCTGTCGGGAATGGTCTCGCAATAGAGGGTCATTGCCTCCTCGGCCTTGCCCTCGAACATCAGGAATGGCGTCACTTTCTTCATCGCTTTACCTCCGTCACTCAGATGTTGGTCTCGTTGGCGGGTTCGCCCTTCATCTCGCTGCGGTAATAGCCGTCGCGCAGGTTGATGCCGTATTCGACATAGGCCTTCATGCAGGCCAGCATCTGCGACCAGCCCTCGCAGTTGAGGTAGGATTTCTTCAGCCCGGCCGCGCCTTCCTGCCACCCGCTCTCGGCGATGGTGACGAAGGTGCCGCCATCGTCGAGCGGCTCGAAATTCATCTCGATGCGCGTCTTGTAGGCCGGCTTGCCGTCGGCGTCGGTGGCATCCCAGCGCAGCACGATGCGGCTGTCCTTGACCACTTCATCGACCTCGACCGGCACTTTGCCCCACCAGACGACTCCGGCGCCGGCCTCCAGTGGCGCGCTGGCGCCGCCGATGGTGGTGAAATAGCCGCTGAGCTTCTTAGGGTTGACGACGGCGTCGAAGACTTCGGCGACCGGCCTGCCGATGCGTCCGGAAACCCGGAATCCAAGGGACATATCCACAGCTCCTTCCTTGCTCGATCGAACAATATGTTATAGAAATATAACATGTCAAGCCGATCGCAAGACGACAATGTTTTCAAGGCGCTGGCCCATCCACGCCGACGCGAAATGCTGGATCAGCTGAAGGACACGCCGAAGACCACCGGCATGCTGTGCGACGCCTTCCCCGACATCGATCGCTGCACCGTCATGCTGCATCTCAAGGTGCTGGAAGAGGCCGATCTGATTGTCGCGCGCCGCGACGGGCGCGAGCGCTGGAACCATCTCAATGCGCTGCCGATCAAGCAGATTCACGACCGCTGGATCAGTCAGTATGCCGGCCATGCGCTCAGCATCATCGACCGGCTGAAGTCCGATCTGGAGGGGTGAGCGCCTGCGGCAGCCCCTGTCATGCGTCCTGTGCGCGGTGCGGCTGGACGAATTGAGCCGATTTATCTATAAGCCGGCCATTCCGACAGAGAGCGCCATACGTCCTCGGGACGCATCAAGGACGTTTTGAAATTTTGAATTCGAGCATTTTGCAAAAGGCGAGGTGATCTGCCTGGCTGCGGGATGCTCTAGCCGAACACGACAGGGGTGCCATGGCTGGCCATTCACAGTTCAAGAATATCATGCACCGCAAGGGCCGTCAGGACGCGGTGCGGTCGAAAATGTTTTCCAAGCTGGCGCGCGAAATCACCGTTGCCGCCAAGAGCGGCACGCCCGATCCATCGATGAACCCGCGCCTGCGCCTTGCCGTGCAGAACGCCAAGGCGGTGTCGATGCCGAAGGACAACATCCAGCGCGCCATCAACAAGGCCTCGATGGGCGATGCCGAGAATTACGAAGCCGTGCGCTACGAGGGCTATGGTCCAGGCGGCGTCGCCGTCATCGTCGAGGCTCTGACCGACAACCGCAACCGTTCGGCGTCGAATGTGCGCGCCGCCTTCACCAAGGCTGGCGGGGCGATGGGCGAAACCGGCTCGGTGTCGTTCATGTGGGACCGTGCCGGCGAGATCTATTACCCGGCATCGGTCGGTGACGCCGAGAAGGTGATGGACGCGGCGATCGAAGCCGGCGCCGACGACGTGCAGTCCGATGAGGAAGGCCACACCATCTATTGCGCCTTCGAAAATCTCGGTGAGGTGTCGAAGGCACTGGAAGGCGCGCTCGGCGAGGCTGAATCGGTAAAGCCGATCTGGAAGCCGCAGAACAATGTTCCGGTCGACGAGGAGCGGGCACAGTCGCTGATGAAGCTGGTCGCCACGCTCGAGGATGACGACGACGTCCAGAGCGTCTACGCCAACTTCGAGGTCGACGACGAGACGATGGCCAAGCTCAGCGCGGCATGAGCTGTGGAAACGCCGCACGATTGACGCGTATCCCGATATCATAAGACGCCCTCTCTAAAGTATAGATCGTCAGTTATCGACGGGAGGGGAGATGACTGACGAAGGGATTGAACTTGCCGATGCGACGGCTTGGCCTCGCCCCGGCGGCTTTTGGCGACGGCTTTTCGCGGCGCTCATCGACTATCTTGTCGTGCTCATACCCCTTTATTCGCTGGTAGCAGGTTTGTTCCTGCTGACCGACGGTGGGGTGAAAGGCCATTTCTGGCTAAACTGGAGATTATGCCAGTCAGCCACCGTCAATGGAAATCCTTCGCTTGCCCGCTACAACTGGCAGGCGTGTAAGACATCCGTGTTTGGTGTTCCGGTCGCCGAATGGATAGTCGGCACAAGCACGGATACCCAATCGGGGGCAACCCAGGCCGTTTCGATCGACCTTGATCCGAAGGGGAATCTTCGACCAGCAGCATTGGATTTAGGTTTCCTCGAATTGCTCGTTCTGGCGACCTATCTTCTTGTAATGGAGGCAACCTCTGGCCGGTCGGTCGGCAAGCGGGCTTTGGCGCTCGTCGTGCATGACGAGTACGATTGGCATGGAAGAGGGCTGGCCATACAAAAAGCGGCTCGTCGGCAGGTGATAAAATTCCTCGGCACTTTTCCTGTCGTACTGACTGGGGCCTGGTTTGCGTTTCAGACTTGGAGCAGCGTTCCGGGATCCGCACCGACTTATTCTCGGTTGGAATTTGTCTGCGCATTCGCCGCGCTTGCTTTGGCTTTGATCTGGCCCGTCTGGATCGGACTATCGATAGCTTTGGGCAATGAGCCGATACATGATCGGGTTGCCGACACAACCGTCCGTATGCGCGAGACTCAAGGATGAGCCTGTTGGAGAAACCCCGGATCGTCATCACCTATTGCACACAGTGCCAGTGGCTGTTGCGTGCCGGCTGGATGGCGCAGGAACTGCTCTCCACCTTCGGCACGGATCTCGGCGAAGTGACGCTGGTGCCCGGCACCGGCGGCATCTTCACCGTTTCCTGCAACGACGTGCTGGTCTGGGACCGCAAGCGTGACGGCGGTTTTCCGGACGCGGCCAAGCTCAAGCAGCTGGTCCGCGATGTCATCGACCCGGATCGCGATCTCGGCCATTCCGACCGCAAGGGTCACACGTCAAAAGACCCCGCCTAAGGCGTATTGATATTCAGGTGAGGCCGGTCTGCAAACGGTGTTTTCCTGCGCTTCCGGTGCTCACGTACTTTAAGTACGCTCCGCTCCGGTTCTCGGA
>NZ_JALJRL010000012.1:0-221509 GCF_024519675.1 Mesorhizobium sp. Mes31 | reverse complement strand
GTTTTCCTGCGCTTCCGGTGCTCACGTACTTTAAGTACGCTCCGCTCCGGTTCTCGGAAATCGCCGTTTTCGACTCGGCCTGACCTGAATCTCAACACACCTTTCAAGCGTGAGAGAACGGGGTTTTGGCTATGATGGCGATGCTCACCGCCATGCGAAGATGAAGCAGCCAAGAGCCACGATGGCAGTGACGGCTCGGACGTGGTTCCACATGACCCAATCCCTGAGATAGGTGGTCCAGACAGGGGCGCCATTGCTGCTGGCCGGATCGACGGCGGCCAGCGCATCGTTGAGCGGCACGTTGAAGACCATGGTCACGATCGGGTTGCCGACGAGATAGATCAGGGCGCCGGCGAGCAGCCAGAACGAACCCGGCTGGCTCCAGCCGAGGATAGCGCCGGCGATGAGCACGAGGCAGATCAGCCCGGTGCCGAACAGCGCGGTCATGAAGGTAGGCGTGATTACGGTGATGTTGATCGAATTCATCGCCGCGATGCCGCCCGCCGCCGGCAGGCGGGCGAGCGCCGGCATGACGAAATTGGAGAATGCGAAGAACACGCCGCCGACGACGCCCGCGCCGATCGCGGCGAAGAAGGTCAGGGTGGGGAGAAGTTTCGTGATCATGTCAGTTGCTCCGGTTTCAGGTTCCCGCGCCTCTAAATATGAGCAATCCTCACATTTGCAAAACGTGATAAACCCTCGTATTTGTGCCGTCAAGCCGTTTTCCGGATGATGAGCGCGTTTGTTGGAGACAGTGATGGAAGGCATACCGGCCAACGAGCAGATCGCTTCGCCGCGCCGGGCGCCGAGCCAGCAGCGCAGCCGCGAACGGGTCGAGCGCATGCTGGCCGCCGCTTCGGCGCTGATCGCCGAGCAGGGCAGCGATGCCGTGCGCATGGGTGAAGTGGCGGAACGGGCAGGGGTGTCGATCGGTTCGCTCTACCAGTTCTTTCCCGACAAGCGGGCGATCATCTGGGCGCTTGCCGAACGCTACACCACCGAGGGCCAGGCCTGTATCTCAGCGGCACTTGCCGGCGTCCGCGACGCGGAGGGCCTAGGCCAAGCATTTTCGGAGCTGGTCGATATCTACTACCGGCTGTTCCTGGCCGAGCCGGTGATGCGCGATATCTGGTCCGGCACGCAGGCCGACAAGGCGCTGCGCCAGCTCGAACTTGCCGACAGCCGGACCAATGCCGGATTCCTCACCGCGGTGCTGAAGCGGCTGCGGCCGGCGGCCGATCCGGTGGCGCTGGAAACCACGGCGTTTCTCATCTGGCAAATGGGCGAGGCCGCCATGCGGCTGGCGATCTCGGTCGAGCGGCAAGAGGGCGACAGGCTGGTCGCCGCCTACAAGCGCATGGCGCTGCGGGAACTGCTGGCCGAGTAGGGAAAGCCGAGCCCTTGGCGGCAACAAAAAACCCGCCTCGAGGGCGGGTTTTTGATCTGCGACAAGGCCGGAACGGCTCAGGTTCTCACTTTGTGCAAGTCGTTATCCCAAAACCGCTTCGCACTTTTGGGCGACATGCGCTTAGAGGCCGAAACCTTCGAAGCGCTTCTTGAACTTGGACAGGCGGCCGCCGCGGTCGAGCAAGGTCTGCTGGCCGCCGGTCCAGGCCGGGTGGGTGGTCGGGTCGATATCGAGGTTCATCGTATCGCCTTCCTTGCCCCAGGTCGAACGGGTCATGTATTCGGTGCCGTCGGTCATGACGACCTTGATGGTGTGGTAGTCGGGATGGATGTCGGTCTTCATGGTTCGGTTCCTGGCTTGCTGGCGCTGCTGACGGGCATAGAGCCTGCGTCGATGCGCCCCTTTTTAAAACTCGAAGCCGCAGCTATTGAGGAGCCACGGCTTCTAAAACGGTCGGCGAGCCTATACATCAGCCGGAATTGAATCACAAGGCCGCGGCAGGCGCATATTGGTGGCGCAATGCAAAAGGGGCCAGAGGAAACGGTCATGGCGGATATCAGTGGCGATGCAGACGAGCGCCGGCGCTCGCTCAAGCCGCTCAGGCGCCTGTTTCCCTATCTCGGCCGCTACCGGAAAATGGTCATCGGCGCGGTCATCTCGCTGGCCGTCGCGGCGGCGACGACGCTGGCCTTGCCGCTGGCGGTGCGGCGGATGATCGACCACGGCTTTTCGGCGTCGGATTCCAGCTTCATCGCCGAATATTTCGGCATGCTGGTGGTGATGGCCGCTGTGCTGGCGGCTGCGTCGGCCTGCCGTTACTATTTCGTCATCACGCTCGGCGAGCGCGTTGTCGCCGACATCCGCAGCGACGTGTTCAGCCATGTGACGACCCTGTCGCCATCCTTCTTCGACACCGCGCAGTCGGGAGAGATCGTGTCGCGGCTCGCCGCCGACACGACGCAGATCAAGTCGGCTGTGGGTGCCACCGCTTCGGTGGCGCTGCGCAACGTCATCCTCGGCCTTGGCGCCGTGGCGATGATGGTCTTCACCAGCCCGAAGCTGTCGGGCCTGGTCATCGCCGCGATCCCGGTCATCGTGTTGCCGCTGGTCGCCTTCGGCCGCTCGGTGCGGCGCAAATCACGGCTGGCGCAGGACACTCTGGCCAATGCGACAGCCTATGCCAGCGAGCAGATCGGCGCGGTGCGCACGCTGCAGGCCTTCACCAATGAAAGACTGGTCACCGGCCGCTTTTCGTCCGCCGTGGAGGCCGCTTTCGACGCGGCGCGGGCCTCGATCTTTGCCCGCTCGTTCCTCACCTTCTTCGCCATCTTCATGATCTTTTCCTCTGTCGTGGCGGTACTTTGGTTCGGCTCGCGCGACGTGCTCGAAGGCACGCTGTCGCCGGGCACGCTCGGCCAGTTCCTGCTCTATTCGGTGTTCGCCGCCGGCGCGCTCGGCGCTCTGTCGGAGGTGTGGGGCGAGCTTGCGCAAGCAGCAGGTGCCGCCGAGCGGCTGACCGAGATCCTGGCCGAGAAGCCGGCGATCCTGGCGC
Source organism: Mesorhizobium sp. Mes31 (assembly GCF_024519675.1). Classification (NCBI taxonomy): domain Bacteria; kingdom Pseudomonadati; phylum Pseudomonadota; class Alphaproteobacteria; order Hyphomicrobiales; family Phyllobacteriaceae; genus Mesorhizobium; species Mesorhizobium sp. Mes31. Next base: position 218,549 of record NZ_JALJRL010000012.1, on the reverse strand, counting down.
CGGCCGTTCCGCAGTCACTGCCGGCGAAGGCGAGAGGCGCGATCAGTTTCGACGACGTGTCGTTCTCGTATCCGGCCAGGCCCGACCGCGCCGCCGTCCACGGCCTGAGCTTTCAGGTCAAGCCCGGCGAGACGGTGGCGATCGTCGGTCCTTCGGGGGCCGGCAAGAGCACGGTGTTTTCACTGATCCTGCGCTTCTACGATCCCGAAACCGGCAGGATCGTGATCGACGGTGTCGACGTGCGCGAGGCCGATCCCATCGCCATCAGGCAACGGATCGCCATCGTGCCGCAGGACGTCACCATCTTCGCGGCGAGCGCGCGTGACAATATTGGCTTCGGCAGGCCGGGGGCCAGCGAAGCCGAGATTGAGGCGGCGGCCAAGGATGCGCTGGCCGACGAGTTCATCCTCAAGCTTGAAAAAGGCTACGACAGCCAGGTCGGCGAGCGCGGCGTGACGCTGTCCGGCGGCCAGCGCCAGCGGGTGGCAATCGCCCGCGCCATCCTGCGCGATGCACCGATCCTGCTGCTCGACGAGGCGACTTCGGCACTCGACGCCGAAAGCGAGACGCTGGTGCAGATGGCGCTGGAGCGGCTGATGCAGGGCCGCACCACCATCGTCATCGCGCACCGCCTGGCAACAGTGCTGAAAGCCGACAGGATCCTGGTCATGGACGGCGGCAGCATTGTCGAGGAAGGCACGCACAAGAGCCTCGTCGCCAAGGGCGGCATCTACGCGCGGCTGGCCAAGCTGCAGTTCGAAACCGGTGCAAGCGCCTTCAGGGGGGCCGCGGAGTAGGCAGGCGCTGTGGCCTGGCGGTTCCACCCATAGCCTCACGCGGTTCCATACCGTTTGCGCAGATGATCGGTGAAATACACGGCGTTCAGCTTTTCGCCGGTGGCGCGTTCGAGCAGGTCCGGCGTCGACCAGCGCGAGCCTTGCGACCAGATCCTGTCGCGCCGCCAGGCGTTGATCGCCTCGAATTCTCCCCTGGCGAGATCGCCATCAGCGGACGGATGGTCCCTCGTCAGCGCCGCCCATTGCTGGGCCGCCATCATCGCGCCCAGCGTGTAGGAGGGGAAGTAGCCGAAGGCGGCACCCGGCCAATGCACGTCCTGCATCGGTCCGTCGGCGGGATTGTCGATGGTGGAGAGCCCGAGATAGTCGCGCATCTTGGCGTCCCAGGCTTCGGGCAGGTCAGCCACCTCCAGCCTGCCCGAGACGAGCTCCTGCTCCAGCTCGTAACGCAGGATGACATGCAGCGGATAGGTCACCTCGTCGGCGTCGACACGGATCAGGCCGCGTTCGACGCGATGCACATGCGGCAGGATCTCGTCGAGCGACCAGGATTCGCCGAGATGCCTTTCAACCACCGGCAGCGCCCAGCGCCAGAAGGCAGGGTTGCGGCCGACCTGCTTTTCGACGAACAGGCTCTGGCTTTCATGCACGGCCATACCGCGCGCCTTGCCGAGCGGCCAGTGCGACCATGCCTTGGGCAGGTTCTGTTCGTATAGCGCATGGCCGGTCTCGTGCAGCACGCCCATCAGCGCCGACAGGAAGTCGGAGGTCTTGTAGCGGGTGGTGATGCGCACGTCGCTCGGCACGCCGCCGCAGAAAGGGTGGTGCGATACGGACAGCGAACCGTGTGTCAGATCGAAGCCGACCGCCGCCATCATGGCAAGGCCGAGCTCGCGCTGCCGGTCGATCGCATAGGTCCCCGAAAGCGGCTTCAGCGGGTGCTTGCGCAACCGCGCCTCCTGGATCGCCAGTGCCTCCGGTACGAATCCCTTGAGGAAGGCTTTCAGGTCGGCGAAGACCGGGGTGATGTCCGCGGTGCGGTTGCCGGGGTCGAATTGCTCCATCAGCGCATCGTAGGGGGCGAGGCCCAGCACGTCGGAGCGCAGAGCCGCCTCTTCGCGCACCAGTGCCACCACGCCCTCGAGCGCCGGCTGGAAGCCGGCCCAATCGTTCTTGGCGCGCAAGTCGCGCCACAATTGCTCGCAACGCATGCGCGCCGTCGTCTGCCGTTCGACGAACTCGACCGGCAGGCAGGTGAGGTTGGTGTATTGCCGCCGCAATTCGGCGAGAGCCGCCCGTTGCTCTTCGCCGAGCGTCTCGCCTTCGGCTGCGGTGATCCAGTCGGCGATTTCCGGCGCCGTCGCCCTGGTGTGATACATGCCGGCAAGTGCTGCCATCGCCTCGGCGCGCTTCTCGCCGCCGCCGACGGCCATATGGGTCGCTTCATCGGCGCCGAGGATGGCCAGCGCATGCTCGAGCGCTTCGAGTTTGTGGCCGAGGTCATCGAGTTTTTGAAAGGACATGGCGGCTTCCGTGATTGGGGACGGCGCGAAAAGATACCAACGCAAAGACGTTTGCAACCCTGCGGCCCTGTGCGGCGGATGCATCTTGCGCAGGTGAGGCCGCGCGTGAAATGCTGCCGGCGACACATGAAGGGGGAACAAGATGATCGGCAACATCCTGGTCGGGCTGGTGGCCTTGATCCATGTCTACATCGTCTATCTCGAGATGGTGCTGTGGGACACGCCGAGCGGACACAAGGCATTCAATCTGACGCCGGAATTCGCCAGCGCTTCGAAGGTGCTCGCTGCCAACCAGGGGCTCTACAACGGCTTCCTCGCCGCCGGCCTGATCTGGGGGCTCACCCTTGGCGCGGGTGGTTTCCAGGTCAAGGTTTTCTTCCTGTCGTGCGTGGCCATTGCCGGCCTCTATGGCGCGGCGACGGTTGGTCGCAAGATCCTGTTCATCCAGACCGTGCCGGCGGTGCTTGCCCTGATCGCGGTCTGGCTCGGCCGATAGGGAAAAAGGACGCCCGCGGGATTGGGGTCCCGAAGGCGCCAGGCGGTCCCTTTCTGGTGCATGGACCGAAATCGGAACCGATTTCGCTCGGATCATGCGCGATATCGAAGTGCCGCAGGCCCGCGATTGGCAACAATGCGCGCGCTGGGATAGCCGGTCTCAGCCGTTCGGGTAGTTTCCGCCGTCGGAACCATCGCCGATCATGAAGCCGCTGCCGGTGTCGACCATCAGCCGTTGGTCGACATTGTCGAGCCGGCGCAGCAGGTCATGATACTGCGCGGCCGGTATCCTGCCGTGATCCGATGCCGCGATCTTCTCGGCCGCCTGACTGATGCGGGCCGTGCGCATTTCCAGGCGTTGCGCCACCGCCGGCGTAATGGTGTTGGCCTGCCTGGCGTCGACTATGCCCTGATGGACGCCCTGAACCTGTTCGATGAGACCTTCGACGCGAGGGCCGGTAAAGTCGGTCGGTGCGGTCTCGTCGAGAGCGCCTTTGTGATGGCCCGCCGCATGGGCGCCGGCAAGCGGAACGGCGATGAGGAACGCCGTGAATGTTGCAGTTCTGAGCGAGGTCCTGGGAGTAAAAGAGCGCATCGTCGCGTCTCCTCTTGAAGAGGAAGGTGGCGGTTGTTCCGACAGCCTTCCGGCCGCGGGCCGTCCGGTTCCGTCGCGTCACGATGGGAGGATTCATCGCCGGCGGTTCTCGGCCCGAGCGGGAAGCTAGGACCGCACCGGCACGATGTGTAATTAAAAAAAGATAATCTTTTCAGGCCTTGCCGGTCCACGGCTGCGCCCTAGCGTTGAGCCGGCGAACAAATTCGCGTGATGCGGGATCACCGTTCGGTGAGCTTCAGCTCAATACGGCGGTTCTTGTTGCGAGCCTCTTCGGTGTCGGCCGGGTCGAGCGGCTGGAACTCGCCGAAGCCGGCGGCGACCAACCGGTTGGCCGGGACGCCGTTCTCGATCAGGAACTTCACCACCGAGGTCGAACGCGCCGTCGACAGCTCCCAGTTGTCGCGGTAGCGGCCGGTGCCGGAGAGCGGCTTGTTGTCGGTATGGCCGTCGACGCGCAGCACCCAGTTGATCTCCGGGGGAATTTCCTTCTGCAACTGAATGATCGCGTCGGCGAGTTTCTTCATCTCGACCTTGCCGGCATCGTTGATCTCTTCGGAGCCGGTGGGGAACAGCACTTCCGACTGGAAGACGAAGCGGTCGCCGACGATGCGGATGTTCTCGCGGTCGGCGAGGATTTCGCGCAAGCGCCCGAAGAAGTCGGAGCGGTAGCGGTTCAGTTCCTGCACGCGTTGCGCAAGCGCCACGTTCAGGCGGCGGCCGAGATCGGCGATCTTGGTGTTGGAATCGCGGTCGCGCGTTTCGGACACATTGAGTGCATCCTCGAGCGCGCCGATCTGCTTGCGCAGTGCCGCGATCTGCTGGTTGAGGATCTCGACCTGGCTCAGCGCCTGCTGACTGATCTGGCGCTGGTTGTCGAGTTCGCCACCCAGCTCCGCCGCGCGCTGGTTGGCGGCGTCGCCGGCGCCCGCACCTTGCGCCAGCAATTGTTCGAGGCGGCTCTTCTCGGCTTCGGCCGCCGACAGCGATGCCTGCAGATTGGCCAGCGAATCATCCTTGTCCTGCGCCGTCGAGCGCTCCAGCGCCAGAAGCTGGGTCAGTTCGTTGATCTGCGAATTGAGACGCGAGAGCGCGGTATCCTTGCCAGAGATTTCGCGGCCGAGCAGGAATTGCGCCAGCACGAAGACCGTGAGCAGGAACATGATGGCCAGCAGCAGCGTCGACAGCGCGTCGACGAAGCCCGGCCAATAGTCGATGCGGCGATCGGTGCGCCGGCCCCTGGCGAGCGCCACGTCAGTGCACCCCGGGCTTCTTCAGGGCGTCGGCGATCTTTTCCAGCGTGTTGCGCATCGCCTTCTGCTCGTCGGACTGGGCCTCGACCCAGTCGCGCATGATCTGCTGTTCCGAGCGCATGTTCTTGACCAGGCCGGAAATGCCGTCGGCGAGATTGGCCATGGCGGTGGCGACGCGCGGGTTGGATCCGCCGCCGTTCTCCTGCATGCTGCGCAACCGTTCGGACAGCACGCGGATCTCATCCGAGGATTCGGTCTTGGCCGGGTCGGAAACGACGATGTCGGACGACAGGTCGGTGACCGAGGACAACCAGTTCTCGAGCTCGGTGTAGAAACGCGTCTGGGCGCGGCCGGCCTGCAGGTCGAGAAAACCGAGCACCAGCGAGCCGGACAGGCCAAACAGCGAAGACGAGAAGGCGGTGCCCATGCCGGCCAGCGGCGCGGAGAGCCCTTGCTTGAGCGAATCGAGCACCGCGGCGGCGTCACCCGTGCCCGGGTCGAGCGATTCGATGGTCTCGCGGATCGAGCCGATGGTGTTCAAGAGGCCCCAGAAGGTGCCGAGCAGGCCGAGGAACACCAGCAGGCCGACGAGATAGCGCGAGGTGTCGCGGCTTTCATCCAGGCGCGTGGCGATGGAATCGAGCATGGTGCGCATCGAACTGGTCGAAAAAGCCATCGACGACGAGCGGCTGAGCATCGCCTTCATCGGCGCCAGCAGCACCGGTTCGGTGGTTTCCGAGCCGGCGCGGAAGGAGTTGACCCAGCGCACTTCGCGAAACAGCCGCCCGACCTGGCCAAAGGCCAGCAGGATGCCGACCCCCAGCACGCCGACGATCAGGCCGTTGAGACCGGGATTGCTGCCGAAGGCCGTCGAGATCTGGCGGGTCAGGATTGCGGCAATGAACGCCACGATGGCCAGGAAGATCACCATGGTCAGCAGGAAGACCTGCGGACTCGACAGTTTATGCGGGTCGTAGATCAGGACATCAGAACGTCTGCCCACGCCGAAGGATTTGAGAAAAGCCATCCGTGCCCCGTTTCCGATGCCGCCGCCGATCAGGTTGAACGCGACTCTAAACGGAATTGTGACCAAATTGAATGGCGCTTGGCAATATTGCCCGCCGGGTCAGAAGCGGTTGATGACCAGGCAATCGACCATGGCGGCCAGATGCAGGCCGGCGCCGGTGACGACGAAGCCGTGCCACAGCGCATTGTGGAAGCGCAGCCCCTTCCAGGCGAAGAAGATGACGCCGCAGGAATAGACGATGCCGCCAGCGACGATGAGCGCGATCGATGTCGTCGGCAGCGTCTGGACAATCGGCTTTGCCAGGATGATGCCGCTCCAGCCGATGGCGAGATAGAAGACGATGGCCAGCCGGTCGAACCGGCCGGGAAAGAACACCTTGATGGTGATACCCAGCGCCGCGGCGCACCAGACGAGGACAATCATCCAGCCTGCCAGCGGCGAGCCGTCGAGCTGGGCCAGGAAAGGCGTATAGGTTCCGGCGATCAGCAGATAGATCGCGGCGTGATCGAAGCGCCGCAGGACCCATTTCTTGGGCGATGATACCGGCCATAGATTGTAGGTCAGCGACACCGACAGCACGGTGAGCAGCGAAACCACATAGAAGGCGGCGGCGATGTATTCGCCCGGGCCGACACGAAAGGCCGCCAGCGCCAGCAGTGCCGAACCGGCCGCTATCGCCAATACGATACCGACGGCATGGACGATACCGTCGGCGATCATCTCGGCGCGCGAATAGTGCCAGCGTCCGATGAACGGGATGTCGGGGTGGGGCTTGACGTCTTTCACACTGCCGGGTTCCTGCGCCGTACCCCAATCTGGGCGGTCGGCAGGCAGTATTTCAAGTCTTGTTGGCGGTTTTACGACTGCGGCGCTTCAGCGCGGCGTGAACGGCTTCTTCACGACCTTGAGCAACGCGCGCTGTATGACCTCGTTGCCGGCGACCACCGAGCCATTGTCGAGCATGTCCTGTCCGCCATCCATGTCCGAAACGAAACCGCCCGCTTCGCGGATCAGCAGAAGGCCGGCGGCGATGTCCCAGGCCGACAGGCCGGTTTCCCAGAAGCCATCCATGCGGCCGGCGGCGACATAGGCAAGATCGAGCGAGGCGGAGCCGAGGCGGCGGACGCCGGAGACCTCGGCCATGACGTTGCGCAATTCGACAAGGAAATTGCCGTGGTGGCCGCGTCCCAGATGCGGCATGCCGCAGCCAATGACCGTGTCGACCAGCTTGATGCGGCCAGCGACCCGCAGGCGGCGGTCGTTCATGAAGGCGCCGCCGCCGCGTTCGGCGGTGTAGAGCTCGTCCATGGCCGGATTGTAGATGACGCCGGCGACGATCTGGCCCTGGCGTTCCAAGGCGATCGAGACGGCAAAGAGCGGAATGCCGTGCAGGAAATTGGTCGTGCCGTCGAGCGGGTCGACGATCCAGCGGTGCTGGCCGTCATCGCCTTCCACCGCGCCGCGCTCCTCCATCAGGAAGGAATAGCCCGGCCGCGCCTTCGACAGTTCGGCAAAGACGATATCCTCGGCCTTGCGGTCGGCCTGGCTGACATAGTCGCCAGGGCCCTTCATCGAGACCTGCAGGTTCTGCACTTCGCCGAAGTCGCGCGACAGCGACCGGCCGGCCTTCATGGCGGCCTGAACCATGACGTTGAGAAGTGCGGAGCGTGCCATCGTGCCTCTTCCTGCTGCTGCGCTTTAAACTCTGTCTCGATGCATGTCGGTGACCCAAATCCGGGGCCACTCGTGGGCGACACGCATCAGTCGGCGCGGCGTACGTAAGTGATTTCGTTGGTGTCGACGATGATGCGCTCGCCGGCGCCGATGAATGGCGGCACGAGCACGCGGATGCCGTTCTCCAACACCGCCGGCTTGTAGGATGAGGCCGCCGTCTGGCCCTTCACTACCGGGTCCGCCTCGGTGATGGTCAGCGTCACGTAGTCAGGCAGGGAAATGCCGATCGGCCGGTCCTCGTAGAGCTGAACCGTCACCATCATGCCGTCCTGCAGGAAGGCGGCACGATCGCCGACGAAGTCCTTGTTCAGTTCGAGCTGCTCGTAGCTCTGGGTGTCCATGAACACCAGCGCGTCTTCCTGCGCGTAGAGGAAGGAAAAATCCTTCAGGTCGAGCCTGATCTGCTCGACCGTTTCGGCCGAGCGGAAGCGCTCGTTGAGCTTGGTGCCGTTGATCAGGTTCTTCAACTCGACCTGGTTATAGGCGCCGCCCTTGCCAGGCTTGACGGTGTTGGTCCTGACCGCCACCCAGAGGCCGCCATCGTGTTCGATGACGAAGCCGGGACGGATTTCGTTGCCATTGATCTTGGCCATGATGCGGTGATCCGGGATGCTGCCAACGGCCAAGCCGTTGGTATGGGATGTTCGCTGGGAAAGCGATTTCGGGCCCCCAAGACCACAAATCGCCAGAAGAGGCAAGGGAGCGCCAGGTCGATGCCAGGCTGGAGAGGTCAAGCTTTGGGATCAGTCGAAGCCTTTCGGCAGGGTTGTCCTGATCACGCACGGTGGCAGTGAGAACCGCCGTCAGGGCAGGCGGTTCGCCTTCTGCAATGCCTGCTTGGTCTCGTCGTCGCTCAGCCCCTGCAGGAAATCGTCCATCTGCGGATCGATGAGACCGGCGCGGCGGGCGACGATGTACCAGGCGCCGGCAAGGACAAGGTCCGGATCGGTGCCGATGCCTTGCATGTAGAGTTTGGCAAGGCGATTCTGGGCGGCGATATTGCCGCCCTCCGCCGCTTGCTTCATCCAGCCGAAGGCGGATTTCAGGTCGCGCGCGCCACCGCGGCCCTCGATCATCCAGGCGGAAAGATCGATCTGCGCGGTGTCGTAGTTCTGTCGCGCGGCCTGCGCCAGCAGGCGCCGGGCCTGTGCATCGTCGCGCGGCTTGCCGCCGACGCCATTGGCATAGATCTGCGACATCGCATACTGGGCATCGGCGAGGCCGGTCGCGGCGGCGCGCTCATAGTAGGAAACCGCCTTGGCGATGCCGGCGTCGCCGGGGTCCTGCTGGACCAGCATCTGCGCGAAATTGAACTGCGCCAGCCGGTTGCCCGCTTCGGCGGCGGCCTGCATCAACGCATAGGCGCCCTTCTCGTCCTTCTTGACGTAGCGGCCGTCGAGCAGCATCAGCGCATACTGAAACTGCGATTCCGGCACGCCCTGCTCGGCGGCAAGCGCATACCATTTGGCCGCTTCCGCGCTGTTCAGCGGCACACCCAGCCCGCGCGACAGGATCTCGGCCACCAGCGTCTGCGCCGCCGGATCGCCGTTTTGGGCGCGGATCAGCGCGAGGTTGTAGGCCGTCTTGTAAAGACCGCGCTGGAAGGCGCCATAGGCGGCGTCCGCCGGCTTGGCCCCGAAGCGGTCAGGATTGATGGCGTCGGCCGACGGCAGCGGCGCCGGCTCGGTCGTGGTGGCGGGCTGCGGCAGCGGCTTGTCGATCGGTTTGTCGGTGTGCACGCCGAGGTCCGGCTTGGGCTGCGGCAAGGGAATCGTTTCGGCGGCGGCGGCCTGGATCATGACCGCCGCAAGCAGGGCCTGAAAGGGAAGCCTCGCCAGAGCCACGTCAATCCTCGAAACGCGGCGCGGTTTCGTCGAGCAGCGCGTTGGCTTGAGCAACTGCTGTTTTCGGGTCGACGCCGTCGGCGAACACCGCGCTCGACAGCGCGACGAACTCGGCGCCGGTCGCGGCCACGGTTTCGACGGAAGCAAGATCGGACCCCGCCATCACGATGCAAGGGATCTGGATCATCTGCGCCCACCATTCACCCAGCGACAGGTTGCGCGGATGCGGGTCCGGCTTGTTGTCGTAGCCGAAGCGGCCGAAGAAGATGTAGTCAGGACGTGTCTCGCCGAGTTCCAGTGCGTCGTCGCGCTTCTTGGCGCCGCCGGCACCGACCATCATCTTTTCCTGGAAATGCTCGATCGTCTCGGCGAGTTCGGCCTTGGAAACTTCGACATGGATGCCATCGGCCTGGACACGCCCCGCGATGCGGGTGTCGCCGGCGATGATGACGGCCACGCCCGCGGCCTGCGCGGCCGGCACAACCTGTTCGGCAAAGGCCTGGAAGGAGGCTTCGTCCATGCCGTTCTCGGGCAGGATCAGCGAGGCGACGTCGCCACCGTCGAATGCGGTCGCGATACGGGCCGCCGGCACACCGGGCGGCGCGATCAGCACGATGCGGCAGCGATTGGGGGGCGTGGCGTCATTCATGGTTCTTCGATCCCGGGTTTCGCCTATGCCGGGCGAAGATGGTTGGATTGCGGCATAGAGCAAAGTGCGGGGATTGAACAGGCGCTAGCTGCCGGGCGACGACCGGCGATCGGAACGAAGGGCGTTGCTGGCTCTCGTTACGATGTCGAACACTTTCGACGGATCCTCGATGCCCAGAAATTGCGGAACCGGGTCAAGAGCCGGAGCCCAGCCGCCAAAACCTTGATAGCGATACTGGGACCAACCGCCCATCCCGGGATTTCCGAAGAGGGATGAAGCTGCCCCGAAACGCAGATTGCCACGTCTTGCTCCCTCGCCGGTCAGCTGGATATCGGGGAGACGCTCCAGATCGATCGATGTGAAACTGGAGAAAGGGGCGGCGCGCATGATGAGAATGCGCTTGTCCGTGACCGCGTAAGAGATACGTCGTCTCAACCAGGCGTCGAGCGCAAACCTGCCAAAGACAAAGAACAGCCCGATGCAGATGAACATCCCGCCCCATACATCGAAGAAAAGCGGCGCACCTTGCCTTGTCGCCATATAAGTCCAGAAAATTGCAAACCCGCACCAGAGCAGACTGAACGGAATGAGAAACATGTCGCGACCGGTGAACAATACGCCCTGCGCGGGAAGACCGCTCCACAAGATGCGTTCGTGGGGCAACAGCCGTTTCTGAAAGGTCCCGACGTCCACGCCACCACCCATCGCATGCGCCTGGGCGTTCATTGCATGAGTCCTGCTTGCGTTGCAAATCGGCAGCACCCTATCTGCTGGCTTGAAGACTTTGCGCCGGCGTTTTCGACTTCCACAGCGTCCAGCCGAGATTCATGCCGGCGGCGGCGATCAGGATGGCGGCGGCGCCGACGATCTGGCTCAGATGCAGCCGATGGCCGAAGGCGGTGACATCGACCAGGATGGCGACGACGGGATAGATGAAGGACAGCGAGCCCTGCAGATGCGTCGGCAGCTTCTGGATGGCGCCATACATCAGGATGTACATCAGCCCGGTGTGGACGATGCCGAGCGTCGCCAGCATGGCCCAGCTCCACGGGTCGGCGGGAAGATGCGAAAGATTGGCGAAGGGCCAGCATGACGACGCCGACACAGACCTGGATGAGCGCGATCAGGTGCGGCGGCGTGCCCTTGAGCTTCTTGGTGACGATGGCGGCGACGGCCCAGAAGAAGGCCGCGCCCAGCGCCATGACGATGCCGGCGAAGTAGTTCGTGCCGACATCGCCGGCGTCAGGAGCGGCCTGCACGATCAACACCATGCCGGCAAAGGCGATGGCGAGCCATGTCAGCTTCGTCAGGGTCAGCCGCTCGGCGAAGAAGAGCGCGCCGAAGCCGACCAGCATGAAGGGCTGCGTGTTGTAGACGGCGGTGGCGATCGAGATGGACGCGCGCGAAAACGCACTGAAAAGCAGGAGCCAGTTGATGACGATGGCGACGCCGCCGAGCGCGGCGAGGCCGATGACACGCAGCGATAGCCGGCGCAGCAAGCCGAGGCCGGCGCAGATGATGAGCAACGTCAGCGCGCCGAAGGCGCAACGCCAGAACACCACATCCATGATCGGCTGGCCGGACAGGACGACGAACCATCCGATCGTTCCCAGGATCGCCATTGCGGCCGACATTTCGATCGTGCCGCGCACTGTATCGTTCACAACAAACCTCCGAACCCGTTGAGCCTGTATGATCTCATGGGGTGCCGCAGCTTTCCATCCGATAGGAGAGGTGGTATGGCTACATTGCCTAATTATATTAGGTGTTGTCTCCAGAATTGTGAGAAATGTAAAATGCTGGACGATCTCGACCGACGCTTGCTCGAAATCCTGGTCAAGGATGCGCGAACCTCCTTGAAGGAACTGGCTGCCCAAGTCGGGCTGTCGTCACCAAGCGTTTCGGAACGGCTTCGCCGGCTCGAGGAGCGCGGCGTCATCCGGGCATTCACCGTCGAGATCGATCCGCTGGCGCTCGGTTATACCTTGCAGGCGATCGTGCGCATCCGGCCCCTGCCGGGCAAGCTGCATATCGTCCAGAAGCTGATCGAGGAGATCCCGGAGTTCGGCGAATGCGACAAGGTGACGGGCGACGACTGCTTTGTCGCAAGGCTGTTCGTGCGCTCGATCGGTGACCTCGACGGGATCCTCGACCGCATCGCCGACAAGGCCGAGACAAGCACCGCCATCATCAAGGCGCAGCCGATCCGGCGGCGCCCGCCACCGCTCGGTGCTGCTTCATCGCGTGACCGGACAGGGGTTTTGACGGCATCCTGAGCCGGCAGAACGCTGTCCCCGGCTGCCGAGCGAGCCTTCGCAACCACGACGCTGCTGCTGTGCACATATTTGCTGTCGCCCAGTGCAGAATTCTGGGCTATCAAGCGTCGACGCGCCCTCCCTCCAGCCCAACCCTCCCCATGTCAGGCCTGCTTCTCGATCCGTGGTTCTACGCGGCCGCCATACCGGCGGTCATTCTGGTCGGCCTGTCCAAGGGCGGCTTTGGCGGCGCTGTCGGTTTTGTCGGCGTGCCGCTGATGGCGCTGACCATGCCGCCGGTGCAGGCGGCGGCCATCCTGCTGCCGATCCTGTGCCTGATGGACATCGTGTCGGTATGGACATGGTGGGGTGTCTACGATCGCAAGATGCTGGTCGACATGATGCCGGGTGCCGTCATCGGCATCGGCCTCGGCTGGCTGACGGCCGCACTCGTCACCGAGGAGGCGGTACGGTTGATCGTCGGCGCCGTCGCCATCATCTTCGTCCTGCGCTGGCTCTATCTGCAGTTTCGTCATGGCGTCGACCATGCGGTCGCTCCCAACCGCGCGGCCGCCGCCGTCTGGGGTACCGTGGCCGGCTTCACCAGCTTCGTCGCCCATGTCGGCGGCCCGCCCTTCCAGGTCTATGCCTTGCCGATCCGGCTCGACCCCAAAGTGCTGTCGGGCACCGCCGCGATCTTCTTTGCCGCTACCAATGCGCTGAAGCTGGTGCCCTATTTCGCGCTCGGCCAGTTCGACACCGCCAACCTGACGGCGTCGGCGGTGCTGATGCCGCTGGCGCCGTTGTCGACCATCGCCGGAGCGTGGCTGGTGCGGCGGATGCGGCCGGAAACCTTCTATCCCTTCACCTACGCGACCGTGGCGGTCGTGGCGGTGAAGCTTGTGTGGGATGGTATCGCCGGCCTGATGTAGCAGGTGAGGCGGCTGCACAGCCGCCCCTGCCATTACGGCAGTGTCAGGCGGCGCTCGGCACGAGGCGACGGTTGCCGCCGAAGGCCAGCATGGCGCCCACCATGACCACCAGCACCATGCCGGCGAGGATGCCGATATCATGCGCGGTCGGCTTGAGCACCATGTCGGCGATGATCACCAGCATCACCGCATAGTCGAAGCGCGCCGCGCTCATCATGCGCTGGCCGATGGCAAGGACCTCGGGCGTGATGCCCTCCTTGGCGATCATCGCGCCCATGCGTTCGCCGGTCGGCTTGAAGATGAACATGCCGATCGAAAAGGTTGTCGCGTAGCCGACGAGACCGATGACGATCCACAGATCGGAGAAGCCGACCCAGAAGCCGCACATGATGAGGCCGAAGATCAGCGTCAGCATCGACATCGGCGCGAAGAACCTGCCGCCCAGCTGCCCGCTGGCGCGCATCGCCTGCAACTTTTCCTCGATATTGCCCGCGCGCTCGGCAAGCACACCGAGGAGGAACAGCACGAAACCGCCCCCGACCCACAGAATGGCCGAGACGACGTGGAGGAATTTGACGATGGAATACCAATCCATGGGTTGCTCCTGGGGGTGTTCTATGGGTTGCGGCGGGGCACGATTTGCACCTGCCGTCAGAGGAGCGGGCGTTTAGCGTCGTGCCTGTTTCGGAACGATGTCGCGAAAAAGCCGGCTCTGTTTCAGCTCCTCGCCGCCGGAACCGAGCCGCTGGGATAGCGAACGGGCTGCATGGTTTTCTGCCAATACATGAAGTGTCGGGAGGGGTTGGCGCGACATCGTCCGGAAACATTGCCGATGCTAGTGCGCCGATGCCGGGAGCCCGGCGGCGAAAACAATCGCCTGACGATCAACCCATTCCCGCAGACGGGAAAAGGCAATTCGGGGGAACATTATGCAAGGGGTAGCACGAAATTTCTTCACGCTGGCCGTCATCTATGCGCTGTGCGGAATGGCGCTCGGCCTGCACATGGCGATCAGCCATGATCATGGCCAGATGCCGACCCACGCTCACACGATGGTCGCCGGATGGCTGATGTCGGCGGTATTCGCCTTTTTCTACCATCTGTTTCCGGCGGTCGGGCAAAAGACGCTCGCCGTCATCCATTTCTGGCTGACCGCAATCAGCGGCATCGGCCTGTTGATCGGCCTGTATTTCCTGCTCGCGGGCAATGCCGCGATCGAACCGCTGGTGGCGGCCTCTTCGATGGGCTTCTACGCGGCCATGCTGCTGTTTGCCGTCATCGCCTTGCCGGCGGTCTGGAAGAAGGCCTGAACCGAGACCCTGTTTGGAAACTCCACTCTGGCAGCCGGCTGATGGCGTTTTCTGCGTTTCCGGGGCTCACGGACCCGAATGTCCGCTGCGCTCCGGTTCTCGAAACCGCATCATATGACTCGCCAGAGCGGCGTTCGAAACAGGTTCTGAACCTGAAACAGGGTCCGGTTCTGTGCTGTTACGGCACAGAACGGCGGGGTTCGGTCAAAAAACAATTGCGCGGTTAAGGCTCCATTAAGCTTTACAGGTGTTTACTATGTTCATCCAGTGATCTGGATTCTTACCGAGTGGTTGGAGCCACTTTGTTTGACGCCTCCCTGTTAAACTCCTGAGAGCCGCCTTATCCGCGGCTCTTTTTTTGTCCGCGTTCCAGGGGCGTCCGGCATCGGATCGCCGTTAACCTTCTGTTAAACATGTGCTTGCCTTCACCGGTGACGAAGCGCATTTTCAAGCTTCACTCATCAGGGTGCCGGGGGTATCGGCAATAAGCCGAATCGGCCGGTTGCAAGTGCAGGGGCGTAGCAATGAACGAGCCTTCGAAGGGCAGTGCGAAAACCGTCAAATTGGCGGAGCGCCGGGTTTTCTCGCAATCCTTCAAGCCGCTCTATCAGGAAGGCATGGGCCTGGTCGAGCAGGCGGCCGAATATCTCGACGGCAAGGGCCGGGCCGAAGCGAAGAAACTGTCCAGGCTGGCGGCCACGCTCTATGCGGCCGAATCGATGCGGCTGACCACCAGGCTGATGCAGGTTGCGTCCTGGCTGCTTTTGCAGCGCGCGGCGAATTCCGGCGAGATGACCCGCGATCAGGTTGCTTCCGAAAAGTCCAAGGTTCGTCTCGACACCGCTTCAGCCCATGACGAAGCCGCCGGCTGGGCCGAACTGCCCAAGGATTTCCTCGACCTCGTCAACCGTTCGCTTCGCCTGCAGGCACTGGTACGCCGCATGGACGAGGAGATCTATGGCGATGGCGCCCTGGTCGACATGCAACCGATGGCTCGCCGCCCCAACCCGGTTTCCGACCAGATCAGCCTGCTGAACACGGCTTTCGCCCGCGGCTGATAGCCTGCATGACAACTCTGCTCTGACGGACGCCTGACGCGGGTTTCCGGGCATCCGGTGCCCACGGACACAATACGCTCCCGCTCCATTCTCGAAAAACCATCCATCTGTCTCGCCAGAGCGCACTCGCGCGGCTGTCGCGAGCATTGTTGTTTCTGGTTTGTTCACATTTCGCTGGCATCGCTGTCCGCCGGAGGTAAAGTTGGCGGATGGGGGAAGCGATTCGCATCATCGGTATTGATCCGGGGCTCAGGCGCACCGGCTGGGGCATCGTCGAGAGCCTCGGCAATTCATTGCGCTTCGTCGCCTCCGGCACCGTGCGCTCCGACGACAAGGCGGCGCTGGCGACGCGGCTGTGCCAGCTGCATGACGGGCTCGCCGAGATCCTGCACAGCGCGATGCCGCACGAAGCGGCGGTCGAGCAGACCTTCGTCAACAAGGACGCGGTGGCGACGCTGAAGCTCGGCCAGGCGCGCGGCATAGCCATGCTGGTGCCGGCGCGAGCCGGCCTTGTTGTTGCCGAATATGCTCCCAACGCCGTCAAGAAGGCGGTGATTGGCGTCGGCCACGGCGACAAGAAGCAGATCCACATGATGGTGAAAGTGCTGTTGCCGAAGGCCACTTTCGATACCGAGCACGCCGCCGATGCGCTGGCCATCGCCATCTGCCATGCGCATCACCGGCAGAGCGTGGCCTACCGGATGGCAATGCTGGCGTGAGGGGTCATCAAGCATGATCGGCAAGCTCAAGGGCACGCTGGACGAGATCGACGAGGACCATTGCCTCGTCGATATCCACGGCGTCGGCTATGTCGCCTATTGCTCGGCACGCACGCTGGCGGCGCTGCCGGCGCCCGGCGAAGCGGTGGTGCTGTTCATCGAGACCTATGTGCGCGAGGACATGCTGCGCCTCTATGGCTTCCAGTCGCAGCTGGAGCGCGAGTGGTTCCGGTTGCTGATGAGCAATGTGCAAGGTGTCGGCGCCAAGGTGGCGCTGGCCATCCTGTCGACGCTGGCGCCGGCGGATCTCGCCAATGCCATTGCACTGCGTGATATTGCCATGGTTTCGCGTGCGCCCGGCGTCGGCAAGAAGGTGGCCGAGCGCATCGTCACCGAGTTGAAGAACAAGGCACCGGCCTATGCAGGCTCTGCCTCGGGCACGATCGGCCTGAAGCAGGAGCTCGGCGAAGGCGTCGCATCGGCGCCGATCACCGATGCCGTGTCGGCCCTGGTCAATCTCGGCTATTCGCGCGACACCGCGGCCAATGCGGTGGCGGCGGCGCTGAAGACCGCGGGCGAGGATGCCGATGCGCCGAGGCTGATCCGCTTCGGGCTGAAGGAACTGGCGCGGTGAGAGCTGGCTTGTCCGGTTCCCTGCCATGTGCAAGGAAGGCAGCATGAGCCTGTCGCCCCGCCTGATTGCGCCCGAAAAACGCGGCGAGGATGCCGAGCAGACCTTGCGGCCGCAGACGCTCGACGATTTCGTCGGCCAGGCGGCGGTGCGGGCCAATCTCAAAGTGTTCATCGAGGCCGCCAAGGGCCGCAACGAGGCGCTCGACCATGTGCTGTTCGTCGGACCACCCGGTCTCGGCAAGACGACGCTGGCGCAGATCATGGCGCGGGAGCTCGGCGTCAATTTCCGTTCGACCTCCGGCCCGGTCATCGCCAAGGCCGGCGATCTCGCCGCACTGCTCACCAATCTCGAAGAGGGCGACGTGCTGTTCATCGACGAGATCCATCGGCTGAGCCCGGCGGTGGAGGAAATCCTCTATCCTGCGATGGAGGATTTCCAGCTCGACCTGATCATCGGCGAGGGACCGGCGGCGCGTTCGGTCAAGATCGACCTGGCCCGCTTCACACTCGTCGCCGCCACCACGCGGCTCGGCCTGCTGACCAATCCGCTGCGCGACCGTTTCGGCATTCCGGTGCGGCTCAATTTCTATTCGGTCGAGGAGCTGGAGCAGATCGTGCGGCGCGGCGCCCGCATCCTGCAAATGCCGCTCGGCGACGATGGCGCTCTGGAGATCGCGCGGCGCGCGCGCGGCACGCCACGCATTGCCGGCCGGCTGCTGCGCCGCGTGCGCGATTTCGCGTCCGTTGCCGGTGATGGCCATGTCAACCGCCAGATCGCCGACGAGGCCTTGACCCGGCTGGAGGTCGATGCGCTCGGCCTCGACGCACTCGACCGCCGCTACCTGTCGATGATCGCCCGCAATTTCGGCGGCGGGCCGGTCGGCATCGAGACGATCGCCGCCGGGCTGTCCGAGCCGCGCGACGCCATCGAGGATATCATCGAGCCCTACCTGATCCAGCAGGGTTTCATCCAGCGCACGCCGCGCGGCCGCATGCTGACGGCCAATGCCTGGCGGCATCTCGGGCTCGATGCGCCGAAGGATCTGGCGCAGCAGCAGATCAACCTGTTCCAGGAAGAATAGTAACCCCGAGCGATCGGGCACAGGTTCACGCTTCGCCTTTTTTGCATGCCGTTGTCTCGAAACCGGGGTCCCTTTTTTGGCGGCCTGCTTCAGGGCGGCGATCAAGCATCCGTGACCGTCCTGCGCAAAATCTCCTCAGCCTCGTCGACTTGCCGGCGCAATCATGGATTTTATCGCAGGCTTGCGGCACGCCGCCGAGATCCCGAGTGCCGGAGCCATGCAATGATAACCAGACGCGGGTTCCTGCGCTTCCTCGGCGGGTCCTTCCTGAGCGCCGCCACGTTCGGCGCCTATGCGGTCGGCATCGAGCCGATGCTGTTGACGCATGTGAAGCGCTATGCGTTGACGCCACCGCATTGGCCGGCGGGTTCGAAGCTGCGCATCGTCGCGCTTGCCGACATCCATGCCTGCCGGCCATGGATGACGCCGGAGAGGATCGCTTCGCTTGTCGACGATGCGAACGCGTTGCAGCCGGATCTGATCGTGCTGCTTGGCGATTATATTGCCGGCATGCGCCTGGTGACGGATCAGGTGACCCCGTCGCAATGGGCGGCCGCGCTGTCGGGCCTCAAGGCGCCGCTCGGCGTGCTGTCGATCCTTGGCAATCACGACTGGTGGAACGATGGCTTCGCGCAGCGGGTGGGAGCCGGCCCGACCATAGCGCGCAAGGCCTTGGAGAAAGTCGGCATCCCAGTCCTGGAAAACGATGTCGTGCGGCTGGAAAAGGACGGACATGGTTTCTGGATCGCCGGCCTTGCCGACCAGTTGGCCCTGCGGCCGACCAAGGACCGCACCGGCTTCAGGGGGCTGGACGATCTCGACGGCACGCTGGCCAGGGTCAGCGATACCTCGCCTGTCATCCTGCTCGCCCACGAGCCTGATATTTTTCCCAAGGTGCCTTGGCGGGTTTCGTTGACCCTGTCGGGTCATACCCATGGCGGGCAGGTGCGGCTGTTCGGCTATTCGCCCGTGGTGCCGTCGCGTTTCGGCAATCGCTATGCTTACGGCCATGTCGTCGAGAATGACCGCAACCTGATCGTCTCGGGCGGGCTCGGCTTCAGCATATTGCCGCTGCGCTTCGGTGTTCGCCCTGAAATCCTGTCGATCGACCTTGGTTCGGCCTGAAGGTCAATGGAGCGCGCGGATCACGTCCATCACGTCCGGCTCGGCCTTGTCGCCGTTGAAGGCGTCGACGATGCCGAACGCGCCGCCATAGCTCCACACCGACCAGGAGAAGCCGTGCGCTTCGGCGCGCGCGATCATATCCTTGACATAGGCAGCCCGGTACTCGGCCGGCATCACATAGGCATTGCCATATTCCTGGCGGATCATGCCGAACTCGCCGAGCGTGATGTTTTCCGGGCTGATGCCGTTGGTCTTCGCCCACGCCTCGACCTTCTTGAACGGCGCGTCCATCAGGCCAAGCAGCTTGTCGGGGCTGTCCATGCTGGCGACCTGCTCGTCGAGATAGGCAAGCAGGCCGCTCTGCCGTGTCCACGGCGCCTCGGCTTTGATCCTGGCGCGGATGGTGTCGAGCGTCACATCGAGCTGTGCCTGCGGCACCGCGGTCAGCGGATAGGGCAGGCCGGTCACATAGGGGATGAAATCACCGGCCCAGGTGGCGCCCTGATGGGTGAGCAGGAACGGATCGTAGGAATGGAACGTCCAGATGACGTTGTCGTCGGGGATCGCCTTCGGGTCGATCTTTTCCAGAGAACTCGCGGCGGAGTAGCAGGCGCCGGTCAGCACCAGGGTCAGTTTCGTGGCCGAGGAGCGCGCCGCCGCGAACAGTTTGCGCTGACGGTCCGGCCACAGGCTGGTGCCGTCGCTGTCGCAGTCGACGATCGGCTCGTTCATCGGTTCGAAGGCGACCTGGCTGGGATCTTCGCCGGCCAGCGTGCGCGCCATCCTGCGCACCACGTCGACATAGAGGTCGAAGGTTTGCGGGTCGTCCATCACCTGCGCCATGCCGATCTTGCGGCTGCCGCCGGCCGGAATCAGATGCATGTCGACGATCACCTTCAAGCCGGCGCGGTTGATCATGCGCACCGAGTCCAGCACGCTGGCATAGAGGTCGTCACGCAAGGCCACGGTCTGGGCGGAGAGGAACGGCGACGGGTCGACCGGCATGCGCAGGAAATCGAAGCCGGCGTCCTTCAGCGCCTCGAGATCGTCGTCCTTGAGGAATTTGCGCCACTCCGGATAGGGCAGGATGGCCTTGGCATCGCCCCATCGATCCTCGCCCGGCCAGGTCGTCCACTGGTCGAGGTTGAGGCCGCGCTTCATCGAGAAGGTTGCCGCCTGGCCCGGCAGCGCCAGAGCCAACAGCACGGACAGCGCCGCCATCAAGGTCTTGATCATCGCCGTCAACAGTGCCATCCGATGCGGTGTCTCGCGGGAACAGGTGCCTCGTCGGGGCTGAAAAAGGAAGCGCAATGGGCGATCATGGTGAATCGGCGACATTGCTGGCAGGGCTTTCCGGCGCGCTGACGGAGTTCGGCCACCGGCTGATGGCGCGGGTCTATTACGCCGACACCGATTTCTCCGGCGTCGTCTACCACGCACGCTATCTCGAATTCTTCGAACGCGGCCGCTCCGACTATCTCAGGCTGACCGGCGTGCATCATACCGAGCTTGCCGACGGCAAGCATGGCGAGAAGATCGTCTGGGTGGTGCGTCGCATGGAGATAGATTTTCGCGGCCCCGCCCGCATCGACGACATCCTGACCATCGATACCCGCACCGAGGACATTTCCGGCGCGCGCATCTTCATGGCGCAGCAGCTCAAACGCGGCGACGAGGTGCTGGTCGAGGCAAGGGTCGAAGCGGCGATCATCGGCGAGAATGGCCGGCCGAGGCGCTTTCCCAAGGAATGGGTGGCAGCCTTCATGCCCAAGGTGGGCTGATATTCAGCCGGTCCGACCTGAATCCCAACCCACTTTTGAACGGCGGATGAGTTGACACAGGCCGGTTCGGTGACTGACGGGGCGCGGCAATGCGCCGCGCCTTATTCACTAACCCATCCTTAACCATAACGGTTCATGAAGAGATTGGTGAAGATTGGCGGGATTCAGCGCCTTCCTTTCACCAATATTTGCCCCGAAAAGGCCGCAGACGGCGCAGTTTGGGGTTGTTCCGGTAGCTTCGTGCGAACCGACCACAAGGGATGCCCATGGGCCAGCCGCCAGCTTTGCCCGGAAAATCTTAAGGACGTTACCATGGAAAATATCGCACTCGCCGAACCGGGCGCGCAATTGTCGATTTGGGCGCTGTTCATGCAGGCCAGCTGGGTGGTCAAGCTGGTCATGATCGGCTTGCTGTGCGCCTCGGTCTGGACCTGGGCGATCATTGTCGACAAGCTCGTCTCCTATGCCCGCATGCGGCTGGCGCTCAACCGTTTCGAGCAGGTGTTCTGGTCGGGGCAGTCGCTGGAGGAGCTTTATCGGACGCTTGCCGACCGCAAGACCACCGGCATGGGCGCCATTTTCGTGGCCGCGATGCGCGAGTGGAAGAAGAGCTTCGAGAAGGGCGCGAAAACGCCGCTCGGGCTGCAGACCCGCATCGACAAGGCGATGGACCTGGCGCTGACCCGCGAAATGGAAAAGCTGGAGGGGCGCCTCGGCTTCCTCGCCACCACCGGCTCGGCGGCACCCTTCATCGGCCTGTTCGGCACCGTCATCGGTATCATGACCTCGTTCCAGGCGATCGCAGGGTCCAAGAACACCAGCCTCGCGGTGGTCGCGCCCGGCATTGCCGAAGCGTTGCTGGCGACGGCCATCGGCCTGCTCGCCGCCATCCCGGCCGTCATCGCCTACAACAAACTGTCGTCCGACGCGAGCAAGATCGCGGTGCGCATGGAAGGGTTCTCCGACGAGTTCTCCGCCATACTCTCGCGCCAAATCGATGAAAAAGTCGCGCCTAAGGCCTGAGGAGCACGAAAGATGGGTATGTCCGTAGGCATGGGAGGACGCGGCGGGCGCGGCCACAGGCGGCGCGGCCGTCACCATGCATTGATGTCGGAAATCAACGTCACGCCGATGGTCGACGTGATGCTGGTTCTGCTGATCATCTTCATGGTCGCGGCGCCAATGTTGACGGTCGGCGTACCGATCGACCTGCCGGACACGCAGGCCAAGGCAATGAACGCCGACACGCAGCCGATCACCGTTTCGATCAACGCTGCTGGCCAGATATTTCTCCAGGAAACCGAAATTCCGATCGAGGAGCTGGTGGCGAAGCTGCAGGCCATCTCGAAGACCGGCTATGAAGAGCGCATCTTCATCCGTGGCGACAAGTCCACTGACTATGGCACGGCGATGAAGGTGATGGCCCGCATTTCGGCCGCTGGCTAC
Organism: Mesorhizobium sp. Mes31; assembly: GCF_024519675.1. NCBI lineage: Bacteria > Pseudomonadati > Pseudomonadota > Alphaproteobacteria > Hyphomicrobiales > Phyllobacteriaceae > Mesorhizobium > Mesorhizobium sp. Mes31. The sequence continues at coordinate 196,273 of NZ_JALJRL010000012.1, read as the reverse complement.
AAGAATATCGGCCTGGTTTCACTGCAGGAACAGGATCAGTAGACGAAAAATGAGGACCGGCCTCACCACATCGGTGATCTTGCATGCGGCGGCGCTGGCCTTCGGCCTGCTCACGCTGTCGGCACCGGCTGCGCTTCCGACCGCCGACGTCGAGTCGGTCTCGGTCGACATCGTGCCGATGGAGGCCGTCGCGCAGACGTTGCAGGGTGACAAGAAGGCCGTGATGCATGAAAAGCCGGCCCCTCTGCCGACCCAGCGCCCGGACATCGTGCCGGACGCACAGAAGGTCGGTGAGAACACGGTCGACACCGAAAAGCCGATAACGCCCGAGGCCAAACCGAAGCCCGTCGACATGACGTCGGCTCCGCCGCCGGCGCCGACACCGGTCGAGAAGCCGAAGCCCGAGGACGTGCCGAAGCCGCAGGAGAAGCCCAAGCCCATTCCGGCGACGGAAGTGGCGCCGGCGCCGACGCCCAAGGAAGAGGTCAAGCCCGAGCCGGTCAAGCAGGCGGACCCCAAGCCGACACCGGCCAAGCCGGCGCCGACCCCGCCGCAGGACAAGACCGCCGCGATCGACCCGACGCCCGAGGTCAAGCCGGACGCCGTCGCCGAGGCGATAGCCAAGGATCCGCCGACCGAAGAGACACAACTGCCGAACTCGGCGCCCGCGCCGGAAGCGCGGCCGAAGCCGCAGCCGGCACAGGCCGAAAGCGCCAAGGCGCCGGAGCGCAAGGATGCCGACAAGCCGGTCAAGGAAGCGTCATCCAAGCCCAAGTCGGACGACAAGCAGTTCAACGCCGACGAGATTTCGGCTCTGCTGGACAAGCAGAAGCCGTCCGGCGGCGGCGCCAAGCGCTCGACCCAGCAGTCTTCGCTCGGCGGGGACAAGGATCAGGGCCAGAAGCTTTCGAAATCGGAGCAGGGCGCCTTGGAAAGTCAATTGGGTGGTTGCTGGACACTGCCGGCCGGTCTGGAGGGCTCGGAGAATTTCATCGTCGTGGTCCGCTTCAATCTGAACACCTCCGGCAAGCTTGACGGCCGCCCGTCCGTCGAAAAATCGAGCGGCAACCGGCAGTTCGATGAAAGCGCGGTGCGCGCGGTTCAGAAATGCGACATGGCCGGCCTGCAGGTTCCCGCCGGCAAACAAGACATCTGGTCCGACATCCGGGTCACCTTTGATCCAAGGGAAATGCTCGGCCTCTAGGCCTGGCGTCCAAACAGCCAATGAAGAGAAGCGAGAAGATATGAGATCTTTCCTCAAGCCGCTCCTGACGATTGCAGCGATGGCGCTGGGCATCACGGCAGTGGTTCCCATGCCGGCATGGGCGCTCGTCGAACTCAACGTCAACAAGGGCAATGTCGAGCCGCTGCCGATCGCTATCACGGATTTCCAGGGTGGCGATGCGCTTGGCGCCCAGATTTCCCAGATCGTCACCGCTGACCTCAAGCGCTCGGGTCTGTTCGCGCCGATCGACAAGAGCGCCTTCATCGAAAAGATCACCAATCCGGATGCGGCACCGCGTTTCGAAGACTGGAAGGTCATCAACGCCCAGGCGCTGGTCACCGGCAGCGTCAGCAAGGAAGCGGACGGCCGTATCCGCGCCCAGTACCGGCTGTGGGACACCTTTGCCGGCCAGCAGATGGCCGGCGAGCAGTTCTTCGCCAACGACGCCAACCAGCGGCGCGTCGCCCACATCATCGCCGACGCCATCTACGAACGGCTGACCGGCGAGAAGGGCTATTTCGACACCCGCGTCGTCTTCATCGACGAATCCGGGGCCAAGAACGCGCGCAAGAAGCGCCTTGCCATCATGGACCAGGACGGGGCCAATGTCCGCTATCTCTCGGACGGCAAGTCGATCGTGCTGACGCCGCGCTTCTCGCCGAACCGGCAGGAAATTACCTACATGTCCTATGAGAGCGGCCAGCCGCGGGTCTACCTGCTGCAGATCGAGACCGGCCAGCGTGAGCTGGTCGGCAATTTCCCGGGCATGACCTTTGCGCCGCGTTTCTCGCCCGACGGCCAAAAGGTGATCATGAGCCTGCTGCGCGACGACGGCAATTCCAACATCTTCGCCATGGACCTCAGAAGCCGCTCGACGACGCGGCTGACCAACTCGATCGCCATCGACACGTCGCCGTCCTATTCGCCCGACGGCAGCAAGGTGGTGTTCACCTCCGACCGGGGCGGCCGCGCGCAGATCTACGTGATGGGCGCCGACGGCTCGGGCCAGACCCGCATCTCCTTCGGCGACGGCGTCTATTCGACGCCGGTGTGGTCGCCGCGCGGCGATCTCATCGCCTTCACCAAGCAGACCGGTGGCGAATTCCAGATCGGTGTCATGAAGACCGATGGCTCGGGCGAGCGTATCCTGTCCTCGGGCTTCCAGCAGGAAGGGCCGACCTGGGCGCCGAACGGCCGGGTGCTGATGTTCTTCCGTGATTCCGCCGGCGGTCCCAAACTGGTTTCGGTCGATCTCACCGGCCGCAACGAGCAATCGATCCCGACGGCGAACTTCGCTTCGGACCCGGCATGGTCGCCGTTGCTGGAATAGGTTTCGGCTGAATTGCCACACATGCAGGAAAGGGGCCGTTTTGGCCCCTTTTCCATGCATTGGTCGCCTTTTGGCCGCATTTCCGCCTAGGGTCCGCGCCAACTGTGGCCCCGGACCAAGAGGTTGCGGACGGGCAGCCTGACCAGCCTAAACCAAAATTTAACCGTGTTTCTTGAATGCCGGTTAACCCAAACGTGGTTACTGGGTGATCAACGAAATCACTCGAAATACGAAGGAGAGGCGGCATGGGCCGTATCGCAGCACTTACCAGAAACCCGGTCATGATCGCACTGGTGGCGATGCTCGCCATCACCGGTTGCGCCTCGAAGAAGACGCCGAACAGCGCCGCTGATCTTGGCCTCAACGGCGCTGGCGCGGCAACGCCCGGATCGGCGCAGGACTTCACCGTCAACATCGGCGACCGCATCTTCTTCGATACGGACTCGACCTCGATCCGTGCCGACGCACAGACGACGCTTTCGCGCCAGGCGCAGTGGCTGAACCAGTACAAGCAGTATGCCATCGTCATCGAAGGCCATGCCGACGAACGCGGCACGCGCGAATACAATCTGGCGCTTGGCGCCCGCCGCGCCGCCGCTACCCGCGACTTCCTCGTCGCCAAGGGTGTGTCGGCCAGCCGCCTCAAGACCATTTCCTACGGCAAGGAGCGTCCGGTCGCGGTCTGCGACGACATCTCCTGCTGGTCGCAGAACCGCCGCGCGGTCACCACGCTCAGCGGCGCCGGTTCCTGAGGCATCGCGAAGCCTGCCGGCGCGTCAAGAGAACGCGCGGCGGGGTAGCGGCAAAAATGCAACATAACCATGCGAAAGGCGGCCTTCGGGCCGCCTTTTTCGTATCTGGCCGCCCGAAACAAAATTTGGCCGAAGTCTCGGGTCCTGCTATGAGCCGAGGGCGCTTGGCCGGTCCCACTTTGATTGGAAGCGCGAACAGGCTAACGATTCACGGCGAGAGGCACATGCATTTGAGATCGGTTCTGAGCGGCACGCTTGCGCTGCTGCTCCTATCAGGCGTCACCGCACTGGCAAGCGGCACAGGGCAATCAACCGACAGCGGCTTTTCCTTTCACCTGCCGACGATCGAGTTGCCCGGCATTTTTGGCGAAAAGAAGCAGCCGGATCAGGTGCAGCTGGCTCAGCAGAGCGGCACCGGCGTCACCGCGCTCGAAGAACAGCTGCGGCAGATGAACGGCAAGATCGAGGAACTCAATTTCCAGGTCCTGCAGATGCAGGAGCAGATCCGCAAGCAGCAGGAAGACAATGAGTTCCGCTTCCAGCAGCTTGAAGGCGGCTCACAGGGCGGCGCGCAGGGCGGACAGCCTCCGGCTCAGAAGAAATCGGACGCCGCCACCGATACCAACACCGACGTGGCGGCGGCTCCGGCAACCCAGGCGCCGGCCGATGCCGGCACCGCGCCCGACGGTAATCAGTCCACAGGCGGCAAGACGGTCGAGGACGTCATCGTCGAATCACCCGATGGCGACCCCGGCAAGGTTATTCCCGGCACGGGAGCGCCGGAAAAGACCTTCGGCAGCATCACCGTCGACAAGAATGGCAATGTGATTGATGCCGGCGGCAACACCCAGGCGGCGGCGGCGCAAGACACCGCCCCGGCCACCAGCGCCCCGGCCAAGGCCGGCAAGTCCGACGGCACGGTGGTCGCGGCACTGCCCTCCACCAACGATCCCGAAGAACTGTACCGCAACTCCTATCAGTTCATCCTGTCTGGCGATTACAGCACCGCCGAGCAGGGCTTTCGCGACCATATCGCCCGCTTCCCCCGGGATGCGAAGGCGGCCGATGCGCATTACTGGCTGGGCGAATCGCTGCTTGGCCAGCAGAAATACCGCGACGCGGCCGAGACCTTCCTCGCCGCCAGCAAGGACTACCCGAAGGCCAAGAAGGCTCCCGACATGTTGCTGAAGCTCGGCGTATCGCTGGTCGGCCTCAAGCAGCATGATGTGGCCTGCGCCACCTTCAGCGAGATCGGCAAACGCTATCCCGATATTTCCGGTGCGCTCAAGGAGCGCGTCAAGCAGGAGAAGGCTCTGGCTGCGTGCTAAATTTTCGCCCGCATGTCGCAGTCCCAGAACCGGGACCACTTTTGGGTGACATGCGTTGATGCTCGACATCGAGCCTGATCTTTCGACCAAGCTTTTTTCGCATATCGATTTTACCTGCGGCGCCGTCGCGGCCGTGTCCGGCGGCAGCGACTCGACCGCCCTGCTCCTTCTTCTCAAACAACATCTCGATCGTGTCGCCCCGGCAACGAAGCTGCTGGCGGTGACGATCGACCACGATCTGCGACCTGGTTCGGCAGCGGAAGCGCAGGCGGTGTCGAGGCTGTGCGCCACATATGCAATTCCGCATCGCATCCTGACATGGTCGGGACGCAAGCCGTCGGCCGGACTGCCCGCCGCGGCGCGGGAAGCACGCTACCGGCTGCTGGCCGAGGCCGCGCAGACGGAAGGCATCGGCCTGATCCTGACCGGCCATACCGCCGACGACCAGGCGGAAACGGTGCTGATGCGGCAAGCACGCGAGGAAGGGCTGGCCCGCGACGAGGGCCGAGGCCATGCCGACACGGCGGGCCGGGGGCTTGCCGGCATGGCGCCGGCCACCCTGTATGACTGGCGCACCTGGATCGTGCGGCCGTTTCTCGGGGTCCGGCGTGCGGCACTGCGCGATGTCCTGCGGCGTCGACGCGTTGGCTGGGCCGACGATCCGACCAATGCCAACGAGGCTTTCGAGCGGCCGCGCATGCGGGCAGCGCTCGCGGATGGGAACGGTGCGCGGCGCATCGACGACGCCCTGGCGCTGGCCGCGCGTGAAGGCAGCGCGCGCACGCAGCTTGGTCTCGACGCCGCGGACTTGATCCGCGATCTCGCGACCCAGCCGGCGGCCGGGCTCGTCCGCCTCGACCCGAGCTTGCTGAAGGCCGGCGAGGACCGGGCCGCCATCTATGCGTTGCGCATTCTGCTGGCGACGACCGGCGGGGTTGCCTTCCTGCCGGATCAGACCCGCGGCGAGGCACTGTTCGACCGGCTGAAGGCCGGATTTCTTTGCGCCACATTGTCGCGGACGGTGGTCGACCACCGGCGCGCCGGCCTCTTCATGCGGCGCGAGGCACGCGGCTTGCCGGCCGCCGCCGCAGCCACCGCCAACGTCGTCTGGGATGGCCGCCGCCGCATCACATTGAACGACGGAAGCGGCGCATTGTTGATCGCACCGTTCGGGGCGGCAGCCGCCAGGCGGCTGGCCGTTGGCGAAGGCGAAACCCCGCCAAGCCTGATGCGCGCCGCGTTCGCCGCCGAGCCGGCCTTGTGGCGACCCGGTGAAAGCCCTGGTTTGTCGGGGGATGGCCGGGGGCTCACGGAGGTCGAGGTCCGGCCGGTCGTGGCGCCTTTTGCACGGTTCCTGCCGTCCTTCGATCTGGCACCGGCGCGGGCCGTTGCCGGGCTGATCGGCGCGCCGCCGCTTCCCGCCCCGCCTTTCAGCGGCCACAGTGCCGGTTGATGATGGGCGAAAGCTTAACCCAGACGTGCTGTTCTGCTTGGCAAGGGGAGGCGCTCTCCCTATGTTAGGCCCAAGTTTCCTCTCATGACGCGTGTCCGCCCCGCGGACGCCAACGGGACAATTGATGAATCCGAACTATCGCAACCTCGCGCTCTGGGCGATCATAGCGGTCCTGCTCATTGCCCTGTTCAATCTGTTCCAGACGCCGCAGACGCGTGGGGCTTCGAGCGATGTGCCTTATTCGCAGTTCCTGCAGGATGTCGCGGCGGGCCGTGTCAAGACGGTGACCATTGCGGGCGCTCGCATCACCGGTTCCTACACGGACAATGCCAGCGGTTTCCAGACCTATTCGCCGGGCGATCCGTCGCTGGTCTCGCGGTTGCAGGACAAGAACGTCACCATCAATGCGCGGCCTGAAACCGACGGTTCCAATTCGCTGTTCGGCTATCTGATCTCGTGGCTGCCGATGATCCTCATCCTTGGCGTCTGGATATTCTTCATGCGCCAGATGCAATCCGGCTCGGGACGCGCCATGGGCTTCGGCAAGTCGAAGGCCAAGCTTCTGACCGAGGCGCATGGCCGCGTCACCTTCCAGGACGTCGCCGGCGTCGATGAAGCCAAGGAAGACCTCGAAGAGATCGTCGAGTTCCTGCGCGATCCGCAGAAGTTCCAGCGGCTCGGCGGCAAGATTCCTCGTGGCGTGCTGCTCGTCGGCCCTCCGGGAACCGGCAAGACGCTGCTCGCCCGCTCGGTTGCCGGCGAAGCCAATGTGCCGTTCTTCACCATTTCCGGCTCGGACTTCGTCGAGATGTTCGTCGGCGTCGGCGCCAGCCGCGTCCGCGACATGTTCGATCAGGCCAAGAAGAATGCGCCCTGCATCATCTTCATCGACGAAATCGACGCGGTCGGCCGCCATCGCGGCGCGGGCCTCGGCGGCGGCAATGATGAACGCGAGCAGACGCTGAACCAGCTGCTGGTCGAGATGGACGGCTTCGAATCTAACGAGAGCATCATCCTGATCGCCGCCACCAACCGGCCCGACGTGCTCGACCCGGCGCTGCTGCGCCCGGGCCGTTTCGACCGCCAGGTGGTGGTGCCGAACCCCGACATCGTCGGCCGCGAGAAGATCCTCAAGGTGCATGTGCGCAACGTGCCGCTGGCGCCGAATGTCGACCTCAAGGTTGTCGCCCGTGGCACGCCCGGGTTTTCCGGTGCCGATCTGATGAACCTCGTCAACGAATCCGCACTGATGGCCGCGCGGCGCAACAAGCGCCTCGTTACCATGGCGGAGTTCGAGGACGCCAAGGACAAGATCATGATGGGCGCCGAGCGCCGCTCCTCGGCCATGACCCAGGCCGAGAAGGAGCTCACCGCCTATCACGAGGCAGGTCACGCCATCCTCGCGCTCAACGTTCCGTCAGCCGATCCGCTGCACAAGGCTACCATCATTCCGCGCGGCCGGGCGCTCGGCATGGTCATGCAGTTGCCGGAAGGCGACCGCTATTCGATGAGCTACAAATACATGATCTCGCGCCTCGCCATCATGATGGGCGGCCGCGTTGCCGAGGAGTTCAAGTTCGGCAAGGAGAACATCACCTCCGGCGCCTCCTCGGACATCGAGCAGGCGACCAAGCTGGCGCGCGCCATGGTCACGCGCTGGGGCTTTTCCGACAAGCTCGGCCATGTCGCCTATGGGGACAACCAGGAAGAAGTGTTCCTCGGCCATTCGGTCGCGCGTACGCAGAATGTCTCGGAAGAGACGGCGCAGATCATCGATGCCGAAGTGCGCCGCCTGATCGACGAGGCCTATTCGACGGCGAAGGCCATCCTGACCAAGAAGAAGAAGGAATGGATCGCGCTGGCACAGGGGCTGCTCGAATATGAGACCTTGTCCGGCGAAGAGATCAAACAGCTGATCGCCGGCCACAAGCCCTCCCGCGACCTGGGCGACGATACGCCGCCCAGCCGTGGCTCGGCCGTGCCGAAGTCCGGCGGTCGCCGCAAGAAAGGGCCAGAGCCCGAAGGCGGCATGGAACCGCAGCCGCAGGGCTAACCCAAGGCGGACAGCAGATCCTCGGGACAAGCCCGGGGATCACGGCCCAACGTATGCGCGAAAAACGGTGAACCGCTTTATCCGCCGTATTCGATTTTATGATTCAGCTTTCAGCCGCGCATTGCACAGGCTGTAATAGCCGCCGCCCTTCTGTATCCAGCGAAGGCCGTTCAACGTACCCGCCTCTTTGTTGCCGTGGTAACCCTGGAGGCAGGTTTTCATCCGCGCCTTCGCGGGCTTTTCTGTCTTGAACTCGGCCGCGAGTGTGGTCGGGAATGTCACGCCCGTCGGCGCTAAAGTGGGGGCGACCGCCGCGCCGGTTTCCTTTTTCGGCTGCGGCGCGGTTTTGACGGCATCCGCGCTGACACTCTCCACAGCGGACGTCGCGCATTTCTCCTTGCGGAAAGCGGCCCAGTCCATGCCGTTCAGAGTGCCGCCATCCTTGGCTGTCCGATAGGTTTCGCCGCATTCCTTCATCGTCAGTGCGCTTGCAGGGCCGACGCTCCAAGCAACCAATGCCGTCGCAGCCAATACCGCCAATTTCAAATTGAGCATAAGTTCCTCCTGGTTGATAACAAGTTAGTGCCTTTTTTGTATACTGTTTGTTCCTGGTATGTTCAATTAAAATCTTTGGGAGCCACCGACAAGCCCGGCGGTGGGCAGTGTGGGCGAATTGATGATGCCGACAGCTCCCGCGATATGCAGATGTGGGCAAGGCCGCGGGCGTCGTCGCGCGCAACAAAAGGCCCGCGAAGCAGATGCATCGCGGGCCTTTGCCGGTCCTTGCCAGATTTTCCGTCTACTTCAATTCGATCTCAACCGGCTCATGCCTCATCGATCTGGGGGAATACCATGCGTGGCTCAGCTCTTGAGCTTGGCATTGCACAGGCTGTAGAAGCCGCCGCCCTTCTGGATCCACTTAAGGCCGCCAAGCGCGTTTGCGTCCTTGAGGGCATAGTACTGGTCGAGGCAAGTATGCATGCGGCCCTTTCCGGGGGTCTCGCTGGCATATTTCGCCGAGATCGCAGACGGGAAAGTGACACCCTTGGGGGCAACCGTCGTCGGCTTTGCCGGCTCTTTGGTGTAATTTGCCTCGCTGGGCGCAGGCACGGTGTCGTCATCGGATGCGCTGGCGCCGCATTCGGCCTTGCGGAAGTCGTTCCACTTCATGCCCTTCAGCGTATTCGCCGTCTTGGCCGCCTGGTACTTGGTGCTGCATTCGGCCATGGTCAGACCCTTGCCGCCATTGTCGGCGGGAGCCGCCGCGGCCTTGGTGGTTGCCGGCTTGGTGTCAGCGGCGGCGGACGCGCCGGCGGCGCATTCGGCCTTGCGGAAGTCGTTCCACTTCATGCCGTTCAGCGTACCAGCAGCCTTTGCCGCCTGGTACTTGGCGCTGCATTCCTTCGCCGTCAGGCCCTTGGCCTTGCTTTCGGTCGCCGCGGCGGTGGCCGCCTTGGTCGTCTTGGCCGGCTTCGTTTCAGCCGCCTTCTTGGTGTCTGTTGTCTTCTTGGTGTCTGCCGCCTTGGTGTCGGTGGTGGCCGCGGCGTCGGTGCCGCACTGAGCCTTGCGGAACTGGTTCCACGTCGCCCCGGCGAGTGTCCCCGCGTCCTTGGCGGCGTTGTACTTCGTGCTGCACTCGGCCATCGTCAGCGCGTTGGCTGGCGCAGCCAGGAACAACGTAACGACGGCGAGGCCGGTCAGAGTGGCAAGTCGGTGGATGAGCATAGCGTTTCTCCGTTGCAGCAGCCCATGATACGTCCCGGCAAATCAATAACGCTCAACGATCGGTTGCGCCAGATGCCAAGTTGCGTATATATCGCCGAAAGCCGGCTCCTCTCCATAAGGTGATGAAATTGTTGGCCGTTGCCGGCTTTCGGACAAGATTTTCCAGGTGCATCTGCGCTGAAAGGCTCGCATAACTGGTATACTGCACTGTCGCAGTCCCAGCATGTTGGACCGAGGCCATATTGTGTGCAGTGCACAACAATGATTTTCTAAGGATTGGTAACATATAATCACACAATGTGATCATAGCGCCCTGGCCAATTGTGGCATGACGTGCCGGGGAAGAACTGTCGAGGAAACTGGTTAGCATGGCAGGAAATTACTTCGGCACGGACGGTATTCGCGGGCGCGCCAACAAGTTTCCCATGACCGCCGAAATCGCCATGCGGGTGGGCATGGCCGCCGGCCTTTCGTTCCAGCGCGGCAGCCATCGTCACCGCGTCGTGCTTGGCAAGGATACCAGGCTTTCCGGCTACATGATCGAGAACGCGATGGTGTCGGGCTTGTGCGCCGCGGGCATGGACGTGTTCCTGCTCGGCCCGATCCCGACGCCGGCGGTCGCCATGCTGGTGCGCTCGCTGCGCGCCGACATCGGCGTCATGATCTCGGCCTCGCACAACCCCTACTACGACAACGGCATCAAACTGTTCGGCCCAGACGGCTACAAGCTCTCCGACGAGATCGAGGAGCGCATCGAGGGCATGCTCGACAAGGATATCGAACTGTCGCTCGCCGATTCCGACGGGCTCGGCCGCGCCAAGCGCGTCGACGGCGTCCATGACCGCTATATCGAGTTTGCCAAGCGCACCTTGCCGCGCTCGATGTCGCTTTCGGGCCTCAGGATCGTTGTCGATTGCGCCAATGGCGCGGCCTACAAGGTGGCGCCCGAGGCGCTGTGGGAACTCGGCGCCGAAGTGGTCGCCATCAATGTCGAACCCAACGGCTTCAACATCAACAAGGAGTGCGGGTCGACCCATCCCGCCGGCCTGCAGAAGAAAGTGCACGAGGTGCGCGCCGATATCGGCATCGCGCTCGATGGCGATGCCGACCGTGTCGTCATCGTCGACGAGAACGGCGCGATCGTCGATGGCGACCAGATCATGGCGCTGATCGCCGAATCCTGGCAGCAGAGCGGGCGGCTTGCCGGTGGCGGCGTCGTCTCGACTGTCATGTCCAACCTCGGGCTCGAACGGTTCCTTGGCGACATGAACCTGCAATTGCATCGCACCAAGGTCGGTGACCGCTATGTCGTGGAGCATATGCGCGCGCACGGGCTGAACGTCGGCGGCGAGCAGTCGGGCCATATCGTGCTGTCGGATTTCTCGACCACCGGCGACGGCCTCGTTTCGGCGCTGCAGGTGCTGGCCTGCATCAAGCGGCAGGGACGGCCGGTCAGCGAGCTGTCGAAGAAATTCGAGCCGGTGCCGCAGCTGCTGAAGAACGTCCGTATTTCCGGCGGCAAGCCGCTCGAGGAAGCGCCGGTCAAGGCAGCCATTGAAGACGCCCGTCACCGCCTCGGCAAGGCCGGGCGCCTGGTCATCCGGCCATCCGGCACCGAGCCGCTGATCCGCGTCATGGCCGAGGGCGATGATCCGCAACTGGTCGAGGCCGTCGTCAACGAAATCGTCGACATCCTTTCGGAAACACGCAGCGCCGCCTGATCCTCATCGGGGACGGCATCGCGCCGCGGCACTTCACCTGTTCCAAGCCCGCCATCCGGCGGGCTTTTTTATTGGCCGGCGGTCAATCCCGTGCCTCGAGAATAATGCCCGAATTCCTCGAATTGCAGAGATTCGTGGTTAAGCAACAGGGTTAAACGCCTTTTAACCTTTGCAATTCATTATCCACGACTGAAAGCCAATCGCATTTCGGACGATCGCCGTTCCGAACTTCTCAGGGGTGACAGCATGTTCAATACAGCAAGAAGGGCCTTGTTCGCCGCGCTGTTCGCGGGCGTGGGGGGACCGGTGTTCGCAGCCGATCTAGCGGAGCCGCCGGTGGTCGAAGAGGCTCCGCCGCAGGCGGTCTACGAGCAGCCGGCTCAGGAGTATGGCGGCTGGTACATTCGCGGCGACATCGACTATCACTGGTCGAAGTTCGGCGGCGCCGACTACATCACCTACGGCACGCCGCCAAGTACCGGCACCTTCGCGACGGGCACACTGAAAAGTGCCTTCTCGGCCGGCGCCGGTGTCGGTTACCAGATCAACCAGCACTTCCGCACCGACCTCACAGCCGACTGGCTGAGCAATTCGGATTTCCGTGGCTCGACCAACGGTTTCTGCGGAGTGGCACAGACCCCCTGTACTTCGACCGACACGTCTTCCTATTCGGCCTTGCTGTTGCTTGCCAACGCCTATGTCGACATCGGCACCTGGCATGGGGTGACGCCTTACGTCGGCGCCGGCATCGGCGGCGCCTGGGTGAAATGGGATACGTTGCACAACAGCGATAGCGATGGTGACTTCTTCCATCGCGGCGGCAAGGGCTGGCGCTTTGCCTACGCCCTGATGGCCGGCGCGTCCTACTGTCTGACCGACCGCGTCAAGCTCGATGTCGGCTACCGCTATAGCCACATAAACGGCGGGAAGATGTTCGACTACGACTCCGTCAGCAATGTCGGTCCCGGCTATGACGATGGCATCAACGTGCACGAAGTGCGCGGTGGCCTGCGCTACCAGTTCGGCAGGTCGGACTGCGCTCCGCCGCCGGAACCCTATGTGCCCGAGCCGGAGCCGGTCTACACCAAGTAGTCGCTTCGAATATCCAGGAATTCGTCGACCGCCCGGCACCAGCCGGGCGGTTTTCGTTTGGGCTTTTTCAAGCGGAGTTCTGTTCGAAATCAATTTGCTAACGCTCTGTTATCCTTAACCGGCACTTAACCACTATGGTTAACAATGGCTCTTGAAACGATGGCTGCTGTCCTGATTGCGGGCTGCGCCAAATTCGGGAGTCGGGGACCATGAAATTCACATCGCGTATGGCGCTTACCGCACTCGGCCTCATGCCGCTGACGCCCGCGCTCGCTGCTGACTATGATCCGCCGATCTATGTCGACCAGGCGCCAGACTATGTGCCGGTCGAGGTCGGCTCCGGGTGGTATCTGCGCGGCGATGTCTCCTATCTGGTGCAGAAAAGCTTCAAGAATGGGGATTTCACCTTCCCGTCGGCGATCAACAATGAAAACTTCAGCGAGAGCGAAGACGCAGTTTTTGCGAGCGTCGGCTTCGGATATCATTTCAACGATTACCTCCGCGCCGATCTTAACTTCGGCTATTTGCCGGGTAACAAGGCCAGCTTCGGCTATGACGATACTGCGACCGCACCGGCTGGAACGTCGATCGTGGGATCGGGAAACCTGAAAAACTATGCGTTCTCAGGCATACTCAATGGCTATGTTGACCTTGGCACCTATGTTGGAATCACACCGTATGTCGGTGCGGGTGTGGGCGTCGTCGTGAGCAAACGCTCCCTCTCCGCCAGCTATGCCGACGAGGCCACCCCCGCCAACGATTTCACGCTGAATGACAGCAAGACGCAGTATTCCCTCGCCTATACGTTGAATGCGGGCCTTGCCTACCAGGTTTCCAAGAATGTTTCGGTCGACCTGGGCTATCAGTATTTTTCCGCCCCGAGCGCGGAGTATGTGACGGCCGAAAGCCTGACCTCCTTCCCGGTCAAGAAGGGTATCAGCAATCATCAGGTCAAGCTCGGACTGCGCTACGATCTCTGGTAGGCTGGCCCCAACCAAGAACCTTGACGGCGGATCTCTCGGTCCGCCGTTTGCATTTGAAGCCGCGACATCCTGATCACGGATCGCCGGTATCCTGCCAGCGACAAAAACTTTCCTCTTGACGCCCGAGGCCTGAACGAATATCGCCGTCCGTGGGCCACCCCTCCCCAACGAGGGGCCACTATCTGGAAGGATAGACCACGATGACGACGCATACGAAGCCCGGACTCCGTCCGGCAAACCCCAATTTTTCCTCAGGTCCCTGCGCAAAACGCCCCGGCTGGTCGGTCGAGGCGCTGAAAGCCGCCGCGCTCGGCCGTTCCCACCGCGCCAAGATCGGCAAGACCAAGCTCGAGCAGGCGATCGCGCTGACGCGGGAAATCCTTCAAGTTCCGGCGGACTACCGCATCGGCATCGTGCCGGCATCGGACACCGGCGCGGTCGAGATGGCGCTGTGGTCGCTGCTCGGCGAGCGCGGTGTGGACATGGTCGCCTGGGAGAGCTTTGGCTCCGGCTGGGTCACCGATGTGGTCAAGCAGCTGAAACTCGCCGATGTCCGCAAGATCGAAGCCGGCTACGGCCGATTGCCCGACCTGGCCAAGATCGATTTCGACCGCGACGTGGTCTTCACCTGGAACGGCACCACCTCCGGCGTGCGCGTTCCAAACGGTGACTTCATCCCGGCGGACCGCAAGGGACTGACGATCTGCGACGCCACCTCGGCGGCGTTCGCACAAAGACTTGATTTCAGCAAACTCGACGTCGTCACGTTCTCCTGGCAGAAAGTGCTGGGCGGCGAGGGCGCGCATGGCATGCTGATCCTGTCGCCGCGAGCCGTCGAGCGGCTGGAGAACTACAAGCCGGCCTGGCCGCTGCCGAAGATCTTCCGCCTGACCTCGGGTGGCAAACTGATCGAAGGCATCTTCAAGGGCGAAACCATCAACACGCCGTCGATGCTATGCGTCGAGGATTATATCGACGCGCTGCACTGGGCGAAGTCGATCGGCGGCCTCGACGCGCTGGTCGCCAGGGCGGATGCCAATGCGGCCGTCCTCGATGGCTTTGTCGGCAAGTCCTCATGGCTCGGTCATCTCGCCGTCGAGCCGGCGACGCGGTCGAACACCTCCGTCTGCCTGTCCTTCACCGATCCGGATGTGGCGGCGCTCGACGCCGACGGACAGGCGGCTTTCGCCAAGGGTCTGGTGTCGGTGCTCGACAAGGAAGGTGTCGCCTACGACATCGGCGCCTACCGCGATGCGCCGCCAGGCCTGCGCATCTGGTGTGGCGCGACGGTCGAAACGTCGGATCTCGAAGCACTGCTGCCCTGGCTCGACTGGGCCTTTGCCGCGCAGAAGGCATCGCTGAAAGCGGCGGCCTGAGATCATTCGCGGCGGCCTTCGGGCCGCCGATCCCCTAACGGATCAAATCCCATTTTTGAAGGAGGTCGCCATGGCGCCCCGCGTTCTCGTCTCGGATAAACTCTCTCCCACCGCCGTGCAGATCTTCAAGGATCGCGGCGTCGAGGTCGACTACCTGCCCGATCTCGGCAAGGACAAGGAAAAGCTGCTCGAAGTGATTGGCCAGTATGATGGCCTCGCCATCCGCTCGGCGACGAAAGTCACCGAGAAGCTGATCAATGCAGCCACCAGGCTCAAGGTCATCGGCCGCGCCGGCATCGGCGTCGACAATGTCGATATCCCGGCCGCGAGCCGCAAGGGTATCATCGTCATGAACACGCCCTTCGGCAATTCGATCACCACCGCCGAACACGCGGTCGCAATGATCTTCGCGCTCGCCCGCCAGATCCCGGAAGCCAACGCCTCGACCCATGCCGGCAAGTGGGAGAAGAACCGCTTCATGGGCGTCGAGATCACCGGCAAGACGCTGGGCGTCATCGGCTGCGGCAACATCGGCTCGATCGTCGCGACGCGCGGCGTCGGCCTGAAGATGCACGTCATCGCCTTCGACCCGTTCCTGTCGGACAAGCGCGCCGAGGAGCTCGGTGTCGACAAGGTCGAACTGGAGGAGCTCTTTGCCCGCGCGGACTTCATCACGCTGCACACGCCGCTGACCGACAAGACGCGCAACATCATCGACGCCGCGGCAATCGCCAAGATGAAGAACGGCGTGCGCATCATCAATTGTGCCCGTGGCGGACTGATCGTCGAGGCCGATCTGGTCGCGGCATTGAAGAGCGGCAAGGTGGCGGGCGCCGGCATCGACGTGTTCGAGGTCGAACCGGCCGAGAACAATGAATTGTTCGGCATGGAAAATGTGGTGGCGACGCCGCATCTCGGCGCCTCGACCGCCGAGGCGCAAGAAAATGTCGCGCTGCAGGTCGCCGAGCAGATGGCGGACTATCTGATCAAGGGCGCTGTCTCCAACGCCATCAACATGCCGTCGATCACCGCCGAGGAAGCGCCGCGGCTCAAACCGTTCGTCAAGCTCGCCGAAGTGCTCGGCGCCTTTGTCGGCCAGGTCACCGAAGATCCGATCAAGGAGGTGGAGATCCTGTTCGACGGCTCGACCGCGACGATGAACACGCGCGCGCTGATCAGCGCCGCCCTTGCCGGGCTGATCCGGCCGCAGGTCTCCGACGTCAACATGGTGTCGGCGCCGATCATGGTGAAGGAACGCGGCATCATCGTCGCCGAGGTCAAGCGCGACAAGTCGGGCGTGTTCGACGGCTACATCAAGCTGACCGTCACGACCGAGCATATGACGCGCTCGATCGCCGGCACCTGCTTCTCGGATGGCAAGCCGCGCTTCATCCAGATCAAGGGCATCAATCTCGACGCCGAGGTTGGCCAGCACATGCTCTACACGACCAATGCCGACGCCCCCGGCATCATCGGCCTGCTAGGCACGGTCTGCGGTGAGAACGGTGTCAACATCGCCAACTTCCAGCTTGGCCGCAACCGGCCGGGCGGCGACGCCATCGCGCTGCTCTATCTCGACGCACCGTTCCCGGAGAATGTGCTGGAGCAGGTCAAGGCGCACAAGTCGATCGACTCGGCCAAGCGGCTGCAGTTCGACGTCAACGCGATGTGACCGGACTGCCATGAAGGATCGAAAGGCGCGGCGTGGTCCGCGCCTTTTGGTGTTCAGCGTGTTCTGGCCGATGCCAGGTGCGCCATCTTCCGGCCGCTGTGTTCGGCAAGCCCGATGCCGCCCAGCACGAGCACCAGCGCCAATGCCTGATAGAGCTGGAACGTCTCGCCGACGATCAGCACGGAAAGCAGCGTGCCGAAGATCGGCACCAGATTGATGAACAGGCCGGCGCGGTTGGCGCCGATCAGTTCGTTGCCCCTGATGTAGAAGATCTGCGAGATGACCGAGGCGCCGATCGCGGTATAGACGATGACTGTCCAGCCGCGCGCGTCGGGCACAATGACCTTGCCGGCGGCGATCTCCCACAGGAAGAAGGGCAGCGAGGTGATGAGCGCGGCGACCGACATGGCCAGCATCAGGCTCTGCCAGTGCATCACCGGCTTCAACCGCAACCCGACCGAATAGCCGCTGTAGAGAAGCACGGCGACCAGCATGATGGCGTCGCCGAAATTGAGTTCCAGCGTCAGCAGCCGGCGCGGATCGCCGTGGCAGGCGGTCAGGATCACGCCGGCGATGGTCAGCACGACGCCGGCGATCTGCGCCCAGTTCACGCGCAAGCGGAAGAAGACGAAATTGGCGATGATGATCAGGATCGGCATCGCCGCCTGCTCGATCGAGACGTTGATCGCCGTCGTGTAGTTGAGCGCCGTGTAGAAAATGGTGTTGAACAAGGTGAAGCCGCTGGCGCCAAGCGCGGCCAGGACGACCCAGTGCTTGCGCACCACCGGCCAGTCCTTCCGTATCGTCTGAAAGCCGATCGGCAGCATGATCAGCACCGCCAGCACCCAGCGCAGGAAGACGAGCGTCATCGGCGAGACGTGATCGACCGCCAGCTTGCCGGCCACCGAATTGCCGCCCCACAGCAAGGTGGTCAACAGCAGGAATATGTAGGCGCTTCGATGCATCGCGGGATTCCGGCCGCCGGAGGTGAACTGCGGTGTTTGCCGGCCTATTGCCCCCGTTCACCCAAGTAAATGATGTCAAAGCCGAAAATTGTTGTGCCTCAGGGCATTTTCGGCGGCAAAGAAAGGTCGCGCTCGTGAGGCCTTGACGTTATAGAGGCCTGTCGTTTCGAACCATATTCAAGCCGCTTGGCGGCGTCTCAAGGGAAAAGAAACATGGCCAATGTGGTGGTCGTCGGCTCGCAGTGGGGCGACGAAGGCAAGGGCAAGATCGTCGACTGGCTGTCGGAGCGTGCCGATGTCGTGGTGCGTTTCCAGGGCGGTCACAATGCCGGCCACACGCTGGTCGTCGACGGCAAGGTCTACAAGCTGTCGCTGTTGCCATCGGGCGTCGTGCGCCAGGGCAAGCTGTCCATCATCGGCAATGGCGTCGTCTTCGACCCGCACGCTTTCGTCGCCGAAGTGGCGAAGCTCAAGGCACAAGGTGTCGAGGTGACGCCGGATCGCCTGAAAATAGCCGAAAACACAGCGCTTATCCTGTCCCTGCACCGGGAACTGGACGGATTCCGCGAGGACGCCGCCTCCAATTCCGGAACGAAGATTGGCACGACCCGCCGCGGCATCGGTCCCGCCTACGAGGACAAGGTGGGCCGGCGCGCGGTTCGGGTGATGGATCTGGCGGATTTGGAAACGCTTCCCGTAAAGGTCGACAGGCTGCTGACGCACCACAATGCGCTGCGCCGTGGGCTCGGCCATGCCGAAGTCACGCATGACGCGATCATGGATGAGCTGACCTCGGTCGCGGCCGAGATCCTGCCCTATATGGACCGCGTCTGGAAAATCCTCGACGACAAGCGCCGCGCCGGCGAGCGCATCTTGTTCGAGGGCGCGCAAGGCACGCTGCTCGATATCGACCACGGCACCTATCCCTTTGTCACTTCATCCAACACGGTCGCTGGCCAGGCGGCCGCCGGCTCCGGCGTCGGCCCGGGCGCCATCGGCTATGTGCTCGGCATCACCAAGGCCTACACGACACGCGTCGGCGAAGGTCCGTTTCCGACCGAGCAGAAGAATGAGATCGGCGAGTTCCTCGGCACGCGCGGCCACGAATTCGGCGTCGTCACCGGCCGCAAGCGCCGCTGCGGCTGGTTCGACGCGGTGCTGGTGCGCCAGGCGGTCGCCGTCAACGGCATCAAGGGCATCGCGCTGACCAAGCTCGACGTACTCGACGGGCTGGACGAGATCAAGGTCTGCACCGGCTACCGCCTCGACGGCGAGATGATCGACTATCTGCCGGCCAGCCAGGGCGCGCAGGCGCGTGTCGAACCGGTCTACGAGACGCTGGAGGGCTGGAAAGGCACCACCGCCGGCGCGCGCAGCTGGAACGATCTGCCGGCCCAGGCCGTCAAGTATGTCCGTTACATCGAGGAGCTGATCGGCGCGCCGGTCGCGCTCCTTTCCACCAGCCCGGAACGGGACGACACGATACTTGTGACCGATCCGTTTCAAGACTAGTTTCTGAAGCCTTTCCGGGGCATCGCGGCCGATTTGCGGGGGCCGGCCCGGGAGCAAAATACAGGTCGACTGAAGCATGGCAGATTTCGTTGCTATTCTGAAAAAGGCGCTCGACAAGCATGGCGACGAGACGCCCGAAAAGCGTACGCGCATCTATGGCAGCGTTCGTACCATGCTGGCGAAGAAGCTTGCGGAATATTCGCCGCCTCTGGCCCCCGAAGCCATAACCACGCAGAAGCGCTCGCTGGAAGACGCCATCGTGAGTGTCGAGCGGGACTATGCCAAGAGCGTGCCGGAGACGGATCCGCTCGCCGAGCTGGAACACATCTTTTCCTCCATCGACCGCAACAAGAACCAGCCGAGCCACACGCGCCAGCCGGCGAAGGCGGAGCCTGCGTGGCCGGCGCCTCCTGCCGCCAAACCGGAGCCTTACCGTCCAGCGCCGCCGCCCGCAGCCAAGGTCGAGCCAAGCTGGCCAAAGCCGACGCCGGCGCCTTCCGTGCCTTCCCGCGCCGACGCGACCCTTGCGGGGATGGACGGTGACGCGGATGACGACGAGGTCGACGTCTTTGCCAGCAACGAAGAGCCGGTGTCGGACACTTTCCAGCGCCTGCGCCCCGCCGAACGCAAGCGCAGCTATGGCGGGCTGATAGCGGCCGTCGCCGTCTTGCTGGTCGTTGCCGGCGGTGGCTACGGCATCTGGCTCAACAAGGATGCCTTCGGCAAGATGCTGGGGCTTGACGGTACCAAGGTCGTGAAGACCGAACCGGTCAAACCGGCGCCGGCCAAACCGGCGACCGACGCCGCCACTCCGGCGCCCGCGGCGGGCGGCACCGAAGCCGAAGGCACGAAGTTCACCCAACGGCTGACACCGCAGGGCAGTGAAGTCGACCCCGGCCCGGCCGCTGGACAGAGCGGCATAGGCGAGGGCGAATCGGTTGCCGCGCTGACCACGCCGCCGTCGGCGACGAACGCGCCTGCCGCACCCCCACCGGCGGTTCCCGCACCGGCAGCCGGCGCGCCAGCCGCTGCCGCACCGGCTGCGACGCCGCCGCCGGCAGTGGGCACCGCACCTGCGACACCGCCTGCCAACGGAGCCGCACCGGCGGCGCCGGCCGATGCCGCCGCCCCACCAGCGCCGGCGGGTGCCACGCCAACGGCGCCGGCGGCCGCGCCGGCGCAAGCCGCGCTGCCGGTCGGCCAGAAGGCGATCTTCTACGAGGAGCGCACCAGCACCGCCCAGGGGTCGGCGGAGCCGGGCAATATCGTGTGGTCGCTGGTGCAGGAATCGCCCGGCGGTGACCTGCCGCCGGAACCGGCGATCCGCGCAGAGGCAACCATTCCCGGCAAGGACATCCAGTTGCGCATGACCATCCGCCGCAACACCGACCAGACCCTGCCGGCCAGCCATATCATCGAGATGATCTTCCTGACGCCCGACGGCTTCGAGGGCGGCGGCGTCGACAACATCCTGCGCGTCGCCATGAAAAGCTCCGAACAGGATGCCGGCAGCCCGCTGATCGGCATTCCAGCCAAGATCGCCGACGGCTTCTTCCTCGTCGCGCTCAATGACACCAAGGCCGATGAGGACGCCAATCTGACCTTGCTGCGTGGCCAGGACTGGATCGACGTGCCGGTCGTCTACAAGACCGGACGGCGGGCGCTGCTGACCATGGAAAAGGGCATTCCCGGCGAGAAGGTGTTCGACGAGGCGATCAAGGCCTGGCAGGCGAAGACGGCGGGCTGACGGCGGGCGTTTCGCTCCGCTGTCGCCGTCGTTCAGAAGCCCTGAAACAACATGTCGAGCGCGGCGACGATGTCGTCGTGATGCAGGGAAAGATTTCCCTCGGCATCCGGCAACTCAGCGGCCATCAAGGCTGACATGAATTGTGTGACCATCACATGGTCTTTGCCATCGATAGCGAAGGTCGGGTTTAACCGGCGACCCGGAACCGGGGCTATGTTGGGCGGCATCAACGGAATGACGACCCTCGTGCTCAGCCCTTCAAGAAGGTCGGACTGAACGTCGAGAAGATAACCGCTGCCTTCGGTATTCCGATAGAGATCGTAGCGTGCCATCAAAACAGCCGGTGTTTGGCCAATGGCAGTCCGTTGCGCTTGACATAGGCGTTGGAGCTTTTAATCGCTTCCTTGTTCTCTTCTTGCCATCGACGCGTCTTCTCCGCTGCAATCGCTTTCGCGATACCCGCCTCGGCGGCGCGGGAGATGTTGATGCCCAATGCTTTGGCGTCTTCGATCAGTTGAGAGTCGATGGACGTGTTGACGGACCTTCGCTGAGGTTTTGGCGCCGGTTGAAGCATGGAGATAGCCTTCTTTTATGCGCATAATGTATGCGCATAAATACGCGCAGGCAAGTGACGACGGCCTATCGACCCTCCGCTATGGCTCCCAGCCGTTCAGGCGAATCGGGCTTTCACCGTTCGTCGTTTCAATCGACAAATCGTCGTCGATCGGTCGGCCAGCGGCCGAACGCTCCTCACCCCTCCATCTCTTCCCGCAGCATCTCCAGTTCCAGCCATTCCTCCTCCAGCGCAGCCAGCGTCGCGCGCTCCTTGTCGAGGGCGGCGATGGTCTTCTGGAACGAGGCCGGATCGCGCTCGTAATAGGCCGGATCGGCGATGTTGTTTTCCAGTCGCGAGATCGAAGCGGTCACCGCCTCGATTTTCTTGGGCAGCGATTCCAGCGCGAATTTCTGCTTGAACGACAGTTTCTTCGCCGGTCCCTTTGGGGCGGCCGCCTCGCTCTTGCCCGCCGCCGGCGCATCGCCGGCCTCGGCCCTGGCGCGCGCCTTGCGGTCGTCGAGCCTGGTGCCGCCGCGCTGCGCCAGCATGTCGGAATAGCCGCCGGCATATTCGACCCAGCGGCCGCCACCGTCAGGCGCGATGATGCTGGTGACGGTGCGGTCGAGGAAATCGCGGTCATGGCTGACCAGGATGACCGTGCCGGCAAAACCGGCGACCAGTTCCTGCAGGAGTTCCAGTGTCTCCATGTCGAGATCGTTGGTCGGCTCATCGAGCACCAGAAGGTTTGCCGGCCGTGCCAGTACGCGTGCCAGCAACAGGCGCGCCCGTTCGCCGCCGGAAAGCTCGCGCACCGGGGTGCGGGCCTGCTCCGGCTTGAACAGGAAATCCTTCATGTAGGAAACGACGTGGCGCTGTTCGCCATTGATGACGAGGTTCTCGCCGCGCCCGTCGGTGAGATACTGCGCCAGCGTTTCCTGCGGGTCGACCGCCTCGCGCTTCTGGTCGAGCGTGGCGATCTCCAGATTGGTGCCGAGCCGGATGGAACCTGCATCGGGCTTCATCTCGCCGGTCAGCATCTTCAGCAGCGTCGTCTTGCCGGCGCCGTTCGGCCCGACCAGACCGACGCGATCGCCGCGCTGGATGCGGGTCGAAAACCCCTTGACCACGGTGAGGTCGCCAAAACTCTTCTCGATGTTCTTGGCCTCGATCACCAGCTTGCCGGACTCGGCGGCGTCGCTCGCCACCATGGTGGCCGAACCTTCGGCGCCGCGATGGCCGCGGAAGCGCTGGCGCATGGTCTGCAGTTCGCCGAGCCGTCGCATGTTGCGCTTGCGCCGCGCCGTCACGCCATAGCGCAGCCAGTGTTCTTCGCGCACGATCTGGCGGCCGAGCTTGTGCTGCTCGCGCTCTTCCTCTTCCAGCACGAGATCGCGCCATTCCTCGAAATGGCCAAAACCTTTGTCCAGCCTGCGGGTCTGGCCGCGATCGAGCCAGATGGTGGCGCGCGATACGCGCTCGAGGAAGCGGCGGTCGTGCGAGATGACGACGAGTGCCGAGGAGGTGCGGACGAGCTCTTCTTCCAGCCATTCGATGACCGACAGGTCGAGATGGTTGGTCGGCTCATCGAGCAGGAGAATGTCGGGCTCCGGCGCCATGACGCGGGCAAGGGCCGCGCGCCTGGCCTCGCCGCCGGAAAGATCGTTCGGCCGCTCCTCGCCCGAGAGGCCAAGATGCTCCATCAAATAGCTGGCGCGGTAGGGATCGTCGGCAGGGCCAAGCCCCGCCTCGACATAGGCGCGGACCGTCTGGAAACCCTCCATGTCAGGCATCTGCGGCAAATAGCGGACGGTCGCCGAAGGCTGGCGGAAAACCTCGCCGTCCTGCGGCTCGATCAGGCCGGCGGCGATCTTCAGCAGCGTCGACTTGCCGGAACCGTTGCGGCCGACCAGCGCGATCTTGTCACCGGCCGAAGCCGTCAAGGCGGCCCCATCGAGCAGCGGCGTGCCGCCGAAGGTCAGTTTTATCCCGTCGAGATTGAGAAGGGGCGGGGCCATATCAGCTTTCGGGTAATGGATAGGGGTGAGCGAGCAGCATCGCGCGGCCATGGTCCAGGGCGATTCCGAGGCGGCCCTCGACCTCGTTGGAAATGGTCAGCGACGAGCCGAACGCCACCTTCACGTGGTTCAGCGGCCATTTGGCGCCAGTGACGGTCAGGCCGGCAAGCTCGGAAAGGCCGAGCACCGAAAACAGCGTGCCGTCGGCATAGTCGAAGCCAGCCGTTCCGTGCAGCAGTGGGACGGCTTCCTGGGCGCCGCTGGTCAGAAGCACCTTGGTCCCGGCTTCGGCCAGCCGCAGGCCAAGCGCCATATGCAGGAAGGCGTGGTCGGCGCGCTTGCCGCCGAAAGCGCCGGCGAGCACCAGGCTGGTCGCGCCGCGTTCGAACGCGGCGGCGATGGCCAGTTCGCCATCGGTCTTGTCCTTCTCGGCCGGAAAGGTCCGGCGGGGCACCGCGGCGAGGTCATCCGGCAGATTGGCCGGCACCGAATCGAAATCACCCACCCACAGTTCCGGGACAAGGCCGAGCAGCCGCGCATGGCCGATGCCGGCGTCGGCGGCGATCACGCGCGAGCCTTCGACCTGGCGGTCGAGCCGGGGCGTGCGGATGAGATCGCCGCCAAGCAGGATGGTGAATGTGCTCATATCTTGTGGCCCTTACCAGCCCGGCAACGGAAACGGAAGGCCGGCAGACTCCCACTTGCGCGGTTCGTCGACCGGGCCTATGTGTCGAAACGCTCTAACGGGGTGCCGGACGCGATCTTCGCGGACCGGCTGAGAGGCAGTCTCGCCAACCCGCTGAACCTGATCCGGTTTGTACCGGCGGAGGGATTAGACGTTTCGGACAGTCCGACGCCTCAATTCCTTTCAATTCGAACGAAGGAGGCGCCGATGCGCACGCTTTTATATTCTCTTGTCTCAGCAATGGCCGTTGTCCTGTCCGGGCCGGCCTTGGCCAAGGACAAGCTCACCATCTACACCTATGAGAGCTTCACCGCCGACTGGGGGCCCGGTCCGGTGGTGAAGAAGGAATTCGAAGCCGAATGCGGCTGCGATGTGGACTTCGTCTCGGTCGCAGATGGCGTGGCGCTGCTCAACCGCGTCAAGCTGGAAGGGGCATCGACCAAGGCCGACATCGTGCTTGGGCTCGATACCAATCTCACCGCCGACGCAAAGGCCACCGGCCTGTTCGCGCCGCATGGCGCGGTGGCGGATATCAATGTGCCGGGCGGCTGGAGCGACGACACTTTTGTCCCCTTTGACTACGGTTACTTCGCCGTCGTCTACGACACCGAGAAGCTGAAGACACCGCCCAAGAGCCTCAAGGACCTGGTCGAGGGCAGCGCCGACGACAAGATCGTCATCCAGGATCCGCGCACCTCGACGCCGGGCCTCGGCCTGCTGTTGTGGGTGAAGTCGGTCTATGGCGACAAGGCGCCGGAAGCCTGGGCCAAGCTCAAGGCGAAGGTGCTGACCGTGACGCCGGGCTGGAGCGAAGCCTATGGCCTGTTCACCAAGGGCGAGGCGCCGATGGTGCTGTCCTACACCACCTCGCCGGCCTACCACATGGTCGCCGAGAATACCGAGCGCTACCAGGCGGCGTCCTTCGAGGAGGGCGAGTATCTGCAGATCGAGGTCGCCGGCATCACCACGACAGGCGCGAAGAACCCGCTGGCGGAAAAGTTCATGACCTTTATGACCGGACCGAAGTTCCAGGATGCCATCCCCGAGACCAACTGGATGTTCCCGGCCGGCAAGACCGACAAGCCGCTCAACCCGGCCTTCGACAAACTGGTCAAGCCGACCAAGACCTTGCTGTTCAGCCCGGAGGAGGTCGCGGCCAATCGCAAGGTGTGGGTCGATGAATGGCTGGCGGTGATGAGCAAATAGGGTTCAAACCTCGTCGGATGTTTATGCCAAGCCACCCCCCTCTGGCCTGCCGGCCATCTCCCCCGCAAGGAGGGAGATTGGCAGCTCTTTCGCCTCGCTTATTCCTGCCACTTTGTAGATTGGCCCGGGCGGTGGAACGCGCAATCTCCCCCCTTGCGGGGGAGATGTCCGGAAGGACAGAGGGGGGGGGCGGGAACTCGACCCGAGCCAAGAATTTACTTCGATCAGCACCCCGTTGCGGTGTTGGGTAGCGCGACATGCATACGCGCCATCCGTCTGACCCCCGCATCAGCGCCGGCATTGTCGCGCTTGCCGCGATCGCGCTGCTGATCGGCGGCGCGTTTGCCGGCCTGCTTTTCGAAGGCGCCCATGACTTTTCCGGTGCATGGGCAGCCTTCGATCCCTATCTGCTGCGCGTCGTGCGCTTCACGCTGTGGCAGGCGGCACTTTCGACGCTGCTTTCCGTCGGCCCGGCACTGTTCGTGGCGCGCGCCCTGTCGCGGCATCCACGTTTCCTCGGCCGCGCTTTCATCCTGCAGCTTTTCGCCGTGCCATTGGCGCTGCCGGCCATCGTCGCCGCCCTCGGCATCCTCGCCCTCTATGGCCGCGCCGGCTATTTCGCCGGCGTGCTCACGATGATTGGTGGTGGAAGCTGGCCGGGCATCTATGGCCTGTCAGGCATTCTCGTCGCGCATGTCTTCTTCAACCTGCCGCTGGCGGCAAGGCTGTTCCTCGAAGCGCTGCAGACCATACCGGCCGACCAATGGCGGCTGGCGAGCCAGCTCGGCATGGGAGCCCGGCCGGCGTACCGGCTGATCGAATGGCCGACGCTGCGCGCATCCCTGCCAGGGGTCGCCGGGCTTGTCTTCATGCTCTGCATCACATCGTTCACGATCGTGCTGACGCTCGGCGGCGGACCGGCCGCGACGACACTCGAGGTCGGCATCTATCAGGCGCTGCGCTTCGATTTCGATCCCGCGCGGGCCGTTACGCTAACGCTGCTGCAGATCGCGTTGACCTTTGTCGTGGCGCTGGCGCTGACGCGGCTCGGCGCCAATGCCGTCGGCGACACCAGCCTGCCGGTCGCGCCGCGCCGCTATCTTTCCGTCAGCGGGACCGAGACCTCGCTGAACGTCGTGCTGATCGTGCTTGCGCTGGTGTTCGTTGTCGGACCGATGGCGGCGACGGTGATGGCCGGGCTCGGCGCCGATCTCGGCCGGCTGGCCGGTGAGGCCGCCGTGCGACAGGCGACGCTGACCAGTGTGGTTCTCGCCTTCCTGTCGGCACTGCTTTCGGTGATGCTGTCGCTGGCGCTGACCATGGCACGCCGGGCGCTGGCGCTCGCTCGCCGCGCCGGCGCAAGGACACTGCTCGAACATGCCACCGATACCGGCGCCGGTTTTGTCCTCGTCGTGCCGCCGATCGTCATCGGCGCCGGCTGGTTCCTGTTGCTGCGTCATGTCGGCGCTGTCTTCGCCATCGCCCCGGCCATGGTCGTCAGCGTCAACGCCGTGATGGCAATGCCGTTCGCGCTGCGCGCTGTCCGTCCCGCCTATGATGCGGCGAGCGAGCGCCACGAGCGGCTCTGTGAACAGCTCGGCATTGCGGGCTGGAACCGGCTCATGCTGGTCGACTGGCCGTCGCTGCGGCGGCCGCTTGCGACTGCTTTCGCTTTTGCCATGGCGCTGTCGCTCGGCGATCTCGGCGTCATCGCGCTGTTCGGCAGTGATTCCGTGCAGACATTGCCCTACCTTCTCCTGGCGCGCATGGGCAGCTACCGCACCGAGGACGCCGCTGGCCTGGCGCTGCTGCTCGGCCTCGTCTGCCTCGCATTGATCATGGCGGCGCACTGGCTGGGAAGGGAGAAGAACCGGGATGCCTGACGGGGCGGCTAGCAGGCTTGAAAAGGGCGCTTCGGTGCGGCTGGACAAGGTGTCGTTCAGCTATGGCGAAGCGCCGCTCGTCTTCGATGTCGATTTCACGGCGGCGAAAGTCACCGCCATCATGGGGCCGAGCGGTTCCGGCAAGTCGACGCTGCTCAATCTGATCGCCGGGTTCGAGATGCCGCTGTCCGGCCGCGTGCTGATCGGCGGCGCCGATGTCAGCGCCGAGCCGCCTTCGGCGCGGCCGGTGTCGATGGTGTTCCAGGAAAACAACCTTTTCGCCCATCTTTCCGTGGAACAGAATGTCGGGCTCGGCCGTTCGCCGTCACTGCGGTTGACCGAGGCTGATCAGACCGCCATCGCCGAGGCGCTGGAGCGTACCGGACTCGCCGGCAAGGAAGGACGCCTGCCGCGCGAACTCTCCGGGGGTGAACGCCAGCGCGTCGCACTGGCTCGCGTGCTGGTGCGCGATCGTCCGGTGCTCCTGCTTGACGAACCCTTCGCTTCGCTCGGGCCGGCCCTGCGCGATGACATGCTCGACCTCATCGCCGCTGTTCACGCCGAACGCGGCATGACGGTGCTGTTCGTCACGCACCAGCCCGAAGATGCCCGTCGAATCGGTCAGCACGTGGTGTTCCTGGACAATGGCGTGGTCGCAGCTGCCGGCAAGGCGGAAGATTTCTTTGCCGGGTCTGGTCCGGATGTGTTCCGGCGCTATGTCGGTGCAAGTGCCGGTGATGCGGTATCACGAGATATTGCCCGGAAGCGGACATAATTTACGGCCAAACCGGGTTCAGGCGATGTGGCGCTTGCTTGCCATGACTGGGGTAGTGTGGCTAGGTCCGCCCTACTGGTCCGGCACAGGCCGTGATTTGCCTACAGCATCCGCCGCCCGTCCGGAAGGACGCACGACGGATGCTGTAGCAGTTTGTTTTTTGCGCATGGCACGTTCCGAAGATCGCCCCCGATTTTCGTGGTCATGCGCCGGGACCCGAAAGGAAGCCGTTCTGGCGATCGGCGTTGACAGACTACGAATGAATCCGCTGGCGCGCTTTCTGGCGCTGGCCGGCCTTGCCGTGGCGCTGGCAAGCTGCCAGATGTTCACGCCTCCGGAAGTCCAGGAATCCGGCTTCCAGCCGTCCGACAAGCCGATCACCGTCGACAATGTCGGCGCCAACAACAAGCTCGCCGAACTGGCCAAGGCGCAGCATCCGCGCATCCTGGCCACCTATGGCGGCGAATATTCCGACCCCAAGCTCGAGCGCATGGTCGCCAAGGTGGTCGGCAACTTGACCGTGGTGTCGGCCAATCCGACGCAGACCTATCGCATCACCATCCTGAATTCGCCCAACGTCAACGCCTTCGCGCTGCCTGGCGGCTATCTCTACATCACCCGTGGCCTGCTGGCGCTGGCCAATGATTCGGCCGAGCTTGCGGCGGTCATCGCGCATGAGATGGGCCACGTCACCGCCAACCACGGCCTGCAGCGCCAGCAGTTGGAGGCCGAGGAAGGCCTCGCGACCAAGGTCGTCTCGGACGTGCTCGGTGACAGCCCGACCGCCAAGGCGGCGCTGATCCGCGGCAAGCTGAGACTCGCGCAGTTCTCGCGCAACCAGGAACTGGAGGCCGACGCCATCGGCATCAAGTCGATCGGCGAAGCCGGTTACGATCCTTTTGCCGCGGGCCGCTTCCTGCAGTCGATGTCGGCCTATACCGACTTCCGCTCGATCAGCGGTGCCACCGATGCCAGCCTCGACTTCCTGGCGACGCATCCCAACACGCCGCAGCGCATTGATCTGGCGCAGCGCCATGCCCGCCAGTTCGGCGCGCCCGGCGTCGGCACGCGCGACCGCGATTCCTTCCTCGCCGGCATAGACGGACTGCTTTATGGCGACACGCCCGAAGAAGGTTATGTGCGCGGCGAGACCTTCCTGCATCCGGGCCTCGGCGTGTCCTTCTCGGTACCCGAGGGCTTCATCATCGACAATTCGGCGGCCGCGGTGACGGCAACCGGGCCGGGCGACATCGCGATCCGCTTTGATGGCGTCTCGATCGACAAGAACCGCGCGCTGACCGACTATATCCGCAGCGGCTGGGTGGCCGGTCTCGACGACAGCAGCGTCAGGCAGGAAACGATCAACGGCAACGAGGCGGCGACCGCGCATGCCGGCGCCGAGGGCTGGCAGTTCGACATCGCGGTGATCCGCGCCGGCGGCCAGGTCTACCGGCTGCTGACGGCAGCACCCTCGGCCAGCACCTCGCTGGAGCCGGTGGCGCGTTCGGTGAGCGGCTCTTTCCGTATCCTCAGTGCAGCCGAAAAGGCGGCGCTGAAGCCGCTGCATATCCGCGTCGTCACGGTCCAGCCCGGGCAGACCATGGGTTCGCTTTCGGCCCAGATGGTCGGCGTCGACCGCAAGCTCGACCTGTTCCGCGTGCTCAATGCGCTGTCACCGGGCGCCGCGGTTTCTGCCGGTGACAAGGTCAAGATCGTCACGGACAAGTAAGCGGTCGTTGCAAGCCGCCGGGCGCCTGATGCGCCCTACGGCTTCAAGCGGCTGTCGCGAGAAATTCAGGGTTCTGCTTCACCAGAGCGATCTTGAGCTTTTCCATGGCGCGGGCCTCGATCTGGCGGACGCGCTCCTTGGAAATGCCGAGCGTCTCGCCGAGTGCCTCGAGCGTCGCGCCCTCGTCCCTCAGCCGACGCTCCTCGATGATCCTCAGTTCGCGTGCGTTGAGCGCGCCAAGCGCTGCTTTCAGCCAGACCAAACGGCGCTCGACATCGATCGTGTCGCCGGCGACCTCGTCGGGCAGCGGATCGTCCGAGACCAGGAAATCCATGCGCTCGGTGGCACCCGCATCATCGGCCAGCGGCATGTTGAGCGAGGAGTCGGGCGCCGACAGCCGTGAATCCATCATGGCGACATCGGCTTCGGAGACGCCGAGCGCGACCGACACTTCCCGGTAGAGCGTCGCATTGGACAGCGGTTCGGCACCATTCGCCAGCCGGGCACGCAAGCGCCGCAGATTGAAGAACAGCGCCTTCTGCGCCGAGCTGGTACCGCCGCGCACGATCGACCAGTTGCGCAGGATGTAGTCCTGCATCGAGGCGCGAATCCACCAGGTCGCATAGGTCGAGAACCGCACTTCGCGCTCCGGCTCGAAGCGGGCCGCCGCCTCAAGCAGCCCGACATGACCCTCCTGGATGAGATCGCCGAGCGGCAGACCGTAGTGGCGGAATTTGGAAGCCATGGAAATGACCAGCCGCATATGGGCAACGGTGATGCTGTGCAGCGCGTTCTGGTCGTTGTCCTCCTTCCAGCGCAATGCGAGCCGATGCTCCTCGTCACGTTCGAGATAGGGCGCCTTCATTGCCGCGCGGACCATGATCCGTCCTGCTGTGTCTTCCATCATGAGGCGCTCCCTGGCTCTGGCGATGCGGATGACTTTGCAAGTTTGGCCAGGCGCCAGTTGAAATGGCGGCGTCGTGCCCTACAAACCCAGAACGTGTCATGCGCGGGAATGGTTCCGTGGCTGTTGCCAGGCGGATCGTGGTGCCTGAGAGGCGTCGGCGCTGACCGACAAGGACGTCAATCGCCGCTGGAAAAGGCCATCTGGAGAATCTGGTTTCAGGAACCCATTGTTTTTGAAATCCTGTTCCTTATTTTTTCGCCTTTCATCTGTCAGCTTCCAGCGCTCACAACATGCCGGATATCAGGCCAAGGACGGGATCACAGAAAAATGAAATGGCTCAAGTCGCTCATCGTCGCCGGAACGCTGCAGGTTCTGGCTGTCACCGCTGGCCATGCCGGCGCCAATCTCGACCAGATCAAGCAGGCTGGGGTCATCAAGGTCGGCACGGAAGGCACCTATGCACCGTTCACCTATCATGATGCAGCCGGCGCGCTGGTCGGCTTCGACGTCGAGATCGCCAAGGCGATCGGCGAGAAGCTCGGCGTCAAGGTGGAGTTCCTCGAAGGCAAGTGGGACGGGCTGATAGCCGGCCTCGACGCCAATCGCTATGACGCCGTCATCAACGAAGTCGGCATCACCGAGGCGCGCAAGGCCAAGTATGACTTCTCCGATCCCTATATCGCCTCCAAGGCGGTGCTGATCGTGCGCGGCGAAAACACCGACATCAAGACCTTCGCCGATCTCAAGGGCAAGAAGTCGGCGCAGTCGCTGACCTCGAACTTCGGCAAGCTGGCCGAGACGAACGGCGCCGAGCTCGTCGGCACCGATGGGTTCGACCAGTCGATCCAGCTGCTTTTGACCGGCCGCGCCGACGCCACCATCAATGACAGCCTGTCGTTCCTCGACTTCAAGAAGCACAAGCCGGACGCCAATGTGAAGATCGCCGCGCAGGAAGAAAACGCCGACTATTCCGGCGTCATCGTGCGCAAGGGCGATCCGGATCTGGTCGCCGCCATCAACAAGGCGCTGGCCGACATCAAGGCCGACGGCACCTACAAGAAGATCGCCGACACCTATTTCGGCCAGGACGTCTCGAAGTAATTCATGAGGCGGGCCGGTTGCCGGCCCATGCAAGGATACCTGGCGGCGGACCGTCTTTTGACGGCCCGCCGCCTTTGGCGTGATATGGCGTGTGTTCGCGCTTCGATGAAGCCGTCTCGCCTGGAACGGCAATCGCAAGGAGGGGCTTTTCGTGCCGCACTGGCTGCAACTGATGCTGGAGTCGCTGCCTTCGCTTTTGTGGGCGGCGCTGATCTTCACCGTGCCGTTGACACTGCTGTCTTTCGTGCTTGGCCTGACTGTCGGCCTGGGCGCGGCGCTTGCCCGGCTGTTCGGCCCGAAGCCGCTGGTCGCGCTTGTGCGCTTCTATGTCTGGATCTTCCGCGGCACGCCGCTCCTGGTGCAGCTGTTCCTGATCTTCTACGGCCTGCCATCGGTCGGCATCCTGCTCGACGCCTTTCCGGCGGCGTTGATCGGCTTCACGCTCAACATCGGCGCCTACACGTCCGAAATCATTCGCGCCGCCATCGGCTCGGTGCCAAAGGGCCAGTGGGAAGCCGCCTATTCGATCGGCATGACCTGGAGCCAGGCGATGCGGCGCACCATCCTGCCGCAGGCCGGCCGGGTCGCAGTGCCGCCGCTCTCCAACACCTTCATCTCGCTGGTCAAGGACACGTCGCTGGCCGCCGCCATCACCGTGCCGGAAATGTTCCAGGCGGCGCAGCGCATCGTTGCCACCACCTATGAGCCGCTGATCCTCTATGTCGAGGCGGCGATCCTCTACCTGGCGCTGAGCTCGGTGCTGTCGGCCTTGCAGACGCGGCTGGAAACGCGGCTCAACCGCTATGGCGGCTTCCTGGAGGCGCGCTCATGATCGGCCTCACCAACATCGAAAAACGCTTCGGCGACAACCTCGTGCTGAAGGGCGTGACGGTCACCATCGCCGAAGGCAGCGTCACCGCGCTGGTTGGCCCTTCGGGCGGCGGCAAGAGCACGCTGCTGCGCTGCATCAACCTGCTGGAGATACCGACCTCGGGCACGGTGCGCATCGGCGACGAGATGCTTGAATTCCGTCCCGGTGGCAAGGTCCCGGCAAAGGACATCCAGCGTCTGCGCCTGCAGACCGGCATGGTGTTCCAGAACTTCCAGCTGTTCCCGCATCGCACCGCGATCGAGAATGTCATGGAAGGGCTGGTGACGGTGCTGAAATGGCCACCCGAGAGAGCACGCGAGCGGGCGCTCGCCCTGCTGGAAAAGGTCGGCATGGCGCACAAGGCCGACGCCTGGCCGGCGACGCTGTCGGGCGGCCAGCAGCAACGCGTGGCGATCGCCCGGGCGCTGGCGCCATCGCCGAAAGTGCTGCTGTGCGACGAGCCGACCTCGGCACTCGACCCGGAGCTGGCGCAAGAGGTGGTCGACGTGCTTGGCAAGCTTGCCGGCGAAGGGACGACCATGGTGATGGCGACGCACGATCTGCGCCTCGCCTCCAAGATCGCGCAGGAAGTGGTATTTCTCGATGCCGGCGTCATCGTCGAGAAGGGGCCGGCCGCCGTGCTGTTCGGCAATCCCGAGCACCAGCGCACCAGGCGTTTCATCGCGACGCTGAAGCAGGAGGCGGAGAAGGAAGGTGGCGGCGCGGCATAGGCGCGGCCTTCACCCTCGTCTTCCCAAAAAAAACCCGGCGCGAGGCCGGGTTTTTCATGAACTCAATGGCGGAAAATGCGGAAAAGCTCAGGCAGCTTCTTCCTGCTCGGCTTCCTCATTGTCGGCCTTGGCGCCGCGCTTGGGGCCCTTGTTGAGGTTGACCTCGATCAGGCGCACGGCTTCGGTTTCCGACATGCGGTTGACGGCCGCGATCTCGCGGGCCATGCGGTCGAGCGCCGCCTCGTAAAGCTGGCGTTCGGAATAGGACTGCTCCGGCTGGTTGTCGGCGCGGTAGAGGTCGCGCACAACTTCCGAGATCGAGATCAGGTCGCCGGAATTGATCTTCGCATCATATTCCTGAGCGCGGCGCGACCACATGGTGCGCTTGACGCGGGCGCGGCCCTGCACGACCTTCAGCGCGCGCTCGACATAATCCTCTTCCGACAGCTTGCGCATGCCGATGGAGGTCGCCTTGGCGACCGGTACCTTCAGGCGCATCTTGTCCTTCTGGAAGTCGATGACAAACAGTTCCAGCTTGTGTCCAGCAACTTCCTGCTCGTCGATCGAGACGATCTGGCCGACGCCATGCGCCGGATAGACGATGTACTCGCCGGTCTTGAAACCGTGACGCGCAGCGGTGGACTTCTTCTGCGGGGTGATCGTTGCCATTACGCCCTGAACTCCTTGTTGTGGCGCCGGCGTCCTGCCGGCCCGAACTCGCGCGATCGGGGAAACCGATCGTTAGCCGCACAACAGACGAACCCACCGGAAAAGCCGGGACCGGCAAACCGCAGAGATTGCGACCGCCTGGCCCAGATCGCTCTGGTCCGGAATGGGATTTTCACCTTTCAGTGATTTGGGGCGTCTGCGCCATCAATCGACGTTGTGTCACCGGCATGTTTTGCTGATGTAGCACAAAAAGTCGGAAGAATCAAGGTTTTGCTGCATAAGCGAAGGCCACACGCAATCGCCGCCTGTCAAGGCGGTCAATGTGTCGTCCCTGTTACGCTGCGTAATACCGCTCTTTACGGCGGTATTGTCAATCGCCTTCGCCGGGCTCGGCCGAGAAGTATTTCTCGAACTTGCCGGCCTCGCCGTCGAACGATTTGGCGTCGGCCGGCGGTTCCTTCTTGGCGGTGATGTTAGGCCATTTCTCGGCATATTCGGTGTTGATCTGCAGCCATTTGTCGAGGCCGGGCTCGGTGTCGGGCTTGATCGCATCGGCCGGACATTCCGGCTCGCAGACGCCGCAGTCGATGCACTCGTCAGGATGGATGACGAGCATGTTCTCGCCTTCGTAGAAACAGTCGACCGGACAGACTTCGATGCAGTCCATATATTTGCATTTGATGCAATTGTCGGTCACGACATAGGTCATCGGTCGGCTCCGGGACGTCCCATTTTTGTTGGGCTTTTTCCGTCAGGTAACGCCTTTGCCCGCCGCTTGCAAGGGCGGCGGTCGCCAGTGGCGCCAGGGTTTTCGGAATGAAATTCCAGACGGCCGGCGCGGCCGAGGCCCGACATGTCCGGCAGAGGGTCTAGTTTGCCGGGTCCGGGTTTTGTTTTGGGCATGTCGTTGGCCCAAAAACGCTGCGCGCCATGGGCCGGCATGCATCAGTCGTCGCCGAGCAAGTGGTCGGTCTGGCGGCGTTCCTTCTTGGTCGGGCGGCCGCTACCGGCCTCGCGCAGTGCCGGAAGCGCGTCGGGAATGGTCTCACCCTTTTGCGCCGGCGGTGGCGACATGTCCTCGTAGAGGGTGCGGGCTTCCTCGGCAGGGCCGCGCCGCGCACCGGCGCCAAGCACCTTCCAGATGAAGATGCGCCGCTCGAGCGTGATGGTCAGGACGTCGCCAGGCTTGACCAGATCGGAGGCCTGCGCTGCTTTGTCGCGATTGATGCGCACGCGGCCGGCGACAACCAGCTTCGCCGCCAGCGAGCGCGATTTCACGGCGCGCGAGAAGAACAGCCATTTGTCGATGCGCTGGCGGTCTCTCGCGGCGGTCGGGGCAACCATCGAAGCGAGCCGAGCCTACTTCTTCAGCTGGTCGCGCAACGCGGCGAGCTTGGCAAAGGGCGAGTCCGGATCGAAGCGCACCGGGCGCTCCTCGCGCGGCTTCGGCTGGAAGGCGGGCTTTCCGCCTTGCGGACCACCCTTGCCTTCCGGCCTGCCGCCCTTCCAATCGGGCCGGCCATCGCGGCGGTCGGGACGCTCGCCTTGCGGCCGCCCTTCACGCCGCTGTTCGCCTTCGCCCTGCGGCTTGGGTTTGAACTTCGAGCGGTCGAAGCGCGGCTTGCCGGCGCCATCGCGCCGGCCTTCATGGGCAGGACGCTCTCCAGGCGTGGCTGCCGCCGGCGCGCCGCCGGCATCGGCCGGGGCATCGCTTCGGCCGCGCGCGGCTTGTCCGTTGCGCGGGCGATTGTTCCTGCGGTTGTCTTCGCGATGGCGCGGCCGCTGATCGAAACGGCCCTGACGCCACAACAGGATGGGCTTTGGCGCTTCCGCTTCTGGCACCGGTTCGCCGTCCGTGGCCTCCGCCACCGCAGGTTCAGCCGCGTCCGTCGCAGGCGCGGTATCCGACGCCAGCCCGGCCGGTGCGGCTTCTGCCGCCGGTGCGGCTTCAATCTCGGCGGCCTCGGGCTCTGCCGGCGGTTCGACCGGCGCGGGTTCGGCGGTTTCGGGCGCCAAGGCTGCAGGTGCCTCGTCTTGCACGGTTGCGACCGGAGCGCCCGCCTGCTCTTCCAAAGCAGGTTCTTCCACGGCAGGTTCCACCGCAGCGGCCGCGGTGATCTCGGCGACAATTTCGGTTGCCGTTTCTGAACCGTCCGCGGCGTCCGATGCCGGCTCTGAACCTTCGGCTGGCGTTTCGGCGGCGGCATGCGCCGCCGCGTCTTGCGCTGCCCTGGCCTGCTCCGCGCGGGCGGCCTCTTCCGCCGCCAGCTTCGCCGCCGCCGCCTCGCGTGCGGCATTGTCCTGCGCTTCGAGCCGGGCCTTCACTTCGGCCGGCGGCTTCGGCTCGGCGCGATAGCCGAGGCCTTTCAGGATTTCTTCCATGTCGTCGGCGGTGGCGCCGAGGATCGACATCATCGGTGGCGTCACCATGAAGGACTGGCCGTCATAGGCACCGTCCGGCCGCTGGCCAAGACCAGGTTTCCAGTTGGTCGCCGGCCGGATCAGGTCCGCCAGCCGTTCCAGAATGTCGATGCGCACGGCGCGGCGGCCGAGATTGCGGTAGCCGGCGAGCTTGTAGAACGTCTTGTCGAAGGTCGGGTCGATGACCACAGAGGTGCGGCCGGAAGCGAGCGCATGGACAACGTCGCCAAAGCCGGGCTTGTCCTTGCCGTCATTCTTCAGCGCCCACAGCAATGTCACCAGTCCGGCCGGTGCCGGCTTGATCAGCGCCGGCACGAAGACATGGTAGGCGCCGAAGCGCACGCCAAGCCGGCGAAGTGCGGCACGGCCTTCCTGGTCGAGCGACTTCATCTCCTCGGCGATGTCGCGGCGGTTGATGAGGCCGAAATTCTCGACAAGCTGGAAAGCAATGCCACGGCCTATGCCGGAAATCTGGTCGGCGTTCTTCAGGTCGACCAGCGGCTTCAGCAGCGTTTCGATCTGGAAATTGACGAAACGCTCGGCACGCGCCGCGACCTTGTCGCGCGCCGGGCCGGTCAGTTGTTCGTCGGCCAGCAGCACCAGGCGGGGCTTCAGCGCGTCTTCGCCGGCGACAAGCGTACCGATCGGCGCGCCGATCCAGCGCAGCGTGCCATCCGAGCCGAGCGCGATATCGCCATTGGCGCAGGCGCCAAAGCGTTCCGCGCGTGCCTCGAATTCGGCTGCCAGCGCCTTCTGGGCGGCGGTGCGCACCGCCTTGGCGTCCTCGCCGCCGGCACTCTGGTCGGCGGTGAAGCGGAACCCTTGCAACTCGCCGACATGATGACCTTCGACGAGGACGGTTCCGGTTGGGCTTATTTCGGCTTCGGGCATGGTATTTTCTCTAAGGCGCCGCATGAGGACGGAAGTCCTGCGGTCTACGAAGCGTTTCGTCAACCGCTCATGCAGCGCATCCGACAATCTGTCTTCGATTTCGCGCGTCTTTTCCTGCCAGTGTGCCTGATCGGCCAGCCAGCCGGGCCGGTTCGACACGAATGTCCAGGTGCGGATCTGGGCGATGCGATGCGACAGCGTGTCGATGTCGCCCTCGGTGGTGTCGGCGCGGCGCACCTGCTCGGCCATGTAATTCTCGTCGACATGGCCATGCCGGGCGAGGTCCATATAGATGGAGGCGATGAGGTCGGCATGCTGGGCCGGCGCGATCTTGCGGTAGTCGGGCAAGGCACAGGCTTCCCACAGCAGCGCCACGCGTTTGGCATCGGTGGCGAGCGCGCGGATGTCTTCGTCGCGCGACAGATATTCAAGCGCCTGGGCATCCACCGCCGGCAGCGCGCGGGTCAGGCCTTCGACCGGGGCGTTGGTCTCGATCGAGCGCTTCAACGCATCGAGGCTGGCGAAGTCGAAATGCGCGGTCCGCCACTGCAGTACTTTCACCGGGTCGAAATCATGGCCTTCGATCTTCTTGATCAGATCCTCGTCCAATGGATCGACCTGGCCGGTGACGCCAAAGGTACCGTCGCGCAGATGCCGGCCGGCGCGCCCGGCGATCTGGCCGAGCTCGGCCGCAGACAGGTTTCGGTATTGGAAGCCGTCGAACTTGCGGTTCTGGGCGAAGGCGACGTGGTCGAGATCGAGGTTGAGGCCCATGCCGATGGCGTCGGTGGCGATGAGATAGTCGACATCGCCGGATTGGAACAGCGCCACCTGCGCGTTGCGGGTGCGCGGGCTGAGCGCGCCGAGCACGACGGCAGCACCCCCTTGCTGACGGCGGATCAGCTCGGCGATGGCGTAGACTTCGTCGGCGGAGAAGGCGACGATCGCCGTGCGGCGCGGCAGCCGCGTCAGCTTCTTCGAGCCGGCATAGGCGAGGTGCGACAGCCTAGGCCGCGTCACCACCGAGACGCCCTTCAGCAGGCGCTGGAGGATGCCCTGCATGGTGGCCGCACCCAGCAGCAGCGTTTCCTGGCGGCCACGCAGGTGCAGGATGCGGTCGGTGAAGATGTGGCCGCGCTCTAGGTCGCCGGCGAGCTGCACCTCGTCGATGGCGACGAAGGCGGCGTCGGTCTCGCGCGGCATCGCCTCGACGGTACAGACCGAATATCTGGCGCCGGCCGGCTGGATCTTTTCCTCGCCGGTGATCAGTGCGACCTTGTGGGCGCCGACCTTCTCGCAGACGCGTGCGTAAACTTCCCGCGCGAGCAGCCTGAGCGGCAAGCCGATGATGCCGCTCTCGTGCGCCACCATGCGCTCGATGGCGAGATGGGTCTTGCCGGTGTTGGTCGGCCCAAGCACGGCGGTCACGTCGCGGCCCGACAAGATCAGCGGCTCAGTGTGTTTCGGCTGGATGTTCATCGACCTGGAAATAAGGCTTTCTGGCCTCTCGTTGTCGGGAGCGTGCCTCGAGTGGCGCGTATGACAGCCGACACATAGGGATTTCGCGCGCGAAGCGAAAGCGGAATGTTCCGGTGAGGGTTCGAAGGCGGTCGTGTCAAGCGCTCAGTCGGGCGCGGATTAACAGTTGGAACGAGTCTGGAACGAATCGGCGACGAATCAGTGACTCACCCAGATTCAGGTTTTGTTCACGGCTACATGTGGATTTTGCAACCGCGAGTCTCACCACATGCTGAATCGCCGAACTGGCCCGTTTCATGCAAGGCGAGCCTCGTCGTTAACTTTTGCCGGTGAACGACTGCAATGTTCTGGTGCGCCTCGTCCAAGTTTATGAAATTGTTGATCTTTCTTAATCCGCGTTAAGGATCCGGCAGGCGATTCCGGTCACTATCGTTAACGTTCCGCTCAAAGCCGGAACGAATCGGCGACGAATCAGCGATCGCGGAATATTCCTGCTTTGTTCACCTCAATATCTTGTGTTGTGAACAGGTTATCCACCGACAATCAACAGGTTTGCGCACGGGTTTCGCACAGGACGTGCCGCCGCCGTTAACCTTTCCGTGCCGGATTGGATCATCGCACCGCAGCGAGGCCTTCGCGGCAGCCGGGCCGCCTTAAAAGAACGGACCGGTTTCCCGGTCCGCTCGTCGCAGAGCGATTGCCTGTATGGAGCCGTTGTCCGGGTCTCAGGCGAAGTACTGGCCGCCATTGGCCGTGATGGTCGAGCCGGTGATGAAGCCGGCATCGTCGGAAGCGAGGAAGACGACGCAGCGCGCAATTTCTTCCGGCTCGCCGAGGCGGCCGACCGGGATCTGCGGGATGATGCGCTCGTTGAGCACCTTCTCGTCAATTGCCTTGACCATCTCGGTGGCGATGTAGCCGGGGCAGATGACATTGACGGTGATGCCGGCGCGGGCGCCTTCCTGTGCAAGCGCCTTCGAAAAGCCGATGTCGCCGGCCTTGGCAGCGGAATAGTTGACCTGGCCGGCCTGGCCCTTCTGGCCGTTGATCGACGAGATGGTGATGACGCGGCCGAACTTGCGGTCGCGCATGCCGCTCCACAGCGGATGCGTCATGTTGAAGACACCCGACAGGTTGGTGTCGATGACCTCTTTCCACTGTTCGCGTGTGATCTTGTGGAACATGGCATCGCGGGTGATGCCGGCATTGTTGACCAGCACCGAGATTGGGCCGAGATCGGCCTCGACCTTCTTGATGCCGGCGGCACAGGCGTCGTAGTCGGCGACCGACCATTTGTAGACCGGAATGCCGGTCTCGGCCTTGAATTTCGCCGCCGCGTCGTCGTTGCCGGCGTAGTTGGCGGCAACCGAATAGCCGGCGTTCTTCAATGCGATCGAGATCGCCGCGCCAATGCCGCGCGACCCGCCCGTGACGATTGCAACCTTGCTCATGCGTTTCCCCTTTTTGATATCGCCCTGTTGTCGGGCTTGGCAGGCACTGGATATGGACCGGGCGGCCAAAGCGCGTCGCCTGAATTGACTTCAGGCGGCGCGCTTTAGCTGTCTGTTTTCATTCATGTCGTCTTCCCGAAACCGTTGCGCACTTTTTGGGTGACATGCATCGCCACCCGTTCAGTGATCTCGTCAGAGCGCCTCCACGCACATGGCGACGCCCATGCCGCCGCCGATGCAGAGCGTGGCGAGGCCTTTCTTGGCGCCGCGACGCCGCAGTTCATGGACCAGCGTGTTGAAGATGCGCGCACCCGAAGCGCCGATCGGATGTCCGATGGCGATAGCGCCGCCATTGACGTTGACGATCGAAGGGTCCCACCCCATGTCCTTGTTGACGGCGCAGGCCTGGGCGGCAAAAGCCTCGTTGGCCTCGACCAGGTCGAGATCGCCGACCGACCAGCCGGCCTTTTCCAATGCCTTGCGCGAAGCCGGAATGGGACCGGTGCCCATGATCGCCGGATCGACGCCGGCGGTCGCCCAGGAGACGATGCGCGCCAGCGGCGTGATGCCGCGCCTTGCGGCTTCCGCCTCGGTCATCAGCAGCGCGCCGGCGGCGCCGTCATTGATGCCGGAAGCGTTTGCGGCGGTCACCGTGCCGTCCTTGTCGAAAGCCGGCTTCAATTTGGTCATGGCGTCGATCGTGGCGCCGTGGCGGATGTATTCGTCCTGGTCGACGATGGTGTCGCCCTTCTTGCCCTTGATGGTGAAGGCGACGATCTCGTCCTTGAACTTGCCGGCCTTCTGCGCGGCCTCGGCCTTGTTCTGGGAGGCCAGCGCGAACTGGTCCTGGTCGTCGCGGGTGATCTGGAACTGGCGGGCGACGTTTTCGGCGGTGTTGCCCATGTGATAGCCGTTGAAGGCATCCCACAGCCCGTCCTTGATCATGGTGTCGATCATCTTGTAGTCGCCCATCTTGACGCCGGCGCGCAGGTGTTCCGCGTGCGGCGACAGCGACATCGATTCCTGGCCGCCGGCGATGATCACCTTGGCGTCGCCGGTGGCGATCTGCTGCATGCCGAGCGCAATGGCGCGCAGGCCCGAGCCGCAAACCTGGTTGAGGCCCCAAGCGGTGGTTTCCTTGGGCAGGCCGGCAATGATCGAAGCCTGGCGGGCCGGGTTCTGCCCCTGGGCGGCGGTCAGCACCTGACCGAGGATGACCTCGTCGACCTCGGCGGCTTCGACACCGGCACGCGACAAGAGTTCCCTGATGACGACAGCACCGAGTTCATGCGCCGGGGTAGCGGCGAAGGCACCGTTGAAGGAGCCGACGGCCGTGCGTGCGGCACTGGCGACAACGATGGAATTGGCAGAGGACATTTTCTTCTCCAGACTTCGAGCTGTCGTGTTTTTGGGCATTGTTGGGGACTTTTCTTGCCCTTTCCATGATCCAAGTCAAACCTGAAATGGGCATGGCGCCCATGCGCCGCAACCAGGCCGCATGTTGCCACGGCGGCGGTCCCTGCATTGCTGCGCAGCATATTTTGCCTGCTATGCAGCATTATATGATCCCGCACTGCACAAACTGCTTGGAATTATGAGGCTTTTGCGCATATCCTCAAAAAAGGCACAATCGTTACCGGCGGCTTACTCAGCGCGCGCCGGTGTCCCGGGGAGGATGCAGATGGCCGCGAAAGACGATCCGATCATCATCAAGAAATATGCCAATCGCCGCCTCTACAACACCGGCACCAGCACCTATGTGACGCTCGAGGACCTCGCCGAGATGGTCAAGAAGGGCGAGGAATTCACCGTCCAGGACGCCAAGACCGGTGACGACATCACGCATCCGGTGCTGACCCAGATCATCTTCGAGCTGGAGAACAAGGATGGGCAGAACATGCTGCCGATCCCGTTCCTGCGCCAGTTGATCGCCTACTATGGCGACCAGATGCAGATGATCGTGCCGAGCTTCCTCGAACAGTCCATGCTGGCCTTCTCCAAGGAGCAGGAACGGTTTCGCGAGCAGATGAAGGGCGCGCTCGGCAAGTCGCCGCTGGACATGATGAAAATCACCACGCCGATCAAGGCGCTGGAAGAGCAGACGCGCCGCAACATGGAAATGTTTCAGAATGCCATGCGTCTGTTCACGCCGTTCCCGCCAGTGGGTCCCGGCCCTGCCGCCGCGCCAACGCCCGAGCCGGCCAGGAAGGAAACGCCTGAAAAGCCCGATGACCTTCAGGAACTGAAGGACCAGATCGCGGCCATGCAGCGCAAGCTCGACACCATGTCGTGAGACGTCCGGATCGAAAGATCCAATAGGCAGAGGCGCATCGGATTGCCGCGAGCCTTAAGCGCGCGGGGCTGAAACGGGTTCAGCCGACGCGCGTTTTATGCATGTCGGTGTCACAAAACCGCGCTGCGCATTTTTAGGCGGCCTGTATCAGGGCAGCGGTCCCACATAACGGCCGCGCGGTCTGATGGCGCCTCCGCCGGTTATCTGTTCGACCGTGTGCGCTGCCCAGCCGACACTGCGTCCGAGCGCGAACAGGCGGAACGGCGCATCGCTCGGCAAGCCAAGGCCGCGCGTCAGCGCGGCCAGGGCAAGGTCGATGTTGGGGCGTGCGCCGGTCGCGACAAAGGCGGCGTTTTCCAGGGATCGCAGTGTCTCGTCGGTATCGATGGCCGCCAGCAGGGCGACGGCCCGGGGATCGCCGTCCGGATAGAGCGGATGGCCGAAGCCCGGCAGCGGCCGGTCGTGACTGAGCCAGCGCCGGATCGCCGCGTCGGCGCCATGCCGCGCCGCGTCCTCGGCCAATTGCATCACCGCTTCGCCGGCGCCGCCATGGCGCGGGCCCGATAGCGTCGCGAGCCCCGCGAGCAGGCAAGCGGCCAGCGGCGCGCCGGTGGAAGCGGCGACACGAGCGGCGAAAGTCGACGCGTTCAGCTCGTGGTCGGCGAGCAGGACAAGCGTGCGGCGGATCGCTTCCGCGCCGCCGGCATCCACTGACCAGCCTTGCGCCAACCGCCGATGGACCGGATCCGGTCCCGCGGGCGCGCCGAGGGCGCTGGCCAGAACGCCGACTGCCTGCGCGGCATCGGCATGCAGCGAGGTGGCGCCGCGCCCGAGCGATGGGCGCCCCTCGGCAGCAGCCAAGGCAAGCTGCGCGAAGGCGGCCGCCCTGCCGCCCCGATGCGGCGCGCCGGGCGACGGCGGCGCGAAAACCGCTGGCTCCGACAGCCCCCACAGGACAGCGGTGGCTTCCTCCAGCGTGGCGTGCCCGGAGAGCGCGACGGCATCCCGACCGCGATAGATGAGGCGACCGTGCAAAACGGTCGAGATCGAGGTGGCGATTGACGGCTCGCCCCAGGCGATGGCGCTTTCGGCGATGGCCGACGGACTGCGTCCGCGTGCGCGGCGGGTCGCCAGAGCGGCGATATCGTCGGCTCGATACTGGCTGCGGCGCGGATCGGCGCGGTCGGGCCGCATGCCGATGCGGCCACGACTGACATAGGCATAGAGCGTCTGTGCCCGCACCTTGAGGCGTTCAAGCGCTTCTTCCCGGGACAGCCACTCCGACAGGGTCGAATCCTCCGATACGTTGATTCTATTGATCAAGATTGATGACCATGTTGACTACCCTTATCTGCGATGCGGAAACGGTTCAAGGAGACAGGCCATGGCAAATGGGCTCGATGACGTGGTGGCGGCGGAAACCGTCCTTTCCGATGTCGACGGTCTTGGCGGCCATCTGACCATCCGCGGTCATTCGCTGCCGGAACTGGCCGGCCGCTGGAACTATGTTCAGGTGGTTCGGCTGTTGCTGGACGGTTTCTTCGAAGACCTTCCCGGCGATGCGGAACTGGCGCAGAGGATCGGCCAGGCGCGCGTCGAGGTGTTCGAGCGGCATTTGCCCTCGCTGCCCCTGCTGGCGTCGCTCGATGTCTACAGCGCGATGCGCGCCGGCATCGCCTTCCTGCCGGACGGCGAGACCTTGGCCGACGCCTTGCGGCTGATCGCGGCGCCAGCGGTGCTGACGCCGGCCTTGCTGCGACTGCTGCGCGGCGAGACGCCCTTCGCGCCGGACAAGGCGGCCGACCATGCCGGCGATATGTTGAGGATGCTCAACGGCACCGTCGCCTCGCCAGCGCTGGCGAAGGCGCTCGATACCTATCTGGTGACTGTCTGCGACCACGGCCTCAACGCCTCGACCTTTGCGACCCGCGTCGTCGCCTCGACCAAGGCGGGCCTGACTT
Organism: Mesorhizobium sp. Mes31; assembly: GCF_024519675.1. NCBI lineage: Bacteria > Pseudomonadati > Pseudomonadota > Alphaproteobacteria > Hyphomicrobiales > Phyllobacteriaceae > Mesorhizobium > Mesorhizobium sp. Mes31. The sequence goes on along the minus strand of NZ_JALJRL010000012.1, from coordinate 151,715 downwards.
CGGCGGTATTGGCGGGTCTCGGCGCGCTCAAGGGCCCGCTGCATGGCGGCGCGCCGGGCCCAGTCATCGAGATGCTGGATGCAATCGAGGCGCATGGTGACGCTGCCGGCTGGCTGCGCCACGAGATCGCGCATGGCGAGCGCATCATGGGGTTCGGCCACCGTATCTACCGGGTGCGCGACCCGCGCGCCGACGTGCTGAAGGCGGTGGTACGCAAACTCGGCAGCGAGGGTGAAACCGGTCGCCGACTGGCCTTCGCGGAAAGGGTGGAGCAAGCAGCGCTCGATGTGCTGCGCGTCGCCAAGCCGTCGCGCTCGCTGCAGACCAATGTCGAATTCTACACCGCGCTGCTGCTGGAGGCCGCCGGCTTCCCCAGGCAAGCGTTCAGCAACGTCTTCGCCGCCGGGCGTGTCGCCGGCTGGATCGCCCATGCACGCGAGCAGCAGACGACCGGACGGCTCATCCGTCCGCAGTCGCGCTATGTCGGGCCGGTGCCGGACCTCGTCGCCTGAGGCCATGTTACCCACCCTCTCGCGGGGGTGAGTCGACCGGGATTCGGCGCGCGTATTGTTGCTGGGCCGTCTTTCGCGGCGCCGGGCAGCCTCTTCGCATGACGAAAATTTCATGCCCTCTCGCAACGGAACCGCTGTTCTTGCGCCGATCAAGGCATATATGTTGCAGTGCAACATAGACCTGTTCTTGCCGCAACCAGAGGATTCCGCCCTTGGCCATCAGAAAAACCGCCGTCGTCACCGGCTCCACATCGGGCATTGGCCTGGCAATTGCCCAGGCGCTGGCGGCCGAAGGCCATGATGTCGTCGTCAACTCCTTCTCCGACACGACCGCCGACCACGCCATCGCCGATGCGATCGCCAAACAGCACAAGGTGAAGACCGCCTACATCAAGGCCGACATGTCGAAACCGGCCGAATGCCGGGCGCTTGTCGCCAAGGCGGCCGAGACATTCGGTTCGGTCGATATTCTCGTCAACAATGCGGGCATCCAGCATGTCGCGCCGGTGGAAGAGTTCCCGATCGAGAAATGGGACGCCATTATCGCCATCAACCTGTCGTCGGCCTTCCACACCATCGCAGCCGCGATCCCGCTCATGAGGAAGGCCGGCGGCGGCCGGATCGTCAACATCGCCTCGGCGCACGGCCTGGTCGCTTCGCCGTTCAAATCGGCCTACGTCTCGGCCAAGCATGGCATCATGGGGTTGACCAAGACCGTCGCGCTCGAAGTCGCGCGTGAAAAGATCACCTGCAACGCCATCTGCCCGGGCTACGTGCTGACGCCGTTGGTCGAGGCGCAGATCCCCGACCAGATGAAAGCCAACAAGATGGATCGCGAGACAGTCATTCGCGAGGTCATGCTGGACAAGCAACCGACCAAGGAATTCGTCACGGTCGAGCAGATCGCGGCGGCAGCGGTGTTCCTGTGCTCGGACGCGGCGGCGCAGGTCAACGGCACGCATCTCTCGATCGATGGCGGCTGGACGGCCGCGTAAGCCCGGACATTTTCCCAGCTACCCACAGGGCCGGCCAAACAGAATCGACAAACCCGAAACAAACCAGCTCGACAGATCAAGGACGACGCCATGACGAAGAACGGCAAGGCGGAGGAGAAGAAGAAAATCAACATCGCGCTTCAGGGTGGCGGCTCGCACGGCGCCTTTTCCTGGGGCGTGCTCGACCGGCTGCTGGAGGATGGCAGGCTGGAGATATCAGCGGTGTCCGGCACCAGCGCCGGCGCGATGAACGCGGTGGCGCTGGCCGATGGTTTCGTGCGCGGCGGGGTCGACGGGACGCGGCAAAAGCTCGACGATTTCTGGCGCGCGGTGGCCGCGAAGGGCCGGTTCAGCCCGGTGCAGCGCATGCCGTGGGATGTCGCCTGGGGCAACTGGTCGATCGAGAATACACCGGGCTATGCCTTCTTCGACACCATGTCGCGGGTGTTCTCGCCCTATGTCGCCAACCCGCTCGGCCTCAATCCGCTGCGCGACGTGGTTCAGCAGGAGATCGATTTCGCCAATGTGCGCGCCTGCAAGTCGATGGAATTGTTCATCTCCGCCACCAATGTCGAAACCGGGCAGTTGCGTGTCTTTTCCGATGGCGAGATCGATCTCGATACGGTGATGGCTTCGGCCTGCCTGCCGCAATTGTTCCGCGCCGTCGAGATCAAGGGCGTGCCCTATTGGGACGGCGGCTATGGCGGCAATCCGGCGTTGTTCCCGTTCTTCAAGACGGCAGCGACCGAGGACGTGCTCCTGGTGCAGATCAACCCGGTGGTGCGGGAAGGAACGCCACGGAGCGCCAACGAAATCCAGAACCGCATCGACGAGATCACCTTCAACGCCGGGCTGCTGCGCGAATTCCGCTCGATCGCCTTCGTCAAGGAGTTGATCGCCGCTGGCCGTCTGCCGCACGGCGAATACCGCGACATCCGCATGCATCGCATCGATGCCGACGAGGCGTTCAAGGATTTGTCGGCATCGTCGAAGGTCAATGCCGAATGGGCGTTCCTGGCCTATCTGCGCGATCTCGGCCGCACCGCCGCCAGCGACTGGCTGGAGGAGAACTACGACGCCGTCGGCAATCGCCCGACACTCGACCTTTCCGGCGAACTCGATGACGGCTTCAAGCCAGTGCATGGTCCCGCACCCGGCCGGCGGGTGAAGGAATTCCTGGCCATTCGCAAGAATCCGGAGGCGGTTCGCCGGCAGGCCTGAGGCGGGCACTGAAATTGGCGGAGGTATTTCTACCTCAACCCATGCGCTATTTTTTTCGCTGCCGGCTGACGCCGCAGTATCATCATTGCGACCACGCCAAGCAGCGGGCCGGGCGCGAGGACCAGAAAACTCCAACGCCAGCCGATGTTCTCCGCCAGGAAAGAGGTCAGGTGGATTGAGACAAAGGTAAGCGCGATGCCGATACTGAGTTGCAGTGACAGAGCCGTACCGACATAGCGCGGATCGCTCAATTCCGTTGCCATGGCCGAAAACTGCGCGGAATCGCCGATCACGGTCATTCCCCAGAGCGCGGCCACGGCGACGAACAGCCAAAGCGGTCCGTCGAAGGCAAAGCCGATCGTCAACGCACAGCATCCAGACAGCGCCATCATCAGGGCGGCGGTCGCCGTCCGGCCGATGCGATCCGCTAGAACGCCGCCCAGGATCGAGCCGATCCCGCCCAACGCCACGACTATGAATGTCAGCAATGACGCGGCTTTCGCGCCACCCATGCCCAGGCCGGGGCTTCCCGCGCTGACATAGGTCAGCATCCAGCCCCACATGGCGTAGAGTTCCCACATGTGCCCCAGATAGCCGAGATTGGCGAGCGCGAGCGGGCGGTTTTGCAGGACTGCTCCGATGTGGCGCGGATCGAAAGTCGATTTTCTGAACGGATAGGGCCCTTCGGTGCCGAGGCCCACGATCAGGACGCCACCCGCCAGCGCCGCTGTCGAGGTCGCTATGACGACCGCCTGCCAGGCGAGGCTGGCCGCGAGCGCGGACAGCAGGTGGGGAAACGCGGATCCGAGCGTCAACGCAGCAAGCAGGACGCCGAGTGCTGTTCCTCTTTCTCGGCTGAACCAGGTCGAGACGAGTTTGAGCGCCGGCGGATAGACTCCCGCAAGCGCCACGCCCGTGGCAAAGCGGGCAAGCAGCAGAACGCCCACGGATGGCGCGAAGAGCAGACAGAGATTCGCAGCGGCAGCGATCATGGCGCTAACCCCAATCACCTTGCGCAGCGAAATCACGTCGAGCAGACCGCTAATGCTCGACGCAAGTGCGCCGACAGCGAAGCCGATCTGAACGGCACCGGTAATCCAGGCGCCCTGCACTGGAGACAAGTGCCAAACTTCTGTCAACTGTGGTGTGATCGCCGTGGCCGAGAACCACGTGGTCATGGCCAGGAAGGCGCTGGCGCTGATCAAGGCAAGGATCCACCAGCGCCGGTCCGCAACGAAGTCCACGGGTTTTACTGCGGTCACTGGGTCAACCTCCGACGAGCTTGAGAGAACAAACCCCAAGCAGGGGCGGGCCGCCGGCGTCGAGACGGACGCCCACGCCATCGGACGTTCACGCGGCGACGGAACTCTTCAGCTGCTCGAGGACGGGAAGCAGATCGGTGGGGTCGGGTCTGCGGGTGTAGTCCGGGCTGACCTCGGCATAGACAATGACACCGTCCGGGGCGACCACGAACCGCGCCGGCATCGGCAACGTCCATGAAGGGTCGTCGTTCACCACCGCTAGGTCGACGCCGAAGCTCTTGTACAGTGCGATCAGATCGTCAGGCAGGCGGAAGCGGAGGCCGAAGGCGTTGGCGACTTCGCCGTTCGGGTCGCTCAACATTGGGAAAGTGACCTGCTTTTCGTGTTTGGCCTTGCGGCCATTCACCAGGGATTGCGGGGAAATAGCGACCAGCTCCGCCCCCGTGGCACGGATGGCGGCCGAAGCCTCCTGCAAGGCTTCGAGTTCAATGTTGCAATAGGGACACCAAACACCGCGATAGAAGCTGAGCACCAGCGGGCCCCGAGCCAGCAGGTCGGTCGAGGATAGGGGGCCGTCGTCAGCCTCCGCCAGTGTGAAGCTCGGTGCGACCGCACCAACCTTCAGGGCGTGATCAGCCTGACCCGAAGCGATGAGTTCGGCGGTCGCGCGATGCATGATCTCGACCGCCTGTTTGGGGGCCTTCTTGCCTTCAAAGTCAGCTTTGAAGGCATCAAGCTTGTCTTGAAGCGACATGGGACTACTCCGGTTGTTCGCCGCTCTGGCAGCGGCAGAAACGTCCTCGCCTATTTCGAACAAGAGGGGTAGCTTGCCGGAAAGGATAGTAATCATTCGGAAAATGAATGGCTGACAGGCTTCAGGAACTGGAAGTGTTCGTGCGCGTGGCGGAACGGGGCAACCTTTCGCAGGTCGCTCGCGAAATCGGCCTGTCGCAACCTTCGGTGTCTCGGATCCTCAACGATCTGGAGGCGCGCATCAGTGCCCGCCTCCTCGTTCGCACCAGCCGAAAGGTCGGACTGACCGAGGCGGGGCAAGTTTACCTCGAGCAGATTCGGCCGCTGCTCGCCGAGCTCGGGGCGGCAGCCGACACAGCTGCCGGCAACGAGGAACTGCGCGGACTGCTGCGCGTCGAGCTGTCGGTCACTTTCGCCATGCGCGCGCTCATTCCTCGCCTGCCCGTCCTGCTGGCCGAGCATCCAAACCTCTCTGTCGAGCTGATGATGGACGATCGCCGGCGCAGCCTCGTCGAGGAGGGCGCCGATGTCGCAATCAGGCTGGGCATGCTGGACAATTCAAGCCTGATGGCACGCCGGATCGGGCAGACGCCGAGGTTGCTCGTCGCGGCGCCGGATTATATCGCCCGCCATGGCTTGCCAGTCAGTCCTGCCGACCTCGCCCGGCACCATGTCATTTTCGGCCCTTCCGACAGTTCCGGCGCGACCTTTCAAGGTCCGATCAATCCGGAGGCGAACTTTGTCCTACCGGAAAATCCACGCATCCGGGTCACGAGCTCGGCCGGTGTCACCGCATGCGTTTTGGCGGGCCTTGGCGTAGCGTTCGGATCGGGCTGGATGTTCGACGCCGAACTCAGGGATGGCCGTCTTTGTCGGCTGCTGCCGGAATTTCCGCTGCCTGCCATACCGATCCACGCCTTGTTTCCGGCCGGTCGCCAGCCTAGCAAGCGGGCCAGGGGATTTGCAGACTGGCTGAGCAAATCGTTGGACTCGTAACGCCGGGCTGCTGCGCGACTTCCGCTCGATCGCCTTCGTCAAGGAGCCGATCGCCGCTGGCCGTTTGCCGCATGGCGAATTACCGTGACATCCGCATGCATCGCAGCACCCGGCCGGCGGGTGAAAGGAATTCCTGGCGATTCGCAAGAATCCGGAGGCCGCTCGCCGGCAGGCCTGAGGAGCGCCGGCGCTCGCCGGCGCCGGCAAGCCGACAACCGCCGCGTGTGAAGATCGCCTCATCATCCTGACGCCTGCTGCCATGCTGTTTTCGGCGGCGCTGCCCCCAACTGCACGGGGCGGGCCAGAAACGACCTGGCGTGACGGTCGGCGCAGCCGCTCCGAATGGCACGGGATATGGGCGGTGTTCTTGCTTCCCGTCATGTCGCGAACCCCAGGCTGCGCTGATCTAGTGCATCAGGGCGCCTCTCGCGTTCGCGCCTGCAATGTTTGGCTCGACGCTGGCCGGTCGGGCTTCGGCAATCAGGCCCGAGTTTGGCGTTCCACGATTTGTCTTTCAATTTCAATGGATTGCTTGGACAGATCGGTGCAGAGGGCGGGCATTTCTCGTTGCCCGACGTTTGTCCGGCGCGATGAATTCCTGGTCGAAATCCGCATCCAGATCAAGAAATCCGGCGCATCGGCGGTTTTGTGTCGGCCGATGTCGAGCTGCATATCGGCCGTGGAAAGGCCAGTCGTTCGAAGCTGGCACAAGGACCGATCGGGAACCGTTCCCTGGCGCAACGACAACCACCCACCAAGCGACCGGCAGACCGGATGGCGGCAGGCGTATCTTGTCCGGCCATGTAATGGTCTTGCAACTTTCAGACTATATTGCGGTGCAACTTTGATGTAAAAGCGCGCTTCGCCGATCACGGCAAATTGAACACGGCCTGGCGCGCACCCATATCGGCCACGCGCCCGCGTTACGAGGACGCTGGCCGAACCCGCAGTGGAAAAATGACGATGCCGAGAATCAGGTTTCACAAGCTTGCAGCCGTTGTTGTGCTCATTGGTTTCGCGGCCTGGATGGCGACAGGCGAGTTTTCGTCCGTCGGCAGCGTAGCGGCGAACAAGGCCAAGGCAGCCGAAGCCGAGCAGGGCAAGGCGCCGGACGCGAGCAAGCCGAAGACGGCGGAAGCCGAGCCAAAGGCTCCGCTGCGCACCGTCGCGGTGGTGACGCCGCCGCGCCGCACCTATGCGCGCGCCATCCGTATTTCCGGGCTGACCGAAGCCGACAAGCGGGCTGTGCTGGCGACACGCGTTGCCGGTGTCATCGACAAGCTGCCGGTCAAGCAGGGCCAGCACGTCAAGACTGGCGATCTGGTGCTGATGCTGGCCGCCGAGGACAAGATCTCGACGGTCGACAATGCCAGGCAATTGCTGGTGCAGCGTCAGGCCGAGCTCGACGCTTCCGAGCGGTTGGCCAAGACTGGCAACCTGCCCAAGCTGCAACTCGACACCGCCCGCTCCAACCTGACCGCGGCCCAGTCCATGCTGGAGACGGCCCAGGCCGAACTTGATCGCAACGAGGTGAAGGCGCCTTTCGACGGCGTCATCGACCGGGTGCCGGTGGAACTTGGCAGTTCCATCATGCAGGGCAGCGAGGTGGCAACCATCCTCAAGCTCGACCCGGTGATTGCCCGCGGCGAAGTCAGCGAGCGTGATCTCGGCTACCTCAAGATCGGCGACAAGGCCAGCGTAAGGCTGGTCAGCGGCCAGACCGTCGAGGGCACCGTGCGCTACATCAGCCGCGACGCATCGTCGGCGACCCGGACCTTCCGCGTCGAGGTCGCGATCCCCAATGCCGATGGCTCCGTGCCAGCCGGCATGACGGCGGAAATCGCGCTCAGCGCGCTGCCGACCGACGCCATCATGCTGCCGCGCTCGGTGGTGACGCTCGGCGACAAGGGCGATCTCGGCATCCGTGCCGTCGACAAGGCCAACAAGGTTGTGTTCTTCCCGATCGATCTGGTCGACGACACGCCGACCGGCCTCGTGCTCGGCGGCATTCCGGCCGACACGCGCATCATCGTCGCCGGCCAGGAACTGGTGAAGGAAGGCGATGAGGTCAAGCCGGTCGAGGCTGACCAGGCGACCATCCAGAAGCTGTTGGGCGAAGCGACCGCCGGGACGCAGTAGCGCGATTTGCGCCGGAAAAGCCCTGGGCGGGGACAATCGGCTGCCACGCAGCTCCTGAAATTCAAGAACGGGCATTAGCCATGGATATCGTCAGACTCGCAATCAACAATGCCCGCCTGACCATCTCGGTGCTGGTCTTCCTTCTGCTCGCTGGCTGGGTCGCCTATCAGTCGACGCCGAAGGAAGCAGAACCGGACGTTCCGATTCCGATGATGTATGTCAGCCTGATCTATCAAGGCATTTCGCCGGAGGATTCGGAGCGCCTCCTGCTGCGGCCGATGGAAAGCAAGCTGAAGAGCCTGAAGGGCCTCAAGGAGATGCGCTCGGCCGCCTTCCAGGGCGGCGGCTATGTGCTGGTCGAGTTCCAGCCGCAGACCAACCTGGCGACGGCGCTGCAGGATACACGCAGCAAGGTGCAGGACGGCAAGGCCGACCTGCCGCAGGCGGCCGAGGAGCCTGTTGTCACCGAGGTCAACATTTCCGAATTTCCGGTGCTCGTCGTCACCCTGTCGGGCGAATTGCCCGAGCGTGTACTGACCGCCGCGGCGCGCGAGTTGCGCGACCGCATCGAGGAGGTGCCCGGCGTTCTCGAAGGTTCGCTGCAGGGCTCTCGTGACGATCTCGTCGAAGTCGTCATCGATCCGATGAAACTGTCTTCCTACGGGCTGCAGCTCGACCAGCTGATCGGCGCCGTCGGCGCTTCCAACAGCCTGGTCGCCGCCGGCAACATCGAGGGCTCGCAGGGCAAATACGCGGTCAAGGTGCCGTCGCTGATCGAGACGCCCGAGGATGTGGCGGCGCTGCCCGTGGTCGCCGGTCCCAATGCCGTGGTGCAGGCCAAGGACATCGCGACGATCCGCTCGACCTTCGCCGATGCCGAGACGATCACCCGTCTCAACGGCAAGCCGGCCATCGCCATCGAAGTCAAGAAGCGCATCGGCGCCAATCTGATCGACACTTTGACCAAGGTGCGGGCAGTGTCCGACGCCTTCGTCAAGGCCATGCCGCAAGGCATGAACGTCACCTATACCCAGGACAAGTCGGTCTTCGTCAACCAGCTGCTCGGCGACCTGCAGAACCATGTGATGATCGCCGTGATCCTGGTGTTCATCGTCATCCTCTATGCGCTGTCCGGCCGTGCCTCGCTGCTTATTGGCCTCGCCATTCCGTCATCGTTCCTGATCGGCATCCTGCTCTTGGCGATGATGGGCTACACGATCAACATGATCGTGCTGTTCAGCCTCATCCTGGCGGTCGGCATGCTGGTCGACGACGCCATCATCGTCACCGAGTTCGCCGAACGGCGGATGAGCGAGGGCATGCCGAAGGCGGACGCGTTCGCGCTTGCCGCCAAGCGCATGGCCGGTCCGGTCATCGCGGCGACGATGACGCGCATCGCCGCCTTCTCGCCGTTGCTGTTCTGGCCGGGCATCATCGGCGACTTCATGAAATACATGCCGATCACGCTGATCGTCACGCTGTCGGCCTCGATGCTCTATGCTCTGGTGTTCGCGCCGACGCTGGGGGCGATCTTCGCCAAGGCGCCGCAGCACCACGAGGATGACAATCGCGACGGCTGGTACATGGCCATCGTCAAGCAGGCGGTACGCTTCCCGATCACCGTGGTCTTGCTGACCGTTGCGCTGCTGTTCGGCGTCGGCTTTGCCTATTCCAAATATGGCGCGGGTGTCGAGTTCTTCCCCAGTGTCGAACCCGACTACGGCCTGCTCTACGTGCACGCCCGCGGCAACCTTTCGCTGGCCGAAATGGATACCGCGACGAAGATCGCTGAAAACCGGCTGCTCGGCTGGCCCGGCATCAAATCGGTCTATACGCGCGTCGGCAAGACGCAAGGCGGCGGCCAGGACGTTCCGGAGGACGTGGTCGGCGTCATCCAGTACGAATTCATCGACTGGCGTGAGCGCAAATCGGCCAACCAGATCTTGAGCGATCTGCGCGGCGTCATGGCCGGCATTCCCGGCGTCGATGTCGAGGTGCGCGTGCCGGAGGCCGGCCCGCCGACCGGCAAGCCGATCCAGATCAGGCTTTCGGCCGTCGACCCCAAAGGGTTGGACGAGAAGGCCCGCGCCGTCGCGGCGCGTATTGCCAAGGTGCCCGGCGTCATCGACATTTCCGATGGCCTGCCGCCACCCGGCGTCGACTGGGCGCTCGAGGTCGACCGCGCCAAGGCAGCCCAATACGGCATCAGCCCGACCTCGGTTGGAACGGTCGTGCAGCTTGTCACCAACGGTCTGAAGCTCAGCGAATATCGGCCGGCCGGCGCCGACAAGGCGGTCGACATCCGGCTGCGCCTGCCGGAGGACCGGCGCACGCTGTCGACGCTCGATGAGCTCAGGGTGCAGACCGCGCAAGGCTCGGTGCCGATCTCGAACTTCGTCGTCCGCGAGGCGAAACCGAGCGTCGGCATCCTCAACCGCATAGACGGCGCGCGCACCGTGGTGGTGCAGGCCAACGTTGCCGCCGGGGCCCAGGTCGCCGCCGTGCAGCAGGAAGTCACCCAGGCTGTCGCCGACATGAATCTCGGCAGCGGCATCCGCTGGAAGCTGGCCGGCTCGAACGAGGACAGCGCCGAAGCCAGCGCCTTCCTCGGCAAGGCCTTCGGGGCGGCGATCTTCCTGATCTTCCTCGTGCTCCTGATGCAGTTCAACAAGTTCACCAGCGTGCTGATGGTGCTGTCCTGCGTGGTCATGGCGACGATCGGCGTGTTCCTGGGACTGCTTTTGACCGGAGAGGCATTCGGCATCGTCATGTCGGGCATCGGTGTCATCGCGCTGGCCGGCGTCGTGGTGAACAACAACATCGTGCTGATCGACACCTATGACCGGCTGCGCGAAGAAGGCTGGGACAAGATGGACGCGGTGCTGCAGACCTGCAGGGAACGCGCCCGCCCGGTGGTGCTGACGGCGGTGTCGGCGATCCTTGGCGTGTTGCCGATCGCCTTTGGTCTCGGCCTCGAGATCTTCCACCACGAGACGACGATCAACGCGCCGTCGACGCAATGGTGGATTTCGCTGTCCTCGGCTATCGTCTTCGGCCTGTCCTTCGCCACCCTGCTGACGCTGGTGGTGACGCCGTCGATGCTGATGATCTTCACACGCAGCAAGAACAGCCGCTTCTACGCGTTTTTCCGCCGGCTATTCCGGCGCGGCAAGGGAACAGTTTCGTCGACCGACACGCCGAGCCCAGACGTGGGCGACGAGCCGGCGATCGCCTTTCCAAAGGCGGCCGAATAAACCTGTCTGCGAATTCCTGACGCAAAGGCCGCCCGGAACAACCGGGCGGCCTTTTGCATTGTCCCCTGGAGCAATGCCCAGCATTGCGCCGTAGCAGAACGTCAAATGCGGGGAATTTCTCATGCCGATCACCACCATCATCATCATCGTCCTGATCCTTGTCCTCATCGGCGCGGTGCCGGCCTGGCCGCATTCGCGCTCCTGGGGTTACGGGCCGTCAGGCATTGTCGGCGTGATGCTGGTGGTGCTCCTGGTGTTGCTTTTGATGGGACGGCTCTGAGCTGCCGCCCTCAGTCTTCCGTTCAGGCAGCCTTTGATGTGCCGTTCACGGTGGCGATGCCGATATCCTCGAGCGCCTCGGCGACCGCCTGGTCCAGCGGCGTATGCGGGATTTCGCCGATGATGCCGGCAAGCCGCGTCGACGTCAGCTGGTGCGGTTCGAAGCGAAGATAGGACATCGAGACGATTTCGCGCCACATCGCCACGAACGGGCTGCCGGCACGCAGCACCCACCAGGGCATCGAGGTCATCTTGAGCGGCCGGCCAACTGCCTTCTCGGCGGCGGCCTTGATCTGAAGGTCGGTGACCGCGTGGCCCGGAAAGTTGAGCGCTTCATAGAAGCCGAGCTTGTCGAGATTCCTGGCCAGCGCTACGAAGCCTACGGCGAAGTCCGGCAGATAGGCCCATTCATGCACCAGATCGGCCGGGCCGGGCGCGGTGTAGATGCCCTTGCCGATCTTGGCGGCGACGACCAGGTCGAACCATGATCCGCTGCCGGTGCCGCCGAAGAAATCGCCGGCCCGGAGAATGATGGTGCGGACACGGCCGGCATCGGCCTCGCGGCGAAACAGTGCTTCCATGGCGGTGCGGATGCGACCCTTCTCGGTCGTCGGCCGGAACGGTGTGTCCTCGGTGATTATCGCCGGCATCGGCGAGCCGTAATTGTAGACGGTGCCCGGGAAGAGATGCAGCGCGCCGTTCGCATGGCAGGCGGCCATCACGTTCTCGGCCATCGGCAGGCATTTGCCCCAGTCGGTGTAGATCGGGTTGAGGCCGTTGAAGATGATGTCGACGCCTTGGGTGGCCCGGATCAGTGCCTCACGGTCGAGCGCGTCGCCGGCAACGGCGGTGGCGCCCTTGAGTTCGGCCGGCACCTTGCCGCTGCGGGTGATGGCGCGGACATCATAGCCGGCGTCGATGAAAGCCCTGGCGACGACGCGGCCGAGGCGGCCATTGGCACCGAGGATTGCGATCTTGGTCATTTCTGGTCTCCGTGTTGGTGTTTGCAACCCGAATATGATTGCTCCATGTACGAATGGAAATTGACTACGAATGAGAAGTTGATATTCAGAAATGAATGGATGACATCGACTGGAACCTGATCAAGAGCTTCGTCACCGTGGCGGAAACCGGCAGCCTGTCGGCGGCCGCGCGAAAACTGTCGGCGAGCCAGCCGACGCTCGGACGACACATCGGCGAACTCGAGCAGGCGCTCGGCGTTACGCTGTTCCGGCGCGGGCGGCGCGGCTATTCGCTGACGGAGGCAGGCAGCACGCTGTTCGAGCGCGGCAAGGCGGTCAGCGAACAGGCGAGTGCGTTTTCGCTGCTGGCGCTTGGCTCTGTCGAGGCGATCGAAGGCACGGTGCGCATTGCCGCCAGCGAGGTGGTGGCGGCCTATGTGCTGCCGGAGATGACGGCGCGGCTCGGCATCGAGGAGCCCGGCATCGAGGTCGAGATCGTTGCCTCGAACCAGGTCGAGAACCTGCTGCGGCGCGATGCCGACATCGCCGTCCGCATGGTCAAGCCGGCGCAGAATGAGCTGGTGGCGCGCAAGGTCGGTGACATCCCACTCTGTGTCTGCGCCGCCACTTCCTATCTCGATCGGGCTGGTCGTCCACTGAGCCCCGGCGACCTCGCCAGCCACGCCCTGATCGGCTTCGACCGCAGCGACGAGATCATCAGGGGATTTAACCAGTTTGGCATCCCCGTCAGCCGTGGCAGTTTCCGTTTCCGGACCGATAACCAGATCGTCTTGTGGGAAGCGGTGCGGGCGGGAAACGGCATTGGTCTTGGCCAGGAGCCGCTGGCCGATCGTGATCCTCTGGTGGAGAAGCTGCTGCCTGGCCTGCCGCTACCGGTGCTTCCGGTGTGGCTGGCCATGCATCGCGATGTGCGCACCAGCGTGCGCATCCGTCGCGTCGCGGATTTTCTCCATGAGGAACTGAAGCGCTATTCGGCGGGTGCTGCGGCGAACTCGGCGCGGTGAGCGAGCCCGGCCATCAGCAACACGACGATCAGCAGCCCCGACATGGCAATGAAGATCGGACCGAAGCTTGAATGCTCGGCAACGAAGCCAATCGCCGACGGTGCCACCAATATGCCGGAATAGCCCATGGTGGTGACCACGCTCATGCCGGTGCCCGACGACATGCCTTCCTGGTTGCCGCCGGCAGAGAAGATGATCGGCACCATGTTGGCGATGCCGAAGCCGCACAGGGCAAAGGCCGCGATGGCAAGCCAGGGCGAGGGCGACAGGCCGGCGATCAGCATGCCGGCCGCCGCGACGACCGCCGAGCCGCGCAGGGTCATGACCGCGCCGAATCGGTTGCGCACGCCGTCGCCGAAGAAACGCATGATCGCCATGACACCGGAAAAGGCGGCATAGGCAAGGCCGGCAATGGCGAGGTCGGCGCCGAGTTCCTGCCGCAGATACAGCGCCGCCCAGTCGAGCACGGCGCCTTCGGAGATCATCGTCAGCAGCGCCATCAGGCCGACGAGGTAGACCAGCGGGTTTGCCGGCAACGCGAATTTATGGTGCTCGGCCGCCTGCGGCCTGCCCTCCGCGATCAGATGGCCGACAGCGGCGGCGATCACCGCGAAGGCGAGCACCGTCACCACCGCGGCATGGGCGAGATGGCCGTAGGTCTGGATGGCGAAGCCGCCAAGGGCGCCGCCGGCGAAACCGCCGAGGCTCCAGAAGCCGTGCGAGGACGACATGATGGCGCGGGAGAGGCGCCGTTCCACCACCACCGCATTGGCATTCATGGCTACATCCATGCCACCGATCGAGCCGCCGAAGATGAACATGGCGATGGCCGCCAGCGGCACGTTGGGTGCCAGCGCCACGACCAGCAGGCCGAGGCTGCCGCACAGCCCGAACCAGCGCAGCACGCTGCGCGAGCCATGTTTGGAGATCAGGTGGCCGCACCAGGTCATGGCGGTGACGGCGCCGGCGCCGAACAGCAGGATCAGCAGGCCAAGCGTGAACTTCGATATGTCCAGCCGGGTCAGGAACACCGGGATCTGCGGCGCCCAGCTGCCGGTCAGGAAACCGTTTGCGAGGAAAATAGCCGCGACGGCCCATCGTCCGCGAATGGCAGCCTGCATGGCGTGTGATGCGTTCATCGGGCGAATCCGGTCAGAAAATGGCTTCGCGCGGCAAATTAGATCGATTCAATTTGCAGTCAAGCACTCGTTTCCGAAAGTTTTTGGGCCAAACACAATGTTGAAACGATCGAGGGCACCGACGGTTGACTTAGTGGTCCTTGGGCCGCCTTGCCTCGAATTCGGCCTTCTTGGCGTCGGAGGCCTCGGTCTGGTTGAGCGCCTGCCATTCGGCATAGGGCATGCCGTAGACGATCTCGCGCGACTGGTCCTTGGTGAGGTCTACGCCCTCGGCATTGGCTGCCTCGCGATACCAGTTCGACAGGCAGTTGCGGCAGAAGCCGGCAAGGTTCATCAGGTCGATGTTCTGCACGTCGTTGCGTTCGCGCAGATGCTCGACCAGCCGGCGGAAGGCGGCAGCCTCGAAATCTCGTTGCTGCTCGTCGCTGAGTTCGGTCATCGAAACCTCCGTCATATCGGCCCGGTACGTGAGCCGAACATCTTCACGACATGTATATCGGGGCGGCGGTCGATCGCGTCAACGATAGGTGCCAGGCGATCGGCCCATGCAAGCGCGTCCTTGCCGCTGGCGATCAGGTCCTGGCGGATCTCGATCAGCGCATGGGCAAAGCCGTTGACGATGGCATGCCGGAACATGGTGTCGCCACGTAACGCGCCGTCATAGGGTTCATTGTCGCCAACGATAAGGGTCTTGTCTTCGGCCAGCATGTCGATCAGTGGTCGCGCCACCCGCTCGTCGCGGTCCCACAGGATGCCGACATGCCAGGGACGCTGGATCCCTTGCATGACCGGAGTGAAGGAATGCACCGAGAAGATGAACGGCGCCTTGGCGGAAGCCTGCGCGACCGAGGCGATCATGGCGCCGACCGCATCGTGATAGGGCCGGTAGAAACTGTCGAGCCGTCTCTCGCGTTCTTCAGGGGCAAGAGGGTAATTCCCGGGTACGACGGTGCCGTCATAAAGCTGACGTATGAGCGTCGGATCGTCCTCGCCACGGTTGGGATCGATCAGCAGCCGCGAAAAATTGGCGAGCACCGCCGGCACGCCGAGCAGCGAGGCCAGTTCGCGCGTCACCGTCTCGACACCGATGTCATAGGCGATGTGGCGGTCGAATTCCGCCGCCGGCAAGCCGAGGCTGCCATAGTCGTCGGGCAGGTCGCGGCGGGCATGATCGGCCAGAAGCACGATGCCCCGCTTGCGGTCGCCCTCGACAATGTCGAAAGGCGCGAAAACTGTGGATCGGGTCATTGGCGGGAAATGGTCTGTTCGCTGGCTTCCGGGGAGGGTGCTATCGTCATTCCACGAAGACGACGCTCGCGCAATGCCGTTGTTTGGCCAAGGTTTCCCGGGAAATCTGGCAGAAGTCGGCGAATTGTGCGCCGGAGCCTTTCTAAATCGATTGGAATTGGACAAAACGGCGCGTTGACATGCGCCCGGACTTTTCCGAAAAGGGGCGCAGAGAGATGCTGATGTGGTTCTTGAGGGGTTTCGGGATGAGTTCCGCCGGCGGGCAGTGCAGGCGCTTTGCCTTCGCCATGCCGCTCCTGACGCTCGCCGTGGGCCTGTCGGCAATGGCCGTGGCCTCGCCAGCCCGCGCCGATTTCCGCGTCTGCAACGCCACGCAGAATCTCGTCGGTGTCGGCATCGGCTACCGCGCCAAGGCCGGCTGGATCACCGAGGGCTGGTGGCACATCGAAGGATCGAGCTGCAAGACGCTGATCGAAGGGCCGCTGTCATCAAGGTTTTACTATCTGTATGCAGAAGACGCCGAGCGCGGCGGACGCTGGGACGGCCCGATCAACATGTGCGTGGCTGAAAAAGAGTTCAAGATCGCCGGCGTAACCGACTGCGTCGCCCGGGGCTTCCAGCGCGCCGGATTCCAGGAATATGACACGGGCGAACAGGCAAGCTGGATGGTCCAGCTGACCGATGAGCCCGCAACGGGAGGCGCTCCAGCCGCCCCGGGAACAAACAGTCAATGAGACGCAGCCGCAAGGTCAAGATCCTCGCCACCATCGGTCCGGCCTCTTCTTCGGAGGAGATGCTGAAGAAGCTGTTCGAAGCGGGCGCCGATGTGTTCCGCATCAACATGAGCCACACCGACCACGAGCTGATGCGCACGCTGGTCGGGCGCATCCGCGCCGTAGAGGAAGCGGTTGGCCGGCCGATCGGCATCCTGGCCGACCTGCAAGGACCCAAGCTGCGCGTCGGCAAGTTCGCCAATGGCAAGGAAGTGCTGACCGTCGGCCAGACCTTCACGCTCGACGACAATCCCGAGCCAGGCACATCGACCAGGGTGTATCTGCCGCATCCGGAAATCCTGAGCTCGGTCGAGCCCGGCCACCGCCTGCTGATCGACGACGGCAAGCTCGAGCTGAAGGCGGTGAAAAGCGACGGCAAGTCGATCGTCTGCACCGTCATTGCCGGCACCACGATCTCCGACAAGAAGGGTGTCAGCCTGCCCGACACCGACCTGCCGGTCGGCGCGCTGACCGAGAAGGACCGCAAGGACCTCGATGCAGTGCTCGCCACCGGCGTCGACTGGGTGGCGCTGTCGTTCGTGCAGCGGCCTGAAGATCTGGCCGAAGCGCGCAAGATCGCGCGCGGCCGGGCGCTGATCATGGCCAAGATCGAGAAGCCGCAGGCTGTTGCACGGCTGGCCGAGATTATCGAACTATCCGACGCGCTAATGGTCGCCCGTGGCGATCTTGGTGTCGAGATGCCACTCGAGGCCGTGCCCGGCATCCAGAAGCAGATCACGCGCGCCGCGCGCCGTGCCGGCAAGCCGGTGGTGGTTGCCACGCAGATGCTGGAATCGATGATCACCGCGGCGGTGCCGACCCGCGCCGAGGTCTCCGACGTCTCGATCGCCGTCTTCGAAGGCGCCGACGCCATCATGCTGTCGGCGGAATCGGCGGCGGGTGCCTACCCGGTCGAGGCGGTGGCGATGATGAACCGCATTGCCACCAAGGTCGAAACCGACCCGACCTATGCCGGCATCATCAACGCGCAGCGCTCCGAGCCGGAAGCGACCGGCGCAGACGCCATTTCGCTGGCTGCCCGCGAAATCGCCGAGACGCTTAAACTGGCGGCGATCATCACCTACACGGCGTCCGGCAACACCGGCCTGCGCGCCGCCCGCGAGCGGCCGCAAGTGCCGATCATCGCGCTGTCGCCGATCGTCAACACGGCGCGTCGACTGTCGCTGTTGTGGGGTACTCATTGCGTCGTGTCGCCCGATGCCATCGATCTCGACGACATGGTCGATCGTGCCTGCCGCATTGCCCTGGAAGAAGAGTTCGGCAAGCCGGGCGACCGCGTCATCATCACCGCCGGCGTGCCGCTGAGGACGCCGGGTTCGACCAACATGCTGCGCATCGCCTATGTCGGATCGGATGGGCAGAGGAGCCGGTAGTTTAGGCGCCACCGGTGTGGCCGCTCAGGTCGGCGCGAGCTCGGCTTCGGGCACTTTGATGTCGGCGCATTTGCCGTCATCATAGGCGTCGTTGGCGATCCTCGCCTCGACGGCCTTCGCCATTGCCCGCAGATCAACTGTCTTGCCGGCGACCCTCTCGATGGCGCCGACGACGAGGTCGGGCGCAATCCAGTCCGGCTTGTGGCCAAGATTATGCACCCAGACGAGCTCGGCGCCTGAAATATCGCGCTCGAGGCCGATCGAATGGATATGCGCATAGACGACCTTGTCGCGGTCGCCAGAGATGACCACCGTTGGCGCCTTGATCTCGGTGTAGTGCGGTGCGGCGCCAAGAGCATAGCGATAGAGCCCGGCGACATCAGTGGCGTTGTCGCGGAAGGCCGACGGCCGCAGCACCAGCGGGATCGACGCGGCGGCGAGATAATTCTCCGGCGCCTTGTTGGGTGAGAAGACGCAGGTCGTGGCATCCGCCATCCGCAGCGCTCCGGCCGGATAGGCCAGCGTCTCGGAAAACAACCAGCCGAGGACCGGAATGGTCGTCAGGTCGTAGTACCAGGAGGTAGCGCCGCCCGGCCAGGGATGGGTCGCCGGCGCCAGGAAGACCAGCCCAAGCGTCTTGTCGGGATGCTCACGGCCAAGGGCCGTGGTCACCGCGCCGCCGAAGGAATGGCCGACGATGACAGCCTTCTTGATGCCGAGACGGTCCATCAGCGCGGCGATGGTGTTGGCCTGGGCCGACGGATCCTCGTTGTTGCCCTGGCCGCGCTCCGACCAGCCAAAACCCGGCCGGTCGAAGAACAGCATTTCGGCGCGGCCTTCGAGCAGTGGCCGCAGCGGCAGCATCTGATCCCTGAGATTGGCGCTGGCGCCATGGACGAAGACGATCGGCGGCAGGTCCGCATTGGCAGGCGCCGGAACATGGACATAGTGGATGCGCGCGCCACCGATGTCGGCAAATTCGCCGATCGGCGGATTGCGTCGCTCGATCAGCCAGGAGCCGGCGCGGGTGACGCCGACGAGGCCGAAGACAAGCGCCATCAGGAAGGCGAGCAGGGCGTAGATCAGGTTCATGCGGGGAGATACGGGGGTGGAGGGGGATAAGTTCTGGAGTAATGCAGTAGGCAGTAGGGCGTGTGTGTTCCGTAGTGCGATCTGCACCTACTGCCCAATCCCTGCTTCCTATGCCCTTAGCGCAATCAAATGCCTTCGCCGGCGAGCTCCTCCGAAAGCGTGGCGACCTGGTCCTGGGCGCTGCGCAGCATCGGATAGATGGCCAGCACCTTCTGCCAGGCCTCGAGCGCCGATTGCTTGTGGCCGGTCAGCGCCATGATCTGCGCCAGGCCGGACAGCGCGCCGAAATGGCGCGGCTCGAGCTGCAGCGTATGGTCGATGTCGGACATCGACTTGCCGTAGTTCTTCATCATGAAATGCACGGTGGCGCGCCGGTTCCAGCCTTCGGCGTAGGTCGGCTGCAAGGTCACCACCTGATCGAGGAAATCGAGCGCGACGTCGAACTTCTGGTTCTCTATGGCCTTCTGCGACCATTGCATCATCAGGTCGATCGAGGCGCTGCCGGACTGGAACCATTCGCTCCAGATGTTGCCGGCAATGCGCTCGGCCGCCTTTTCGTTGCGCTCGCGCTTCAAGTCGCTGAACAGTTGATCGAGACGGGCTTGCTTCGTCGTTGCCACTGGTGGCGCGTCGGGGGCGGCCTGCGGCGCGACCGCGTCATCCGACCGTGCCGGCAAGCAAATGGCGCCGGATAGAAGCAGGCTTGTGAAAAATGCAAAAAGAATCCGCATCGCCGGACTCTAGTCCCGGACGGCGGAACGTCAAACTGAATTTGGCGTGAAACGACCGGCGGGGCCGGCGACAAGCATCAGTGGGCGGAGGCAACAAGCCTCCGGCCGAAAACTCAGCCCTGGCGTGCCTTGTAGCGCGGGGCGGTCTTGTTGATGATGTAGACGCGGCCCTTGCGGCGAACCAGCTGGTTGTCGCGATGACGCGCCTTCAGCGCCTTGAGCGAATTCTTGATCTTCATGGTCTTGCCTGTCGGTGTGGACCCGGTCCGGGTCGAAATTTTAAGGCGCGCCAGAAGACGCGCCTTTGAACTGTGGGTGGCTCATAAACGAGGAGCCTTGTCCGTGTCAACCGCAAGCATGCTCCATAGGCGGGTGTGAACCATCCCTGTCATCAAATTCCGCCATCGATGCCCTGCGGCATTGCGTGGCCAGAGCCCGGCTGGGATGATGCGGCCGCCGTGACGTGATTTGGGGGTGATTATGCGCCGAATTTTCCTGTCTGCCTGCCTTGTCCTGCTGGCGGGAGCTTGGGCTGCCCGTGCCCAGGAGTGCGACCGCGGCGACGACAGCCAGCAGATGATGAACATCTGCGCCGCCGAGGATTATCAGGCAGCCGACGCCAAGCTCAACCAGGCCTATCAGGATCTGATCAGCTCCGATGATGCCGATGACAAGAAGTTGCTGCAGGTGGCGCAACGCGCATGGATCAGTTTCCGCGACGCCGAGTGCGCGCACTCCACCGCGGCCAGCAGCGGTGGCTCGATCCATGCGATGGAGGTCTCGCAATGCCTGACCAGGCTGACCAACGACCGTATCAAGCAGCTTGCCGCAGCGGCCAACTGCCAGGAAGGCGATGCGAGTTGCGCCAGCCCCGACGAGGACGACGTCCAGTAGGTTGCCGGCCTCTCTCTTGCTCTGACGCAATTCCGGATGGAAAACCGCTTCACGCTTTTCTTGGAAATGCCTAATGGCGGCGGCTGATCCGGGTGAAATGGCCCATCTTGCGGCCTGGTCGCGCCTCGGCCTTGCCGTAGAGATGCAGCATCAGATCGGGCTCGGCGAGCAGCTCGGCAACGCGCAGCACGTCATCGCCGATCAGGTTCTCCATCACGCAATCGGAATGACGCCGGGGATCTCCCAGCGGCAGGCCGGCGACGGCACGGACGTGCTGCTCGAACTGCGAGACGATGCAGGCGGCCTCCGTCCAGTGGCCGGAATTGTGCACGCGCGGCGCGATCTCGTTGGCCAGCAGCGAGCCGTCGGCGAGCACGAAGAACTCGACGCCGATGACGCCGACATAGTCCAGCGCCGACAGTATCCTGGCCGCCGCCGTCCGGGCCGCCGCCGCCGTCTCGGGTTTTATGCCGGCCGGCAAGGTCGATGTGTGGAGAATGCCGTTACGATGGACATTCTCGGCCGGATCGTAGCTGGCGACGGCGCCGTCCAGCCCACGCGCCGCGATCACCGAAATCTCGCGCTCGAAGGGCACGAAGCTCTCAAGAATCAGCGGCACATTGCCCATCGCCTCGCAGGTGCCGGCAAAGCCGCCCGCTTCCATGTTGCGGAAGACGCGCTGGCCCTTGCCGTCATAGCCCATGCGCCGTGTCTTGAGGATGCCGCTGCCGCCAAATGCCTTCAGTGCCGCGGTCAGATCGTCGTCATTGTCGACTGGGCGGAAATCGGCGGTGGCAATGCCGATGCCATTGAGGAACGTCTTCTCGGTGACGCGATCCTGCGCCACTTCCAGCGCTCGCGCCGGCGGATAGACCGAAGCCTTGTCCGCAAGCGCGCTGGCGGCCGCGACCGGTACGTTCTCGAATTCGTAGGTGATGACGGAGCTCGCCGCCGCCAGTTCGGCAAGTGCCGCCGGGTCGTCATAGGCAGCCGTTATCTGCCGGTTGGCGACCTGTGCCGCCGGGCAATCCGGTTGCGGCTCGAGCACCACCGTGCGGTAGCCGAGGCGGGCGGCTGATATCGCCAGCATGCGGCCGAGCTGGCCGCCGCCTATGATGCCGATGGTCGATCCGGCGGGCAGGCTCACGGCGTATCCGTCGGTTCGGTGGCGACCTTGGCGGTCTGCGCGGCGCGCCAGGCATCCAGGCGCGCGGCAAGCTTGTCGTCGTGGAGCGCCAGCACGGCGGCGGCGAGAAGTGCCGCGTTGGTCGCGCCGGCCTTGCCGATGGCCAGCGTTCCAACCGGAATGCCGGCCGGCATCTGAACGATGGACAGCAGTGAATCCTGGCCGGAGAGCGCCTTCGATTCCACCGGCACGCCGAACACCGGCAGTGGCGTCATCGCCGCCGTCATGCCGGGCAGATGCGCGGCACCGCCGGCACCGGCGATGATCACCTGGTAGCCGGCAGCCTTGGCGCCCTTGGCGAAATCATAGAGCCGGTCGGGCGTGCGATGCGCGGAGACGATCAGCCGCCTGTGCGGGATGCCCAGCGCCTCCAGGGTTTCGGCGGCGTGGCGCATGGTCGCCCAGTCGGATTGGCTGCCCATGATGATGGCGACGTCGGCGCGTTGATCGTCCAAGTCCGTGCTCCCCGGCGACAAAGGCGCGCCTTAGCGGAATTTGGCAGCGACGGCAAGGATAGGCGGGCATTGCCGCTGTCCGGCAGATGGAAACCAGCCCATTAGATGCCTTGACGCTCGGCCTCGGGTGTCGAGACCAGCAGGGCCGAAGCGGCGTTGGCGGCGGTCACCGCCACCCGCATGGCGTCTCCACCGGCGAGCCCTGCGGCCAGCGCGCCGACGAATTCATCGCCCGCGCCATGCGTGCTGACAAGCTTGACCGGGACGGCTGGCAGCGCGAAGGCCGCGCCGGTCCGTTCGCAGCAGGCGACGCCTTCGCCACCCGCCGTGACGATCGCGACCGGGCAGAGATCGACGAGCCGCCGCGCCGCTTGCGCGGCGCCGTCGAGCGTCTCGACCACCGCCACGCCGGCCAGGAATTCCGCCTCGATGGCATTGACGACGAGGATGTCGACCAGCGCGAGAAAGTCGTCGGAGAGTTTGCGGGCGGGTGCGGCGTTGAACACGACGCGGCCACCCTTTGCCTTCACCGCGCGTGCGGCCGCAATGTTCGCGGCCTCCGGCACCTCGTTCTGCAGCAGCAGCACCGCTGTGCGTGCAACCACATCGGAAGCGGCCGTGACGTCAGCCTCGCCGAGCGTGAGATTGCTGCCCGAAACGATCACCGCGCCATAGTCGCCGCCTGCGTCGAAGATCGCCACGCTCATGCCGGAGCCGGTACCCGAAGCCACCCGCACGAAGCGGCGGTCGACGCCGGCGCGATCGAGATTGGCCAGCAATGCCCGCCCGAAATCATCGTCGCCGACGGCGCCGATCATCGCCGCGCTTACGCCGGCCCGCGCCGCCGAGACGGCCTGGTTGCCGCCCTTGCCGCCGCATTTCGGGTGCCAGGCATGGCCAGTCACCGTCTCGCCCTTGCGCGGTCGGTCGGGGGCATCGACCATGATGTCGTAATGCAGGCTGCCGAACACGGTGACCAGCGGCGTCGTTGGCAGCGTCATGAGCCCCGGTCTTTTCGTTTCGATGTCACCGCCGACATGGTGCGGCCGAGATTGCGCTCCGCCGCCTGGTAGTCGCGCTGCGCCACCGCCACGAACAGCGCGTCGAGGATGTTGAGCTGGGCGATGCGCGCCGCAGCGTTCTCGCCCATCAATGGCGAGCCCTGCGCGGTCGAACACAGCACGATGTCGGCGATCTGGGCCAGCGGCGAGTTGTCGTAATTGGTGATGGCCAGCGTGCGGGCACCGTTCTTGCGGGCCAACTGAATGGCGTCGATGACGGCCGACGTGTTGCCCGAATGCGAGAAGCCGACGGCAATGTCGTCCGCGCCGAGCAGCGAGGCCGACATCAGCATCATGTGCGAGTCATCGTAGACCGATGCGCGGATGCCGATGCGCAGGAATTTGTGCGAGACGTCGCGCGCGATCTGCGCCGAACCGCCGACGCCGTAGAAGTCACGATTCTTCGCACGGAAAAGCAGTTCGGCGGCGCGGTCGAAATCCTCGATATCGAGGATGGCGAGCGTCTCTTCCAGAGCCTGTATCGAGGTGCGGAACACTTTTTGCACGATCTCGGCCGAGCTGTCGTCGGACGACAGTTCCTGGTGCATCTCGGCGGTCGGCAGGCGACTGTATTCGTAGACGGCGGTGCGAAAGTCGCGATAGCCGGAGAAGCCGAGCTTCTTGGCAATCTTGACCACCATCGCTTCGGACACGCCGGATTCCTCGGCGATCTGCTTCAGTGGGATGCTCTCGTCGAAGCCGCGCCGGCCGAAGACGGTCTCCACCACCTTCGCCTCCAGCGGGGTGAGATGGGGCATCATCATGCGGATGCGCGGTCCTACCGCTTTCAGGTCCAGCCCGCTCAAGGTCATCCACGCCCCCTCGTCACGCGTCCGGCCCGAGCATGATTTCCTGGATGATGGCCTGCGACGTCACGGCGTCCTGGCTGTTGATGGCGGCAGACAGGCGGTTGTCGCTGTCGATCCGGTCGACAACGCGCAGCATGCGCTTGACGGTGGCGATGTTGACTTCGCACTCATGCACCGGGTCGAGCCCGGTCATGTCCGGAAAGGTGTCGAAATAGATGGCACCGGCGTAACCGTCGCGGCGGATCTGCCTGAGCAGTTCGATGGTCTGCAGCGTGTGCACGGCGCCGACCATCAGGCCGTCATCGCGCTTGGCGTAGCCGTCGTTGAGGTGCACGCCGAGCAGCTTGCTGTGGCGCGCCACCAGGGCGGCGGCAAAGGCCGGCTGCTCGTCGGCGTAGAGCACATGCGCGAAGTCGAGGGTGACGCCGAGATTGGGCAGGCCGACATCGCGGATCGCCAAGAGGGTCGTCGCCGCGTCCGGCATCAGGCTGTAGGATCGCGGTTCGTTCGGTTTGTACTCCAAGCTGATCTGGCAGTCGGGGTCATGTGCCGCAACTTCACGAATCCCGTCGATTTCGTGTTGCCAGAGCGTCGCATAGTCGACCTGGAAAGCGTAGTCGAAGCCGTCTTGGCCAAGCCACAGCGTCATCAGGCTGGCGCCCGCCTCGCGCACGGCATCGATGCCGGCCTTGGTCATGTCGATGGCTTCGCGGCGAACCGCCGGATCAGGATTGGTGAAGGCGCCCAGCTTGAAGGCCGGATTGGAATAGTAGCGCATGGCGAAGCCATTGATGGAAAGGCCGAGATCGCCAAGCTTGCGGGCAATTTCGGCGGGGTTTTCGCCGACATGGTCAGGGAAATTGAGATCGAGATCGGTCAGCCCGGCAACCTTGGCGGCGCGCGCCGCCATCTGCATGAGCGACGGCTTGCCGGCGAGGCCGGGCCATTCGGCCTGTGGCCGCGAGGCAAAGGAATTCAGGCGCGTGGCGAAGCGATTGGCTGTCATGGGTGACCCTTCAGCTGTTACAGCTTCACATAAATACAAAAATTTGTAAAGTTTCTATTTTGAAGGCTATGAACAATCGCAGACTGCCGTTGCGACCGGCGCTGAGCCAAGCACAGGCATGCCGGCAATTTCCTAGCCGGCGTCTTAGGCTGGAGTCGGCGGTGCGATCAGTAACCGGGCAGGGCCGTGCTTACACCGCCGCCTTGCGGAAGCGGGCGACGAAGTCGTCGAGTTCGGGCCGCTCCATGTCGGAGATCGCCCAGTAGGAGAAGGCGCCGTCGCTCCAATGCACCATCGAGAAGCCGCCCGACGAAAGATCTTCCGGCGCGGTGGTGCTGCCGCCCTGCTGCGGTTCGGCGACCAGCGTGATCAGGTGCTCGCGGTGACGGTAGACCAGTGCCGGCACCGGCCGATCGGCGATCACCTCGACGCGGCCGCCGATCAGTGCGTAGCCGTCCTGCGCAAGGTCGGGCGCCGGCGGCGAAACGCCGATCCGGGCGTCGAGCCATGGCTTGACCGTATGGCGGTCGGACGAGACGATGTCGATCGGGCTGGCGGCAAGCAGGCTGCGGCGATGGCCGCTTGCGACCGCTGCGGCAAAGCCGTCGGACGCGCTGTTGAACATCACCCATTGCGTCGCCCCGCTGGCCAGCACCGCGCTGATCATGATCGACGCGGCCATGGCCCGCCAGTCGAACGAGCCGAAGCGACGCGCCCTTGGCAGCGCCCGCGCCTGAGAGGGCCGTGTTCCGGCTTCTCGCCTTTGGCCTCCGCCAGCGCCCGCAATCAATCCCGGCAGCGCCGACGGCGCGCCTCGCTGCTCCTCGTCCTGCGCCTGCCGTTCCCTGGACGCCATGCCGATCGCCGCGATGCGGGCGCGAAAGGCATCGCTGACATCGGGGCGCGGCAAGCGGGTAACCGCCGCCCGCAAGGCGACGATGCGGGCATGTTCGTCGGCAAGCCGCGGGTCGGCGGCAATGCGCCGCTCCACTGCAAGTGCGGCCGCCGCGTCGAGTTCGCCATCTACCAGAGCGTGGATCATCAGCGTGATGCCTTCGGGATCATTGGGCAGTCCGTCGTCATGGCTGGTCATGGCGTTCTCCCCAGTTCAGACGCAAGCAGGCCGCGGGCCCGTGCCAGCCTGGACATCACCGTGCCGATCGGCACACCAAGCATGGCCGATATTTCGCGGTAGCTGAGGCCGTTGATGTCGCGCAGCACCAGCGTCTCGCGAAACGGCTGCGGCAGTGCCGCGATCGCCGCTTCCAGTGCCGCCGTATCCGCCCTGGCGATCAGGGTCGCCTCCGGGCCGTCCTCGTCCGGCAGGCTGGTGCCGTGTGCCGCCGCCATGTCGTCGAGATCGCCGAGGTCGCCGACAGCCATGATGCCGCGCGGCCGGTTGCGCGACATCCAGGTGTAGGAGGTGTTGCGCACGATGGTCAGCAGCCAGGCGCGGGCATTGCCGCCGGCATAGCCTGATATGCCGGCATGCGCCTTGATGCAGGCATCCTGCACGACATCCTCCGCGTCGGCGGCATTGCCGGTCAGCCAGCGGGCAAGCGACAGCGCGTCGCCGAGATGCGGCAGCACCACTTCATTGAAGCGCTCGGCCAAGGCCTTCTCGCTCAAAGCAGCACCATGATCCGATACTCCGGGCAGGATTTGCCACGCCCCTTCAGGGAGCGACGGTGATCTTGCCCTGCCTGTGCGGGCGAACCCCGCAGAAACAGGCAAAGTCGCCTGCTGTGGTGAAGGTGAATTCATCTGTGTCACCGGTGTCAAGCGCTGTGGCAGGGAAGGGCGCTGTGGCAGGGAAGGGCGCTGTGGCAGCGAAGGGCGCCATGGAGGAAGGACTGGCGACGATCATGCCCTTCAGCGCATGACGACGGCTGGTGCCGCGGCCATGTTCGCCGTCGTCCTCGCAATGATGGGGCATGTCGGTCTCCTCAACGCCTGCAGTGGCGTATGTCGAGGAGACCCGGGACGGCGTTGGTTTATTCCCGCCGCGTGCAAATTCGCCTGTTCACAGTCGCGTGATCGGTCATTTCAGGTCAGTAGTCCGCTTGATGCTCAGTCCGGCCAGCGCAACGCGCCGGACGAATCCTTGCGGACAGGCTTCATCGCGTCCGCGGGACGGTCCTTCGCGGTCAAAATGGCGCGCAGCCGTTCGGCGACGATCTCCGCCTCGCCGGGGTGAAGATTGCACGGGTCGAGGAAGAAATGGCCGCGCTCCACCTCGTGGTTGCGCACGATGATGGGTGGCGAACCCGCCGCGAGGGCCGAGGTCAGACCTGCCGCCGTGAACCGGCTCTCGGGCGACACGAAGATCTGCAGGCGGTCGAGCGGATTGGCGGTCGGGTCCGGAATAATCTTCGCAAAGATACCCGGCAGTCCCTGCAGCGCGTCCTTCCACAAATTGAGCGCTGCCTCTTCGCGTCGGCGGATGCCGGCATGGTCGCGCTTTTCCCAGGCTTCCAGCGCCGCCATGGTGCCGGCGATGCTTTCCTTGCCGACCTTCATGGCACGCGCGACGCCGCGGTTCTGCAGATAGGCGGCGCGTACAAGGTCCTTGCGCCCGGTGACGATGCCGCTGGTCGGTCCCGAGAGGAATTTGTGGCCGCTGTAGATGACGATGTCGGCGCCGCGCGCCAGGAAACCGCGCAGATCATACTCGGACGCCGCGTCGACGATCACCGGAACGTCTTTGGCGTGGCAGATCTCGCAGAATTCCTCGAGCGACAACATGCCGTACTGCACGGTGTGGTGGGCGACGACGTAGAGGCCGGCTGCGGTGCGGTCGTTGATCGCTTCGCGCACATGATAGTCCTGCGTCACGCTGACCGTCCCGGCGGGCATCACCTTGGCGCCGGCGACGCGTACCGACTGATCGATCGGGGCGCCGTAATTGACGATGTGGCCAAGCTGGATGACGACCTCCGACTTGAGGTCGCCCGTGTCATCGGGCAGACGCTCGATGGCGAGCAGGTTGGTTCCGGTCATCGCGCCGGCTATGGCCATGGTGATGCCGCTGGCGCAGCAGGCGGTGATGAAGCCGGCCTCGCCACCGGTGAGGCGCGCGACGACCGTGCTTGCCGCACGCTGCAGATCGTCCATCTCCACCCATTGCGAGGCCATTTCGGCCATGGCGCTGATCGCTTCGGGGACGATGATCGACGCGCCGAGCGCGGTCATCGTGCCGGAGACGTTGATGATCGGGCGAAGACCGAGCCGTTCGCGGATTGTCGAGTTGGAGCCGCCGGCGGAAGTGGTTTTCATTTCTGTTGATCCCATTGAGGAGAAGTCAGGCGTCGATCTCGACGACCGCCTCGATTTCGACTGTGATGTTTCCGGGCAAGGAGCCGACGCCGATCGCCGAGCGTGCATGCCCGCCGATGCTGTCGAAGACGTCGGCGAAGAGGTCAGAACAGCCATTGACCACCTTCGGATGATCGCTGAAGGTCGGTATCGCGTTGACGAAGCCGAGCAGCTTGACGATGCGCACGATGCGGCCGAGGTCGCCAGCGGCCGCATGCATGACCGCGAGCAGATTGAGGCCGGTGAGGCGGGCATGGCCGTAGGCCTCCTCGACCGTGACGTCTTCTCCCACCTTGCCGGTGAAGAGCGTGCCGTCGGCCCGCAGCGGCCCCTGGCCGGACAGGAAGATCAACCGTCCGCTTTCGGCGTGGGTGACGAAGTTGGCGATGGGCGTCGGCGGTTCGGGCAGCGTCAGGCCCAACTCGGCGAGCCGGATGTAAGGCGTCATGAATAGGCTCCTTGCGACAGCTTTCGCCGTCTGGTGTCAGAAATGCGAGGCGCGGAAGCGCGCCAGGAAGGTGCGGAGGCGCTCATTGTCGGTGTCCGCCGCCAGAATTTCGGCGGGTGGGCCGGCCGCACTGACGCCGCCGTCGGCCATGAAGACGATGCGGCTCGAAGCATCGCGGGCAAAGGCCATCTCATGCGTGACCATCACCATCGTCATGCCATCCTCGGCCAGGCTGCGCACGACCTCGAGCACCTCGCCGACCAGCTCGGGGTCGAGCGCGGAGGTTATCTCGTCCAGAAGCAGGATCTTCGGTCCCATCGCCACGGCCCGGGCGATGCCGACCCGCTGCTGCTGGCCACCGGAGAGTTCGGCGGGAAGGCTGTCGGCCTTGTGGGCAAGGCCAACCCGGCCGAGCCAGTGTTCGGCGATAGTGCGCGCTTCCGCGCTGCTCTTGCCGCGCACCTTGGTGAGGCCGAGCATGATGTTGCCAGCCGCTGTCAGATGCGGAAAGAGGTTGAAGCTCTGGAACACCATGCCGGTCTCGGCGCGCATGGCGGCGAGGTCGCGTTCGCTGCGGCGCAGCCGGGTCCCGGTTTCGCGAAAGCCGACCTCCTTGCCGTCGATGCGGATGGAACCGCTGTCGTAGCTTTCGAGGAAGTTGACGCAACGCAGCAGCGTGGTCTTGCCGCTGCCCGAGGGGCCAATGACAGTCACCACTTCGCCGCGCGCCACCTGCAGGCTGACCGAGCGCAGCACTTCGACGGCGCCGAAGGACTTGGAAACATTGACGACGTCGAGAAGGGCCGGGGTGTCGTTCTTGGAGCTGGTGGACATCGTGCTATTCCCGGATGAAGGAGAAGCGCTTCTCGAGCCGCCGGCTGGCGAGCGAGAGCGCGTAGTTGACGGCGAAGTAGATGAGCGCGCCGAGAATGTAGAGTGGCATGGCCTCGTAGGTGCGGCCGATGACCTGGTTAATGGCCTGCATCAGGTCGGTGATGCCGAGCAATGACACCAGCGCGCTGCCCTTGACCGCATCGGTAACGCCGTTGATCCAGGGCGGCAGGAACCGCCTGAACGCCTGTGGGAAGATGACGTAGGCGAGGCGCTGGCGAAAGGTCAGTCCGATCGCCATTGCCGCTTCGGATTGCCCCTTCGGAATGGAACCGACCGCCCCCCTGAGGTATTCGATGACCTGTGCCGTCTTGAACAGGGTGAGCGCCAGCACGGCGGCCCAGAAGGACGGCAGATGAAGCCCGACGGCAGGCAGGCCGTAATAGACAAAGAAGATCAGCACCAGGATCGGTATGCCGCGGATGGTGTCGCTGAAGATGCGCACCGCCCAACGCAGCGGGGCGGGACCATAGACCAGGCCGACGCCCATGATCACGCCGGCGACCAGCGAGAACACCACGACCAGCAGTGATACCCACAGCGTCAGGGCAAGACCCTGGGCGAGGAAAGGCAAGGCATAGGCGATCTGGCCAATCATCTAGTGCGCCGCCCTGAACCAGCGTTCGAGAAGCCGCAGCGCATAGAGAAGCGCATAGCCCGTGAGCAGGTACATCGCCGTTACCACGAGATAGACCTCGACGATCCGGAACGTGTTGAAGTTGATCCACTGGGCGCCGTAAGTCAGTTCGGGCACCGAAATCACCGACGCCACGGACGTATCCTTGAAAAGCGAGATGAACGTGTTGGAAAGCGCAGGCAGCGTTATGCGCAGCATCGTCGGCAGGCGCACATGCAGCAACCTTTGCCAGGGTGTCAGGCCGATCGCCTTGCCGGCATCGATCTGGCCGCGCGGCACGGCTTCCAGCCCGGACCGAAACACCTCGACCAGATAGGCGCCGCTATAGAGCGCCAGCGTCGCGACGAACGAGGTCTGGGCGCTGTAGGCGATATCGACCACCGTCGGCAGGCCGTAAAAGACGAGGTAGACGAGCAGGATCAGCGGCACGTTGCGGATGAATTCCACATAGGCGGCGATAATCGTTCGCACCACACGCCCTGCCGAAACGTACCAGACCGCCAGAACCAGCCCGATGACGATGCCGATAGCGATGGAGATGACGGCGAGCTCGAGACTGAGCAGCAGTCCGCCCCAGAGCTTGTCGAAATGCCGCCAGATCAGGTTGAAATTGAGGGCATAGCCCATGCGTCCGCCTCAGTGCCGAGGGCCGTCGGGAGGCGGAAGGGCGCTGGATACGCCCTTCCGCCCGTTGCAGATCAGATGGCCGGGAAGCCGGGGTGGCGCGCTGGCGGCTCCTGCCCGAAATAGTCCTTGAACGCCGCGTCGTAGAGGGCGTTTTCGTGACCGAACATGGCGATGGTGAAGGTCGCGTTGACGAAGGTCAGCCAGTCAAGGTCGCCTTGCCGGAGTGCCGCGCCATAAAGCATGCTCAGCCAGCTCTTGCCGGCGTCGAAGTATTTGTCCGGATTGCGCGAGGCGAGCCAGCGCACCGTGGACAGATCGACGGCGGCGGCGTCGACGCGCTTGGATTCCAGCGCCTGCAGCACGTTGGCCTGGGTATCGATCTGCATGACTTGGCACTCGGGCAGGACCGAATGCACCTGCGCCTCGGCATCGACATTCTGCAGGATGGAGACGCGCGTTGCCGAGCCCGCCGCGAGCAGCTTGTCGAAGGTCTTGTTCTCGGCGGTCGGAAGGCTCAGCAGGGCGACGCCCTCGACATAATAAGGCCGGGAAAAATTGACCAGCTGCGAGCGCTGCGCGCTCATGGTCATGAACTGGATGGTGATGTCGACCTTGTTGGTGGTCACGTTCGGAATGCGCTGCGCGGGGTCCTGCATGACGAATTCGACCTTGGTCGGATCGTCGAAAAGCCCCTTGGCAAGAATGCGTCCCATGGTGATGTCCATGCCGACGAGTTCGCCAGCGTCGTTCTCGAAGTGCCAGGGCGCGTTGGTGCTGCCGGTGCCGACGATCAGCTTGCCGCGGTCGAGCACCGTGCGCAGCAGGCTGTCGGGTGCTGCCTGGGCAGCGGCCTTCTGAGCATCGACGGTAGCCAGCACGCCGGCCGTGGCCAGACCTGCCATTCCCAATTTCAGAAAATCACGTCTTCCGGATGTGTCGTTCACGGCGACCTCCTTTCGTGTTGTGTTCCCCTATGCACAGACAATACACGCGTCGGTGGACTTCAGAGCGATTGTCTCTTACAAGAGACGTTTGTATCCTGTACAAGACAGATACTAACATCAGGAATCGACAATGCAAGATGGCAGTGCCTTGGCAGTTTCGGTTGGCCAGAGAACGGGAGGCTCCCGTGAAAAGGGCCTCAACCGGGTGCTCGAGATTCTGGAGTTTCTTCACGTGACGCAGCGTGCGATCGGCATTGGCGACCTTGCCAAGGGGGTGAATGCACCCCGTTCGACGACCTACACGGTCGTGCGTTCGCTGGTCGAGGCCGGCTTGCT
The DNA here is from genome assembly GCF_024519675.1 of Mesorhizobium sp. Mes31. Taxonomy (NCBI): domain Bacteria; kingdom Pseudomonadati; phylum Pseudomonadota; class Alphaproteobacteria; order Hyphomicrobiales; family Phyllobacteriaceae; genus Mesorhizobium; species Mesorhizobium sp. Mes31. Next base: position 119,331 of record NZ_JALJRL010000012.1, on the reverse strand, counting down.
GGAGATGGCTGGCGACGGCAATCGCGTCTACTTCGGCAAGAAGCTCTACCTCTATGGAATGGATTATGTGCGAGGTAACGACCTGCTGAGGCGAGGGCGTCAGGAGGTCGACCATCTTTCGCGCGAAACCGGCGAAACCTCGGAACTGTGCATGCTGCAGAGCGGCCGCTACACGATCGTCCATTCGAGTCCGGGAACTAGACCCTTCCGTATCAGTTCGGCCACCGGCCTGCAGATACCGCTGCCCTGGACCGCCTCGGGCCGGCTGCTGCTGGCGGGCCTGGAAAGGGTTGATATCGAGGCCATGGTGTCGGAAGACGATCTCACGCTGCCCGACGGTCGCCGACTGCTGTTGGATGACTTCATCACCGATATAGCGACCGCCCGGGCGACCGGCTATTGCGTCACATCCGGCCTGGTCGATGCCTATACAAAATGCCTGGCCGTTCCGGTGTTTTCCGCGCCGGGCAGGGTTGAGGCGACGATGTGCCTGGTGGTTCCCATCGACACGTCAGAGGAACGGACCGGCAATCTCCTGGGCCTGCTGCGCGACCGCGCGGCCAGACTTTCGATCGGCGGATAGGTCAGTGGCGAGAAGCGACCGGGCGTTGCCGCTCACGCGATGATGTCGGGAATGATCTTATCTTCCAGCGCCATCAGCCGGTCCTTGAGGACCAGCTTCTTCTTCTTCATGCGCTGGATCTGGAGCGGGTCGCAATTCGTGGCGATCATCGCGTTGATCGCCGCGTCGAAATCGGCGTGTTCCTGCTTCAGCCGGGAAAATTCGAGGCGAATATCGGCCTGTTCCTGATCGGACATTCTCTACCGTCTGCACGTCTGCGGCGCCCAAAAATGGGCCTGATTTGGGCGGGGCCGGCAACTTCTGCCACCGGCGCGCAGCCCATATCACATTTCACATTGTCGTGGAATGCTACCACGCAGCATTCGACATCGATGTCGGATGGTGGCACAGTGTCATGGTGCCGTCACAGAAGCGAGCCTGCGGTGGACGCGCCTTTGGCGGTTGCAATCGAGGAAACCATGAAAGGGAGAACCAATCATGTCTCTTGCTTCCCATCTTGATGAGTTGCAGCGGAAACACGGCGACATCGAACGTGAAATCGATGACGCGATGAACCACCCGTCGGTGGACGACCTCGAAATCGTGAATCTCAAGCGACGCAAGCTGGCACTCAAGGACGAGATTGAAAAACTGAGGGCGCAACCAACCACGCATTGATGCCCTTCTGACATAGCCGCTCACCATCCGCGGCCTCTCTTGCCGGCGGCGACTGCCGCCGGTGTGGTGGTTTTTGATTTTCAGCACTGGCCACGATCCGAGTTGGACCTCCGTTCAGCTCCATTTGCGTTTCGGCCCTCGCAAGGTCCACGGATTGTTTCTGATCCCCGGCGACAGGCCAATTGCGGCCAGTGGCGACCTGTCGCCATTGACAAGCCATCTTTGCTCATCCACCTCATGCCGAACTTTAGCGCATCGGCCCGGGGCGCATTTTGTGCGTCCAGGTGGGCGCACAGCGCTCCAGAGACAAAAGGCTGCCGGCATGACCGGATATTTTTCCTTTCCCTTCCCTCGCCGCACGTCGGTCGGCGTCGATGTCGGCGGCGTGGTCGTCGGCGGCGGCGCGCCTGTCGTCGTGCAGTCGATGACCAACACCGACACCGCCGATGTCGACCAGACGGTCGCGCAAGTCGCGGCGCTGCACCGCGCCGGGTCCGAGATCGTGCGCATCACCGTCGATCGCGACGAGAGCGCGGCCGCCGTGCCGCGCATCCACGAAAGGCTGGCGCGGCTCGGCATCAACGTGCCGCTGGTCGGCGATTTCCATTATATCGGCCACAAGCTCTTGGCCGACCATCCGGCCTGCGCCGAGGCGCTGGCCAAATATCGCATCAACCCCGGCAATGTCGGCTTCAAGGACAAGAAGGACCGGCAGTTCGCGGCGATCGTCGAGATGGCGATCAAATACGACAAGCCGGTGCGCATCGGCGTCAACTGGGGCTCGCTCGACCAGGAGCTGCTGACCCGGCTGATGGACGACAACCAGGCGCAGGGTTTTCCGCTGACCGCGCAGGAAGTGACCCGCGAGGCGATCGTGCAATCGGCGATCCTGTCGGCGGAGATGGCGGAAGAGATCGGCCTTGGCCGCGAGAAAATCATCCTGTCGGCCAAGGTCAGTGGCGTGCAGGACCTGATCGCCGTCTATACCGAGCTCGCCACCCGCTCCGACCATGCGCTGCATCTCGGCCTCACCGAAGCCGGCATGGGGTCGAAAGGCATCGTGGCTTCGTCCGCCGCGATGGGCATTCTGCTGCAGCAAGGCATCGGCGACACCATCCGCATCTCGCTGACGCCGGAGCCGAATGGCGACCGCACGCGCGAGGTGCAGGTGTCGCAGGAGCTGCTGCAGACCATGGGGTTCAGGCAGTTCGTGCCGATCGTCGCCGCTTGTCCAGGTTGCGGCCGCACGACCTCCACCGTGTTCCAGGAACTCGCCCAGAACATCCAGGCCGATCTCAGGAAGAACATGCCGGTGTGGCGCGAGAAATATCCCGGCGTCGAGAACCTCAAGGTCGCGGTGATGGGTTGCATCGTCAACGGTCCGGGCGAGTCCAAGCATGCCGACATCGGCATTTCGTTGCCCGGCACCGGCGAGACGCCGACGGCGCCCGTCTTCGTCGACGGCAAGAAGGCGGCGACGCTGCGCGGGCCATCGATCGCGGCGGATTTCGAGAAAATGGTCACCGACTATATCGAGCAACGGTTTGGTCGCGGCAAGGCCGCGGCCGAATGAGCCCATGCGGAAACTCTACTCCGGCGGCCACCTGAAGGCGTCTTCTGCGCTTCCGGTGCTCACGGACCAAATGTCCGCTGCGCTCCGGTTCTCGAAGCCACCATCATGTGGCGCGCCGGAGCGACTTTCGGCACGGGCTCAGCGCGCGATGCAGCGTTTCCTCAGGGCGACGCCGGTTCTGCTTTGCGCGCTGGTGTGCTCCACAGCTGTCCAGGCCGATCCGCCGCAATCGGCCAGGCAGAGGCTCATCGACAGGATCTGCAACCTGATTCAGGCTCATGCCGACCAGAACGGCCTGCCGCGGGATTTTTTTGCCCGCCTGATCTGGAAGGAAAGCCGTTTCGATCCCGACGCCGTCAGTCCGGTTGGCGCCGAGGGCATCGCCCAGTTCATGCCGGGGACCGCCAAGATGCGCGGCCTCGCCAATTCCTTCGACATCAACCAGGCGATCCCGGCGTCGGCGAAATACCTCGCCGAAATGAAAACCAGCTACGGCAATCTCGGCCTGGCGGCCGCCGCCTACAATGCTGGCGAAAGCCGAGTGTCGCGCTGGCTGGGCTCCGGCGGCTTCCTGCCGATGGAGACCGAGAGCTATGTTTTCGACGTCATGGGCGAGCCGGTCGACAACTTCACCGACCGGGCCCATGCCGGAAAGGTCGAGCCGCTCGACGCAAAGGCGGATTTTGCCGTGGCTTGCCGCAAGCTGCCGGTGATCATGTCGCAAACCGTGGCGATGGCTTCGATCAACATAAAACCGTGGGGCATCCAGGTGGCCGGCAACTTCCGCCGCAGTGCCGCGATCAGCCAGTGGCTGCGGGTGAGAGGCCGGTTTCCGGCTCTGCTTGGCGGGCATGATCCGGTGGTCAGCCGGGTGCGCACGCCGATCGGCCGGCGCGGCATCTACGCGGTCAGGATCGGTGTCGACGACCGCGCCGCCGCCAATGTCATCTGCCAGAAACTGCAAAGCGTCGGCGGGGCGTGCGTGGTGGTGCGCAACCGGTGAGGCCAAACCAACAAGCCCGCAGTCGCATCCAGCAAGAATTTCGGTTATAGGCGCCCGCCATGACCGACAGACTCTACAGCGACCCCGATCTCGTCCAGTTCTACGATATCGAGAACGAAGGCGGCGACGATTTCAATTATTGTCTTGGATTCGCCGGCAACGCCCGCTCGGTCCTTGACCTCGGCTGCGGCACCGGTCAGCTGGCCGCGGCGCTCGGCGACGGGCGCAGCGTCACCGGCGTCGATCCGGCATCGCCGATGCTCGATGTCGGGCGCGGCAGGCCTGGTGGAGACAAGGTCGATTGGGTCGAGGGCGACGCGCGAACCGTACGGCTCGGGCGACGCTTCGATCTGGTGCTGCTGACCGGGCATGCCTTCCAGGTTTTCCTGACAGCGAACGATCAAGCGTCGGTGCTGCGCACCATCGCTATTCATCTTGCTCCGGGCGGACGCTTCATTTTCGACACCCGAAATCCCGCCGTCGCGGAATGGCGCGAATGGACGCCACAGCGCTCCGAACGGAAAGTGGCGCATCCCCGTCTCGGCACCGTCAAGGCCTGGAATGATGTGGAACACGATGCCGCCACTGGCGTCGTCGCCTATTCGACCTTTTATGAAATTCCAGGCGGCGGATCGGTTCTGGGCGCTGAATCGAAGATCGCTTTCCCGACAAAGGAGGATCTTGCCGTAATGCTGGATGAAGCCGGTCTGCTCGCGGAGCAATGGCTCGGCGGCTGGCAGGGCGAACCTTATGTCGCCAACTCGCCGGAAATCATCCCGATCGGCCGGCTGCGCTGATCCACCGGCCGGGCGGGAACCACCTTAAGGCGCATCGAGAGACCGCTTTAAGTCTGTTCTTACGCAAGTCGTTGTCCCAAACCTGTTGCGCACTTTTGGGCGACATGCGCTACGCCGTCTTGGCCTCCACCGTCTCGCTGAGCCAGGTGCCGATCTTGGTGCCGAGGCGGTCGGGCGAAACTGGTTTCGGCAGGTAGTCGTCCATGCCAGCCTCGATGCACTTGTCGCGATCACCCTTCAGCGCATGCGCGGTGACGCCGATGATCGGTATGTGCGTGCCCGTCGAGGCTTCGATCGCCCGGATGGCGCGGGTCGCCTCGTAACCGTTCATCTCCGGCATCGAGATGTCCATCAGGATCAACTTGGGGCGAAGCGCCCGGTACATCTCGACCGCCGTGCGGCCGTTGCCGGCGATGCGATAGCTGAGGCCCAGTCCATTGAGGATCTGGCCGAACACCAGCTGGTTCACGTCATTGTCCTCGGCAATGAGGATATCGATCGGGCCGTTCGGCGTGGCTGTCGATGCCGGTGCCGTCGCGGCCCGTATTGCAGGGCCGCGGATCACGGTGAAGGCGGGCGGTGGCGCCTGTGGAAGCGGCGGGACCGGTTCGCGGACGAACTGCGCCTTGCCAACCTGCGAACGGGCCTTCTGGACGACCGAAATGACGGTGCCGAGCAGGACGGCGGAGCGCGCCGGCTTGGTCAGGTGCGCGGCAATGCCGAAGTCGAGGATCATCTTGCCGAAATCGACCTGGTCGACCGAGGTCAGCAGCACCACCGGAATCGAGGACAGCCGGCTGTCGGCGGCAATGGCCCTGGCGACATCGGCGCCGTTCATGCCCGGCATCTGGTAGTCGAGGATGACGCAGTCGACAGCGGCTCCCAGCTGGCAGGCGCGATCGAGGAAGGCCAGGCCCACGGCGCCGCTTTCGGCGGCGGCACAATCGAAGCTCCAGCTCCGGAGCTGTTCGAGCAGGATTTCGCGGTTGACCGGATTGTCGTCGATGACCAGCACGCGCGCGCCGGTGACGTCGACCGGCACGATTTCATCGCGCGCGGCGGCATGATGCGCGGGCAGCGGCACGGCGAACCAGAACACGGAGCCGCGACCAATCTCGCTCTCGACGCCGATCTTTCCGGCCATCAGATCGACGAGGCGGGCGGCGATGGCGAGGCCGAGGCCGGTGCCTTCGTGGCGGCGGGTTGATGAACCGTCGACCTGGGCGAATTTCTCGAAAACGTTCTGCAGTTTCTCGGCCGGTATGCCGATGCCGGTGTCCTCGACGCGGACCTTGAGCTGGACGACATCTTTGACGATCTCGCCGCCGACATCGATCAGCACATGACCCTTTTCGGTGAACTTCACCGCATTGCCGAGCAGGTTGGTGACGATCTGCCGGAACCGTCCGGCGTCGCCGACGACATAGGCCGGCAGGCGCGGGTCGACACGCACGATCAGTTCGAGGTTCTTTTCGGCGACGCGCGCCGATACCAGCGTCGCCACATCCTCGACCGCCTCGGCGAGACGGAAGGGAGCGGGGTCGAGGGTAAGCTGGCCGGCATTGATCTTCGAGAAATCGAGGATGTCGTTGATGATGGTGAGCAACGCATTGCCGGATTTGACGATGACTTCGGTGAAAGTCTTCTGGCGCGGGGTCAGGTCGGTCTTGGCCAGCAATTCGGCCATGCCGAGCACTCCGTTCATCGGCGTGCGGATTTCGTGGCTCATATTGGCGAGGAATTCCGACTTGGCACGGTCGGCGGCCTCGGCCTTGAACAGGGATTCGGCGGATTCGGCAAAGGCACGGCGGATTGCCGATTCCATGGGGCGGAAAATCCAGAAGGCGACGATGGCAAGGGCTGCGAACAGGATGCCGCTCGCCCAAAGCAGCAGCCTGTCGCTGGAGGCATCAGCCAAATGACGCTCATCGTCCATGGCGGTGCGGACGCGCACCAGCATGGGCTGGGCAAACAGGTCGTTCTGGTTGCGGATTTCGCGATAGCTCCATTCATCGACCTTCTGCGCCATCGACATCAGGTTGAAGTTGCGCACCATGTCGCGCGGCGACCAGAACAGATCACCGTTGACGGAAGCGGATTCGAGCTCGTTGATGGTCTTGCGTGAAAGGCGCGGCTTTATCGCTGCAAGCTGCGCGGTCAGCGTCTCGATTTCGCCGGTCAGCCGCTCCGAATGGCCGCGCGCCGATGAGGTCAGGGCATCGCGTGTCTCGGCCCGCCAGGCGGTACCGGTCGTTTCGGCAAAGCTGGTCGCGTTGCGCAGATCACGGGTGAAGGCGACGAGATTGCTGCTCAGCGCGTCGATGTCATGGCGAAAGGAATTGACGCGATCGAGCGCAATCATGATGACGGCCGAGGCCAGCGCGAAGATCAGCAATCCTGAAATATAGCGCATCCGGACCGACCGGATGAAGGACGAATATTCCGGCATGCGCAACCCCAACACATACGCAACATTTTAATGGCCGGGATTACGCTTCATTTACATTAAAATTTCGTTCGTGCGAACCGGCATATCAATGGTGGATAGCCGAAGCTGATGCTTACGCAAGATGCTCTGAATTGCCTGGGCGTCAAAAGCGGACCCTAACGCGCGGCCCGTAAATCTGGCCGTAAACTTTGTCTGATCGAGGCAGGGCGGATTGGGGTCACCGCTTGCCGCTAGCCAACTTCGCTGCACTGGGCAAGCGCCGCAAGGCGAGCATGGCGGTGGCACCGACGAGCGGCCCGGGCACTAGCATCAGGAACGCCCAGCGCCAGCCGCCAAGAAGGGTCGCGACATGCGGCAGCAGCCAGATCGCCAGAACGGTCAAGGCAAAGCCAAGCCCCAGCTGGACCGACAGCGCCGTGCCGACAAAACGCCGGTCGCCAAGTTCCGTCACCGCCGCCGAGAACTGCGCGGAATCACCGATGACGGAAATGCCCCAGATGACCGCGATCAGTGCGAACAGCCAGAGCGGTCCGTCGAAGACAAAGCCGATCGTCAGTGCACAGAGGCCGGACACGATCATCATCGCGGCCGTGGTCAGACTGCGGCCGAAGCGGTCGGACAGCACGCCGCCGAGCAGGCAGCCGCCGACGCCGGCGGCGATGGCGCAGAACGTGAGCAGCGACGCCAGGAAAGGGGAGGCCTGTTGCTGTGTCTCGAGGGCCGCGCGGGTATAGGCCAGCAGCCACGCCCACATGGCATAGAGTTCCCACATGTGGCCGAGATAGCCGATGTTGACCAGCACCAGCGGCCTGTCGCGGACGATCGCGCCGATCTGGCGAGGATCGAAGACCGCCTTGCCGAACGGATGCGGTCCTTCGCTGGCAAAAAACCAGAAGATCCCGGCCCCGATGAGGGTCGTCACGCTCGCGGTTGCGACCACCAGTTGCCAGTCGAGCGTACCGGCGAGTGCCCGGAACAGATGCGGCAGCGAAGAGCCCAGCGTCAGCGCACCTATAACGGCGCCGAGCGCCGCTCCCCTGCCTCTTATGAACCAGGTCGAGACCAGCTTTAGCGCCGGCGGATAAACGCCGGCCAGTGCTACGCCGGTGAGAATGCGGGCGGCGACGAGGCCGATCGGCCCGGGCTGCAACAGCAGGCAGGCGTTGGCGGCGGCGGCAAGCAGGGCGGAGACCGCCATCAGCCGGTTCAGCCGGACCACGTCAGGCAGGTTGACGAGGCTCGAGACAAGCGCGCCGACAACGAAGCCGATCTGCACGCCATTGGTCAGCCAGGCCTCGATCGTGCCCGAGAGCTGCCACGCCGCCTTCAGCTCGGGCGTAATCGCGGTCGCTGAAAACCAGGTGGTCAGCGACAGCATCACGGCGAGGCAGAGTAGGCCGAGCACGCTCCAGCGATGCGTATCCTCGACGACGACGGCCTCGGGCGCGATATCAGAACTCAGCTGGAGCGCCATGACCAACGACTTAGCCGCGAGCCAGCGGCACGGTGAACACCGTCGCGGTGCCGGCCAGGCAGACATCGCCGGCCTCGTTGCGCACGGAGGTCTCGATCTTGCAGATCGGCTTGTCGGGCCGCACCTCCTTGATCTCGACGCGGCCCGTGATCATTTCGTCGACGCCGACCGCCTTGACGAATTTCCAGGCGACTTCGAGAAACACGGTTCCGGGGCCGGGTAGATCCTCGGCCACCACTGCATTGAGGATGCCGGAAGTGACGCCGCCCTGGACGATCAGCTTGCCGAACACGGACGCCTCGGCCAGCGCCTTGTCGTAGTGCAGCGGGTTGCGGTCGCCGGTGATTTCGGTGAAGGCCTCGATGTCCTCGAGGCGCGTGCGCCGCGAACGCTCGGCGAAAGCGCCGACTTGCGGCCGCCCCTTGACGACGCCGGTCCAGCCATCCTTCGTCTCTGTGCTCATGATCGTCTCCCATTCCGGTTGGTTTGCGTGGTTGAGCCGGCCAAAGCCGGCGGTTTGAAATCGGGCAGCAGGCGGTCGCGTCGGCCGGGGGCGACCTGGCTTTGGCAGAAACGGCCGGTGGTCGTTGAAATCATCTGATCGATACGATCCCATCATGGTTCGGCCCGGACCTAGTTCGCCCCGACGGCATGATGGCTGGCGGCTGCCACCCGACCGGCGGGATACGGCGGACGGGCATCTCCCACGCGGCCAGTCTCTCAAATTCAACCTTCATCACGCTGCTGAACTGCCGGTGCCTGTTCTCGATGTCGAGAAGCGTCCAGTCGAACGAGGCGATGGCGTCGGTGGAGTCGAGAATTGGCCCGGCGATAAGATCGCGTTCGCGTTCATAGGCCGCGAAAGCTTGAGCCGATCCATCCAGGATCGCCCGTGCCAGACTTTCGCTGTCACGCAGCGCATCGGAAATACCGTGCGAGGTGATCGGGTCGCGGAAGAACCCGGCATCACCGACAAGCGCCCAGCCCTGACCATACGCCTGGCGTAGGAAGCCCGGCACGCCGCGGAACACACGCGTACGTCCGTCGCTCGCACTATTGTCATGCGCCCTCTCGGCCCGCGCGGCCAGCCCAGGAGAAAGCGCGCGCAGGGTAGTCATGCGGGCGCCTTCGTGGCTACCGCGAAAGCGTTCGTCGAACTGTTCTGTGGGCACCGAAGCCACGATGCAGGCGAGGCCATCATTGGTCGGGATGAATGAGCCGCTCATGCCGTCGCGAAAATACCAATGATAGCTGCTCTCCGGCTCTGCCGGCACGTAGGCGTAGAGATGGGCGGCCGAGACTTGGCCGCGGCGGAGCGTCTGGGCGCCACAGTGCTTCGCCACCAGCGAGCCAATCCCGTCCGCGCCGATGACGATGTCGGTTGTGACCGTAAAATGCATTCCATCAGAGGTGCGGATCCGAACGCCGCGCATCCTGCCGTCAGCGCCGCTGACAAGATCGGCAACGGTCGTGTCGTGGAGCACCTCTGCGCCGGCCTCGCGAGCTGCATCGACCAGCGTCCTATCCAGCAACGTGCGCCTCGGCGCTATCAGGCCGGGCAGCTGCGGGCTCGCGCGCAGAGGTATGGTGATTTCCTCATCGCCATAGTGGAACGCGGTCGCGGTTATCAGGGGCGTGCCGGCGTCCAGCAGCCTCTGCAGCAGGCCCCAACGGGACAGCTGGAGGACCGCCGGACGCATTAGTGCGTGCGTCGAAAGCGTATCCGATCCATAAGCCCTGCGGTCGAGCGCAAGGATTCGCAGCCCGGCTCGTGCAAGCAACATGGCGGTCGAGGCCCCAGCACAGCGAGCGCCGACGATGATGGCGTCGTAGTGGGAATAGGCTGGGTTGCAGCGCATCTTGGTGTCCTTTCGGAGTGGGAAATTGGGCGGCTATCGTGGGTCCGCGCCGACGGAAGCCAAACGAAAGAGGCACGGCAGGGTGATTTCGACGAACACCGCTATCGCTCTGATGGTTCGGACCGATGGTGTCCCTCTCGCCCACCGCCACCAGTTGGTAGGCCCTGCTTCTGGAAGCGCATTCCGCTAAAGAATATTGAGGCATTCGGCGCTGCCCTAGACAGCCACCGAGCGGAGATGGAACATTGTCTGGCTCGTTGACCTGTCAAGGTAGTCGGCGATATGCGCGCTGAGCTCGCGCACATCGTCCTCAGCGCCGTGGATGAAGCTTGATTTCCGGCGACGTAAATACGGGAGCCCCAGCACATACACTCCGGGAGCGTCAACGACACCGCGATCATGCTTCAGGTCGCCCTTGCGATCGAAGACAGGCAAGTCCAGCCAAGAAAAATCTGGCCGAAAGCCGGTGGCCCATATCACTGTGCGAACATCCTTGCCAAGTCGAAGCTCCAGCCGCGGCGCGTCGCCGACCGCAGTAGGTGCATAGCGTTCGACGGGACCAACGCCCGACAGAGTGCTCCGCTCTGCCCATTGGTCGATCCATGCGAGCAGCCGGTTCATCTTCAAATCAGCGAGCGCGCAAACGTTGCGCAGCGATCCGGAGAATTGTGCCTTGGAGTCGCGGATGCCCATAAGGCGACCCACCACCTTAACCCCCTGTCCTTGTAGGACATTGAGGTCGAGCGTAGCGTGCTGGGGCGTGCCAACAAGCTGCGGGGATGGTACCCTTCGGGCACGGTCAGGCTCGTCTACCTCCTCGATGCGCTGGTCCAATACTCCCGACGCAAGCATCCACCATTGGATATCGCGGTCTCGATAGACGCGCGGCAAACGCACGTGCTCTCCCACCGCGATCGTAACAGGCCGCCCGCTTCGCTGGATCTCCTCCGCAAGTTGCACGCCCGTGGCTGACCCGCCCACGACCAATACCCCGGCCCGGGCGAGTTGCTCCGGATTGCGGTAGGTGTGAGCCGAGAGCTGTTCGACGCTGGCAGGCATAGCCGCGGCCAGGCGCGGCACGGTGGGTTTGTTGAAGGCACCTGTTGCGAGCACGACGGCGCGGCACAGCCAGTCTCCGCGTGAGGTCGCTACCCGATAGCCGTCGCGACTCCGCACGACGCCGGTCACTGCTGTGCGCGTCAGAACAGGAGCCGAAATATACGTGGCATAAGAGGAGATGAAATCGCCGACCTCGCCGACACTCATGTAGCCGTCAGGGTCGTTTCCTTGGTAGCCGTAGCCGGGAAGTCGCGTCATCCAGTTGGGTGTGAGCAGGCTCATTGAATCCCAGCGCTCCGTGCGCCAAGTGTTCGCGACGCCGCCACGCTCAAGAACCACGTGCTTGAGCGAGCGCTGGCCGAGCAAATGGCTCATCGCCAGGCCGGAGTGACCGGCACCGATGACGACTACGTCAACGATGCCGGACACCCCGCGCAATGCGCGGGGTGCCATCACGACTTGCTCGTGGTGACCGTGACGTCGGTCGGATTGGAGATGACGTCGAAAACGGCCGAACGCTTCTGCGACTGTGCCACGAGTGCGGCAATATCCTCCGCACTGGCATCCGCCTTGATGTCGTAGTGCACTTTGATGCCGTCGAAACCGTTGCGCACTTCCGGATCAATGCCGAGGATACCTTGAAGATCCATGCCGGCCTCGAGCGTCGCCTTGACTGAGTGGAGCTGGATGTTGCGGTTTTGCGCCACCGCTGCGATGCCCGCGGTCAGGCAACCTGCCAGGCCGACAAGTACAAATTCCACGGGCGTGGCGCCCTTGTCCTCGGATGCAAAGACCTCCGGGTGATCAGAGTCGAACTTGTAGCTCTGGCGATGCTGGTGTTCTCCGCCCAAGCCAAAAAATCCATCCACGGTGGCTCGGTTATGGGTCCCCTTGACCCATTCGCTGGTCGCGCGCCATTTGAAGCGAGCGGCTTCTGGGGTTTCTCTTAGCGCCTCGCGAGCGCCAAGCAGGGCTGTCACATTGACGCCATTCTGGGCGATTTCTGTCTGGTTGGTCATTGGTGTACTCCATAGATTATGAGGCCGAATCGATCGGCAGACGGGGCGACTTCGCATGTCCGTGTTGTACGCAGCGTGGAAGAGGGCGTGGAATCATCCGGTCTGGTCGAGGAATATGCGGGTGTCCTCTCGGTTTCGGCGGCTTGTGGACGGAACTGGCGGACGCCTTGACGCGCTGACGGAAGACCCTCGCGACGCGGTGCGAGGCGACGCACCCAGACAGTCAGGGAGCTAGGCTCGCAAGCATGGTGGACCGCCAGCGCGTGGTGCTACCGCGATGGCTATCGCGTGTTCGTGCGGACCGACATCAGCCAGCCGTTTTCGCATTCGCACAACGGCGAGCCACGTCCTCCCGTGCGAAGCCGAAAGGCGGAATGAAAAATTTTGCAGTGCAACATTGTGCGCTGCAGCAATCTCTGTTTTAGTCGTGACTAACGGGGCGATTGGGGTCGCGGCGACTCGCACAATGGGCAAGTTCGCCGGTGGCGATTTGGGGTAGTGGATAACATATGGCTGATCGAGAGATTTGGCTTGATGCCAGGAGGGCCGGCATCTTGCTCGACTTTGCCATGTCGAACGAGATTGTCCTCATCGTCGTTTCCGTATCGATCCCTTGCGCGATCTATGTCCTGTTTCGACAATCACCGGACTTCGCCTCATGGTTTCGGAGAACGCCGATCGGTGCGCTGGCCCGCTTCATTGCCACGATACGGCATGGAATCGGTTGGAGGCTCGACGCATATGCCCGGTATGCGTCACTTTACCTCAAAGGCTACATGGCCAAGCAGTCGATTTCCCTAAGGTGGCTTTTCAGGCGGAAGGGCCGGCCAAGCGGATTGCAGGAGGGATTGATCATTTCCCTGACCTCGTACCCGCCCCGTTTTGCCAGCCTGGCGCTTACGCTTCGATGCCTGCTTTCGCAGACCGTCTCCGCCGACAGGACCATTCTCTGGGTCACCGCGGAGGATTACAGGCTGCTGCCAGCGTCCGTCATCGATCTCAGGGATGAGGGACTGGAAATCCGATTTTGCAAGAACATCCGCTCGTACAAGAAAATCATACCGGCGCTCCTGGCTTTTCCCAATTCCTATATCGTTACGGCGGATGACGATGTTTATTATTCTTCCAGGTGGCTCGAAGAACTCGTCGAGCTTGCCGGCAAGGGCACCATCGTTTGCCATCGCGCCCACTCGGTCCAATTCGACGAAAGTGGCCAGATCGAGCCCTATGACAAGTGGGGCTACGAAGCAGCGGGCAAGGGGTCCCTGCTATTTCCAACCGGCGTCGGAGGCGTTCTTTATGGTCCGGGCTCGCTTTCTCCCGATGTGCTGGACGACGAAGCCTTTATGCAGCTTTGCCCCCAGGCCGACGATGTGTGGCTGTTCTGGATGGGCCGGCGCGCAGGCAGCGACTACGTCAAGACCAGGAAACACTGGTCCGAGGTGTCGTGGAACGGGACGCAAGGGTCCGCGCTGCATCTGACCAATGTCGCCGGCAAAGGGAATGACGAACAGATCAAGTCGATGGTGAACCGGTATGGGTTGCCCAGTCGGTCAGGGGAGCTGAAGCGACGGCCTTTCAATGCCGACGAGATGATCGCCAGGATTCAGCAGATGCTCGACACGCGGGGCATTTTGACCGCGGACGAATGTCGTTCGATATGGGCGGATGGCCCGGCAAACACCGCGCCAATCCCACTTGCCGTGTCTTCTCCCGCCACTACCGGAATGGTCGAGGCGCCGCCGGAAGTCAAAGCCGATGCGGTTGTTCCAGCCGCCCACTCCTGAGGCGAATCGGTGCCGAGGTGACGCAATGTCCGGCGTCTCTCCAGGTCAGTTGTTACGCGCAGCCACGAATTTCGCCGCTTCCTTCAGAAGCAGGGCACTGTCGCCGTAAGGCTCGAGCAATTCATGGGCCTGTTCGACAAGGCCGTTAAGCTGGCCGCGCGCCCAGGCCGCACCGTGCAGCGCCACCAGCGTCGCCTTGCCGGCGGCGGCGTCCTTGCCGGTCGCCTTGCCCATCTGGCTGGCATCCGCGGTCAAGTCGAGCAGGTCGTCGGCGAGCTGGAAGGCGAGGCCGATCGCGGAGCCGAACTCGGCCAGCCGCTCACGATCCTCGGCGGCAGCGCCGGCGATGAGCGCGCCGGCCTCGCAGGCAAAGCGGATCAGAGCGCCGGTCTTCATCGCCTGCAGCCGGATGATGCCGGCCTCGTCCGGCGGCGCTTGCTCGGCTTCGAGATCGAGCTTCTGGCCACCGACCATGCCGCCGGCGCCGGCCGCGCGAGCCAGCGCCAGCACAAGGGCGGCCCGCCGCTCTGCCGGCAACACGGTCGCCTCGCCGGCGATGATGTCGAAGGCCAGCGTCAGCAAGGCGTCGCCAGCCAGGATGGCGGTTGCCTCGTCGAACGCCTTGTGCACGGTCGGCTGGCCGCGGCGCAAATCATCGTCGTCCATGGCGGGCAGATCATCGTGGATCAGCGAATAGCAATGCACGCATTCAAGTGCCGCCGCGACGCGCAGCGCCGCCTCGCCATCGGCGGAAAAAAGTGCCGCACTTTCCATGACCAGGAAAGGGCGCAGGCGCTTGCCGCCGTTCAGCACGCCGTGGCGCATCGCCGCCATCAGACGGTCGGGCCGCGTGATCTCGCCCGAAAGCGCGCGGTCGTCGAGCAGCCGCCGCAGCAGCGCCTCGACGGCGGCTGCCCGTGCAATAAGCGCCATTTCGAACGCCATTTCGTCGTCATTCGTCATGGTCGGGACCGGTAGCCGACACTCAGACGTTGCGCAAGAAGCCAAGCGCCATTATGCCGGAGCAGGGAGAAGCACGGGTTGGGCGGCTTGGCGGAACCGATCGTCGATCATGAAACCGAAAAGCTGGACATGGCGACGAGATCGAGAGGCGTGAACCGTCGCGGTCTCAAACGCTGGGTCCGGCGCGGCATCGTCGTGGCCGCGGTGCTGGCGCTTATACCGACGGTGCTGACGTTCCTCTATCTGCCATCGTTCGTGCATCCGGTATCGACGCTGATGCTGAAGGACCTGGCGACGTTCTCCGGCTATGACCGCCGCTGGGTTTCGATCGATGACGTTGCGCCGGTGCTGGCGCATTCAGTCATCATGTCGGAGGACGGGCAGTTCTGCTTTCATCGTGGCGTCGATCTCGGTGAGTTGAGGGGCGTCGTCGACGACGCGCTGGCCGGCGAGGCGACGCGCGGCGCCTCGACCATCACCATGCAGACGGTGAAGAACCTCTACCTCTGGTCGCGGCCGCTGGGCTCGGTGCGCAAGATCGTCGAACTGCCGCTGGCCATCTATTTCGACGCGGTGATGTCGAAACGGCGCATCATGGAAATCTATCTCAACATCGCCGAATGGGGGCCGGGCATCTATGGCATCGAGGCGGCGGCACAGCACCATTTCGGCATTTCGGCAAAACAGCTGTCGCGGCGGCAGGCGGCACTGCTCGCCGTCACCTTGCCAAATCCGATCGCCCGCAATCCGGCCAAGCCCGGGCCGGGCCTGAGACGGCTCGCCAACTTGATCGAACGGCGCGCCGGCCGCTCGGGCGCCTATGTCGGCTGTCTGCAGTAGCCAGCTCAAAAAAATGCAAGGCAGTGCTGGCCAAAACGGCACAGGGCGTGTATAGGCACCCGACTTTCTCAGATTTAGGCCCCGACATGGCCCTTTCACGAGGGCGGGCGGGGCTTTTGACCATGTAGTGGAGCATATCCATGGCCGTTCCGAAACGCAAAACCTCTCCGTCCAAGCGCGGCATGCGCCGCTCGGCCGACGCCCTCAAGGCCCCGACCTATGTCGAGGACAAGAATTCCGGCGAAATGCGCCGTCCGCACCACATTGACCTGAAGACCGGCATGTATCGCGGTCGCCAGGTGCTGACGCCCAAGGAAAGCTGAGACCAGCTTTTTTTGAAGTCTTGACTTAGCGAAGACCGGCCAGTGGCCGGTCTTTTTGCGTTTGGCGGTCCCGATGGCCTGCGTCTCGCAGCTCGGGCGGGATCGCCGGCACCTTCCAGCCCCTGCGATTGAAGCCCGCACCCCTTCTTTGGCGGTGAAGGGCGACCGCACTGGTCCATTCAAGTGTCGAGCTGCAACCGTGTCAGCAGGGCAGCCGGCTGACACGGTTGTTGCATGCGGTCTTCGACCGTGTTCGGCGCTCCAGCCGAAAAATCTTGACGGCGTGCCTGCGGCGCATTCTACAAAGGATTGCCCCACATGGAGACGCCAGATGTTCGGTGCCGTCCCGCTGCTTATCGTGCCTTTCGTGCTCTACAATCTTGGCCTGCTGGGGATATTCGGCAGCGGTGACGATCCGTGGGCGAGCGAAATCTTCTCGTTCAGCATGATGTCTGGCGGCGTGTTCTCGATGACGCTGGGCGACCTGATCGTGCTGATCGGGCTGATCTTCCTGTTCGTCGAAATGGTGAAGTCGGTGCGCACGACCAGCGCTTCGATCATGGACCATCTTCTATCGACGCTGGTCTTCGTCGCCTTCCTGGTCGAGTTCCTGCTGGTGAAGGGCGCGGCGCATTCCGTCTTCTTCACGCTGATGGTGATCGCGCTGTTCGATGTGCTGGCCGGCTTCGCGGTATCGATGCGGTCGGCGAGCAGGGACATCAACGTCAACTAGAGCCGAGGCTCCGGCGCCTCAGCCTGGATCGGCGGTGAAGCCGGCGGCTTCGATGCCGGCGATGGCAGCTGCTTCGTCATTGTCCGACGTGTCGCCGGAAATGCCGACGGCACCGATGATGGTGCCGGCCTTGTCGCGGATCAGCACGCCGCCGACGACCGGCAGCACGCGTCCACCCGACACGTCGGAGATGCCGGCGACAAGATGCGGACGCTCCTTGGCGAAGGCCTCGACCCGGCGCGAACCCATGCCGATGGCCAGTGCGCCATAGGCCTTGCCGGACGACATCTGCGGGCGCAGGAACGAGGCGCCGTCCTGGCGCTGGAAGGCGACCAGATGGCCACCGGCGTCAAGCACCGAGACACCGAGCGGCTTGAGCTTGAGATCGGCGCCCCTGGCGAAGGCGGCATCGATGATCTCGATGGCTTTTTCGAGCGGCAGTGCGGTCATGGCAGTCTCCTGGTTGAAAAGCGCGTCGATCATTGACCGTCGACCGGCAAGGCGAAATCCCGGTTTCGGTTGAAATTGCTTCGCGTGATGAGGTGGAATGGAAAACGGCGGCATGGCCTGGATCGTGTCCCTTGCCGACACCATCCGGACATGGCGTTGCCGCTTGCATGGTCCAGACCGACAGTCGATGGTAGCGGCCGGTCGCGCTATTTCTTCTTGGCGCGCGCCGGCTTCTTGGCCGGTGCGGCAGGCGGGTTGGCAAGGTCTTCCGCTTCCTTGGCGAGCCGCAGCGCCCGCAACTTGTTGGTCTTGGCCTGGCGGGCGTCGCTCTCGGCGACATATTCGGCCATGGCCTTCTGGCGGACGGTCGCCGCCTCTTCCTGCTTCTTGAAGCGCAGGTCGGCGCGCGCGCGGGCAGCATCCCGAGAGTTCTCAACCAAGACCTTATCCAATCCCGTGAATTGTGATTTTCCGCTTCTTCTAGCAGAGCCGGGCTCCAAACGGGAAAATAAGTTGGTCAAGCGGCCGTGCTGGCCCCGAGAGCCTTGCTGGCGACCACGGCCTCGTAGGCGGCCTGCAAGGTCGCGCGCACGGTGGCCTCCGCCGGCGTATCGAGCGGCATGCCGAGATGCTCATGGCGCAGCTCATCCATGAACTTGTCCCACATCGGCGGCCCGCCCTTTTCCAGCAGTTCGGCGCGGATCGACAGTTCCTCGCTTGTCGGCAACCAGACGCGGCCCCAGGCGCCGAGATGGGCGAGGATCGGCACCAGTGTGATCGCCATCTCGGTCAGGCTGTAGATCGCCTTCTGCTTGTGGCTGGGATCGTCGGCCTTGGTCAGCATGCCGAGTTCCATCAGCCGCTTCAGCCGGTCGGCGAGGATGTTGGAGGCAATGCCTTCCATCGATCCGTTGAGCAGTTCGCGAAAATGGCGCCTGCCGCCGAAGATCATGTCGCGAAGGATGATCAGGCTCCAGCGATCGCCGAACACTTCCAGCGACAGGTTGATCGGGCAGCCGGACCGGTGATCGAGGCTCATTCAATTCTCTCCGCAAAACCAGTTGCATTATCGTATCGGTTTGATTATGGTGCAACTGATTGCAAAATGCAATCGGTATTGCCGGAGAGGAGACGGCGCCATGACGATGATCGAACGCCCTGAAATCATCTCCGAGGCCTTTGGCGATCCGGCAAATCCACCGCTGTTGCTGATCATGGGCGCGATGGCCTCGATGCTGTGGTGGCCGGAGGCGCTGTGCCGGAACCTCGCCGGCGCCGGCCTGTTCGTGATCCGCTATGACAATCGCGACACCGGTCGTTCGACCAAGTATCCGCCGGGAAAGCCGTCCTACACGTTCGACGACATGGCGGACGATGCGATGCGTGTTCTCGACAACCACGGTCTCCAGGGCGCGCATGTGGTCGGCATGTCGGCGGGTGGGATGATCGCCCAGCTGGTGGCGTTGAAACACCCCTCACGCGTCATCTCGCTGACGGTGATCAGCAGTTCACCAATGGGGGTGGACACGTCGCATTTGCCCGGCACGACCGCGGCCTATATCGAACACTCCGCCGAGGGCGTGCAGGTCGACTGGTCGAACCGCGACCAGGTGGTCGATTTCATCGTCAAGGACGCGCGGGCGATCGCCAGCACCGCGCATCCGTTCGACGAGGCGCGGATGAGAGCCTTCGTCGAGCAGGACTACGACCGCTCCGGCGGCTTCGAGAGCGCGACCAATCATTTCATGCTCAAGGGCGGCGACGCATGGAAGGGCCGCCTGCACGAGATGACGGCGCCGCTGCTGGTCATCCACGGCACGGCGGATCCTATCTTTCCGGTCGAACATGGCGAGGCGCTGGCCGAGGCCGTCGCCGGGGCGAAAATTGTCCGCATCGAAGGCGGCGGCCACGAACTGCATCCGGACGACTGGACGGTGATATCGGCGGCAATCGTCGCCCACACCCGAGCCAGCCGAGGCGGCATGGGCGGGTCTTGACGAGCAAGGCTTATCGCAATAGTTAAGTAGTTGCTTCAGTGTTTAGCCTTGGCAGATCGGCAAGGCACCCGCCACCGACGAACCTCGAAACAGGCGAGAAAAAATGTCCCTGACGCTTCATTTCCACCCGCTGGCCTCCTTCTGCTGGAAGCCGCTGATCGCGCTCTACGAGAACGACATACCGTTTACACCGGTCATCGTCGATCTCGGCAATGCCGAGTCGCGCTCGGCCTTCCTGAAGATTTCGCCGAGCGGCAAGATGCCGGCGCTGCGCGACGATGCGCGCGACCGCACCGTGCTGGAATCGACCATCGTCGTCGAATATCTGGCCGCGCACTATCCGGGACCGGTCGAACTCGTTCCCGCCGACACTGACCTGGCGCTGGCAGTCCGCCAGGCCGATCGCTTCCATGATTTCTATGTCCAGGAGCCGATGCAGAAGATCGTCGGCGACCGGTTGCGGCCGGAAGGCAAGACCGATCCGTTCGGCGTCGAGCAGGCTCGCGCCCAGCTGCGCAATTCCTACGCCATCATCGAACAGGACATGCAGTCGAAGAGCTGGGCGATGGGTGAGGTCTTCACCATGGCCGATTGCGCGGCGTCTCCCGCGCTGTTCTACGCCAACAAGGTCGAGCCGTTCGGCGACAGATACCCCGCCGTGAAACGCTATCATGACCGCCTGGTGCAGAGGCCCGCCTTCGCACGGGTGATCGAGGAAGCGCAGCCCTACTTCAAGTTCTTTCCCTACAACAATGGCTGATCGCGATGCTGCATGATCCTGCCCAGCTCGACCTGATGTTCCAGGCGCTCGCCGATCCGGCACGGCGACAGATGGTCGACCGGCTGTCGCGAGGCCCCGCTTCGGTCAGCCAGCTGGCCGAGCCGCTGGCGATGTCGCTGTCGGCCGTCGTCCAGCATCTGAACCTGCTGGAGGCGAGCGGCCTTGTCCGCACGCAGAAGCTTGGCCGGGTGCGCACCTGCCAGATCGAACCCACGGCGTTGAGAGCGGCGGAACACTGGATCAATGAGCGGCGGCTCGCCTGGGAGCGCCGGCTGGATCGGCTGGGCGAGTTTCTCGCCGAAACCAGGGATGAGACCTGAAGGAGGCAATCATGACCAATCGTTCCGTCGTCCATTCCACCTTCGTCGTCGAGCGCCTTTATCCGGCGGCGCCGTCGAGGGTCTTCTTCGCGCTCAGCAATCCGGCCGCAAAGCGGCGCTGGTTCGTCGATCCTCACGACCCGACACCCGGCCGGCATGAAATGGACTTCCGCGTCGGCGGCAAGGAGGTCAATGCCGGCTGCCCGAGCGACGGGCAGATGCATTATTTCAACGCGGTCTATCAGGACATCGTGCCGGACCAGCGCATCGTCTACAGCTACGAGCTGCTGTTCGGCGAAACCCGTGTCTCGGTGTCGCTGACAACGATCGAACTTGTTGCCGAGGGCAATGGCACACGGCTCGTCATGACGGAACAGGGCGCCTTCCTCGACGGCCCTGATGTTTCGGCCACGCGCGAACATGGCACGGGTGAGTTGCTCGACGCGCTCGGCGCGTTCCTGAGTGCCGAAGCCTGATCGTGTGCTGCGTGTCGCCCAAAAAGTACGCGGCGGTTTTGGGGCAGCGGCATGCACAAGAAGACAAAGACTTGAAACGCGTCGGCTGAACCCGTTTCAGCGCCACGCGCTTCAGTCAGGCTTCCCAGAACTGATCGAGCCAGATGTTGAGTTTGAGAAAGCCGGCGTTGCTGACCGCATAGACGCGCCTTGTTCCTTCCGGCCTGGCGTTGACCAGGCCGGCATCGAGCAGCACTTTCAGATGCTGCGACACGGCTGGACGCGAGACCGGCAGTCCGGCGGCCAATTCGTTGACGGTTTTAGGCCCGCGCCGAAGTTCTTCCAGAAGATGGCGCCGGTGGGGGTCGGCAATCGCCATGAAGGCGTCGGAAAAGATCATGCCTCATTTGTGAGGCAAAGCTTTTCGAATCTCAACCGTCTGCTTCTGCTTTTCTTCGCGGGTCAAGTCGCAATGCTTCCGGTGTTACCGAGCGATCGGCCGGTTGCGTCGTGAACGCGTCGCGATCTCCGACCGGCACCGGGGCACGGCGGCTGATGCGCAGCAGCGTATAACCCGCCAGGCACAGATGCGCGAAGGCGGTCGCCAGGAACAAGCCTTCCGGGCGCATCCAGCCCATCAGGGCCGCGGCCAGCAAGGGGCCGATCATCGTGCCGAAGCCGTAGAGCAGAAGCAGGCCGCCCGATACCTTGACGAAATCCTCTGATCGGGCGTGGTCGTTGGCATGCGCCACCGCGATCGAATAGAGCGTGTATGCGAACGCGCCGTAGGCGGCGGTGAAGACGATGACAAAGACGCCGGAGCGTGGCTCGAAGAGGAAGATCGCCAGCGCGAAAAAGGCGGCGCCGAAGGCCGCGCCGGCCAGCACGAAACGCCGATCGGTCTTGTCGGAGAGACGCCCGGCCGGAAGCTGCATGGCCGCACCGGCAACGACCACCAGGCTCATCATCAAGGCGATCTCGGCCGTGGAGATGCCGATGCGGGCGCCGTAGACGGCTCCCAGCGTGCCCCAGGCACCGTTGGCAATGCCGATCAACACGCAAGCGACCGCCGAGACCGGCGAGTTCGCATAAAGCCCCCTGACGTCGAGCGAGACATCCTGCAGCGGCTTGGGATGCGAGGCGGTCGAGACCGCGGTCGGAATGAGCGACAGGCAAAACAGGATGCCGGTGATCATGAACAGTGACGCCGATTTCACGTCGCCGCCAGCGACGATCATCTGCCCGCCCATGATCGAAGCGTAGGTGACCATCATGTAGAGGCCGAAGACGGTGCCGCGGTTCTCGTTGGTTGCCTTCTCGTTCAGCCAGCTTTCGATGACCATGAAGGCGCCGGCCATGGTGAAGCCGGTAAAAGCGCGCAGCAGGATCCAGACATATTCATCGATGATCAGCCCGGTGAGCAGCGCCACGATGGCGCCCGACGCGGCAAAGGCGCCGAAGGCCCGCACATGGCCGGCGCGGCGCACGATACGCGGGGCGAAGAAGCAGCCGGTGACGAAGCCGCCGGCCCAGGCCGTGCCCATCAGGCCGAGCGATGCGGTCGAGAAGCCTTCCAACTGGCCGCGTAGCGGCAACAGCAGCCCGTGCAATCCAGACGCCGCGAGCAGGAAGGCGGTGCCGCGAAGCAGCGAGAGGATCGGTCTGTAGGTTGCGAACATTTTTTGATCCGGCTCGAGTCTGGCGGGGCGCTGGGTCTGAAGACAGTCGCATTCGGGCTTTTCGGCGGCGGACCCTTAGGCCCACGCGTCTATCCGCGGCGGAACAGTGCCTCGGCGGCCGATTTGGTGTTGTCCTTGGCCTTGAGTTCGTTTTCCAGCCGGGCGATCTCGTCGCGCAGGATGCCGATCCGCTCGGTCAATTCACCGACCGAAAGCAGCGACAGGTCCTGCCCGATCTCGTGCGGGCGCGCCTTCTTCTTGGGTTCGTCGTCGAAGATCGCCATCGTCGCTCCTCCCTCCGCCAAACCAGATTGGCCATTTGCCTGATTTGCCAATGAGCATACATAGGGCAGGGGCGTCGATGCAAACAGCCGATCGGATAACGGCGAGGAAAGACGGGAAACTTCATGGCGAGCGGACAGAGAATTCCGGCAAGGATGACGGCCATTGCGATCTCGGAACCCGGTGGTCCCCGGGTGCTGAAACCGGAAACGCGTGACGTGCCGCAGCCGGGACCCGGCGAGATCCTGATCAAGGTGCATGCGGCCGGCGTCAACCGGCCCGACGTGCAGCAGCGCAAGGGCGCCTATCCGCCGCCGCCCGGTGCGTCGGACCTGCCGGGCCTCGAGGTGTCGGGCGAAGTGGCTGCCCTTGGCGACGACATATCACGCTGGCGCATCGGCGACCGCGTCTGCGCGCTGACGCCGGGCGGCGGCTATGCCGAATATGTCAAGGTTCATGCCGGCAGCGTGCTGCCGTTGCCAGCCGGCTTTACCCACACCGAAGCGGCGGCGGTGCCGGAAAACTACTTCACGGTCTGGCACAATGTGTTCGAGCGGGGCGGCCTGAAGAGCGGCGAGACACTGCTCGTCCATGGCGGCTCGTCCGGCATCGGCACCACGGCGATCCAGCTTGCCTCGGCCTTCGGCGCCTATGTCGTCACCACTGCCGGCAGCAAGGAAAAGTGCGACGCCTGCCTGAAGCTCGGCGCCGACCGGGCGATCAATTATCGCGAAGAGGATTTCGTTGCCGCGGTGAAGGAGGCATCGGGCGGCAAGGGCGCCAATGTCATCCTCGATATGGTCGGCGGCGACTATGTCGCGCGAAACTACGAGGCCGCGGCGATAGAAGGCCGCATCGTCCAGATCGCCGTGCAAGGCGGCGCGGTAGCCAGCGCCGACTTTTCGAAGATCATGGTCAAGCGGCTTACCCACACCGGGTCGACGCTGAGACCGCGCACGGTCGAGTTCAAGGCGGCGATCGCGGCCGCGCTGGAAGCGCAAGTCTGGCCGTTGCTCGGCATGCGCAAGGTCGCTCCCGTCATGGATATGATCCTCCCGCTCAGCGAGGCCTGGCGGGCGCATGAGCGGATGGAGGAAGGCGAGCATATCGGCAAGATCGTGCTCGACGTGGGCTAGGCCGTATCGATATTCAGGTGATGCCGGCCTGCAAATGACGGCTTCCTGCGCTTCCGGTGCTCACGTACTTTAAGTACGCTCCGCTCCGGTTCTCGGAAGCCACCATTTTCGAGTCGGCCTGACCTGAATTTCGAGACGTCCTGGCCGAGCGGTCCCTGCCTACAAGCTGAACAAAAGCTTAATGGTGCAATGCAGCATTTGCATCATTGCTATGCAAAATCGGTCATTCAAGTCCCGATCGATGATCACTATTTGTGCATCATCGAAACGAACAATCCTTGGAGGACTATCATGAACCCGATCCGCGCTTTCCGTAACTGGCGCATGTACACCGAGACCGTGCGCGAACTGAACCGCCTCAATGCACGTCAGCTCAGCGATCTCGGCATCAACCGCGCCGACATCGAAAAAATCGCTCGCAAGGCCATCTGATGTCGAGCATGGTCCGTTCCAAGAACCGGACCAAGCTGTAGAAGCAAGAGCCGAAGCAGGCGGTTTTGCCGTCGCCGGTTCCGAGCCCGCTGGACCCTGTCCGGCGGGTTTTGTCTTTTTGGGGCCGGTTGGCCTCAGTTTCCAGCAGGAAATCTCGGCAGGCGAGGGATCGGTTGCCACCGACGTCACTATCAAGACCGGGCGTGCCTATCTCGCCGGATTTTCGCCAGACCGACACCCGCCAGCAAAGCCAGCTTGCCGCACCGCCAAGGAGCGCGGAGCCGTTTCGACTGCCGCAGGGTCCCCGGCTTCTGGCCGATTGCTTCCAAAAACATTGCGAAACCGCCCGAGAGCGGTTATACAGGCCGCGAATTTCCCATTTTGGTGGCTCTAAACCACCGCCCGCGCGGGAACGCGGGCGAACGAGAAGGATTTTTGAATGGCCAATACGCTGCTGATGCCCAAGGCGACCGCTGTCTGGCTGGTCGACAACACCGCGCTCTCCTTCGAGCAGATCGCGCAGTTCTGCGGACTGCATCCGCTCGAGGTCAAGGCGATCGCCGACGGCGAATCGGCGCAAGGCATCAAGGGCATGGATCCGATCATGACCGGCCAGTTGACCCGCGACGAAATCGCGCGTGCCGAAAAGGACCCGAGCCAGCGCCTGAAGCTTTCGGATCCCAAGGTGCGGGTGCCGGAATCCAAGCGCAAGGGGCCGCGCTACACGCCGCTGTCGAAGCGCCAGGACCGGCCGAACGCAATCCTGTGGCTGGTGCGCAACCATCCCGAGCTCAAGGACGCGCAGATCTCGCGTCTGGTCGGCACCACCAAGTCGACGATCGAGCAGATCCGCGAGCGCAAGCACTGGAACTCGGCCAATCTGCAGCCGATGGACCCGGTGACGTTGGGCCTTTCCTCGCAGATCGATCTCGACATGGAAGTCAACCGCGCTTCGCGCGGCCGTGAGCAGGCACAACCGGTCGGCGACACGCTGCTGCCGGCGGCCCTGACGGAGCGGCTGGTGCCGGCTCCCGAGAAGCCGAAGGACGAGGATGCCGAACTCGATGCCAACGCCGTCTTCGCCAAGCTCTCGGCATTGAAGTCGAAGAATACGGACAACGGCGACGACCAGTGAGGTCTCTGACCACGCAAGAAAAAAGCCCGCTTCGAGCGGGCTTTTTTGTGCGGTCCGGCGGTCTCAGGTTCGCGCCGCGCGATCCGGCGCCATGCCGTAGTCCTCGCTGCGCTCAACGGCACGGTAGAAGTCGGCGAGCTGCTTGCCGCGCTCCGGCTTGAAGATGCGGCCGGCGATGACCACCGAGGCGATGCGATCGATGCGGAAGGCGCGAAAGTCGTCGCGCATCTCGCACCAGGCGACCAGCGTCCACACCTTGCCCCAGAACCACAGGCCGAGCGGGCGGATATCACGCGCGGTGCCGCGTCCGGCCTCGTCCGAGTAGTCGATGGTCAGCACCTGGCGCTTTTCGACCGCGCGCTCGATCAGGTCGATCGCCTCGCGTGCGGCATCGCTGACCACCCACATCGGCGTGTGGATCTCGGTGCGGGCGATGCGGTCCTTTTCGGCGTCGGGCAGCACGGCGCCGATCTTGACCAGCGCCTCGTCGGCGGCACGCGCCATGGCAGCGCCGCCAAAGGCGCGCACCATGCGGGCGCCGGCAACCAGCGCCACGATCTCATCACGCGTGAACATCAGCGGCGGAAGGTCGAAACCCTCCCTCATCATGTAGCCAACGCCGGCCTCGCCGTCGATCGGCACCCCGGTCGACTGCAGGTCGGCGATGTCGCGGTAGATGGTTCGCTCGGAAACCTCGAGCCACGTGCCGAGCTTCTGGGCGGTGACCAGACGGCCACCACGCAGATGCTGCACGATCTGAAAGAGCCTGTCGGCGCGGCGCATCGTATGGTTCCTCAGTGTTGTTTCCATGCATGTCGTGGCCCCAAAACCGGTGCCCGTTCTTGGGCGGCATGCACTATGGTTTCAGCCCTTCGCGCTTGCGCTGCGCGGCGATGAATTCCGCGCCGAAGGACAATTTCCTCGTTGTCGGCGTCTTCGCATCGAGCACGCGCCAGAAGGGTGCTATGTCGCTCAACGCCATGCCGCGCTCGAGATCCTCAATGGCCGCTTCAGCAACGGTGCGCAAATGATAGCCTGTTGTGACCGGGCATGTCACTTCAGCGCCGTGCTCGACGGCAAGCGCCGTGCGCAGCGCGCGCACATCCATCTCGACGCCTTCGGGAATCGAGCGGATGAAATCGTCGACCTGTCGCGGCGTCGGCACCAACATCGGCTGCCCCTCGATGACGTCTCCCATCGTACGTGGTGTCGGCTTGACGCCATTGATACCAGGCGTGTTCAGCCTGTCATTCCAGCTTTTCATCGATCGTCCTTTCGACCGCCGATGCGCAGTGTCTGAAGCTTGCACCATTGCACGCCGCTCCTGACAGCATACTGTCAGGAGGCTTCAGCATACTCCTTGGAGAACAGCGTCCGCATCTGAGCAAGATCGCTGGCTCTTTCGGGATAGAGTGTCTTCAGAAAGGCAAGAGCGAAGGTGCCGGGCGCCGAACCCGGCGCGGAAACGACCGTGCCGTCGGCCACCGCATGCGGCACGTCCTGATAGTTGAGGTCGCCGGCATAGCCGGCTTCTTGACGGTTGATCCAGTCACGGCCATTGCTGGTGTGCCTGACCTTTTCGAACACGCCAGCCCGGGCCAGCGCCAGCGTCCCGGCGCAAATGCCGCCAACGACGCCGCCGCGCGACGCAACGGATTTGAGCAGTTCGGCGACATCCGGCGGCGCCTTGCCAAACCACTGGTCGGAGCCAATGACGGCGACGGCGTCGAGATCGGCATTCTCATCGGCGCCCGCCGAGCGGTCGGGCACCAGCCTGAAACCGCTGATCCCTTTCACCGGCTTGCCGTCCGGCGTCAGCGACACGGCGCGGGCGCCGAACCATTCGACCGCCGAGGCCGCAAGCAGTCCATATTCCCAGTCGGCAAAGCCTTCGATGAAAAGAAAGCCGATTGTCTTCTGTTCAGGCATAAGCTCGCTCCATCCCACGCGCGCCAAACCTACCATCTGGCCTATCATCTGGGCGTTGACGCGCCCACATCCAACCGCCGTGTCGAAAAATTCGTCTCAATTGCCGCGAGGGCGACGGTCGGCGTACATGTCGGGCCAGCCGATATCCTTGCGGATGTCCGCCGGCAGGGAGTTCATGAACCGCTGGGTCCGGATCTCGTTGCGCATCGTGCGTATCTTGCCGACATAGTGCTGCATGCCGCGCAGAATGGTGAAACCGTTCATGGCTAGTCTCCTCTCTTTGAATGGAGACACTATCGCATACCTCTCCTGACAGCAGTCTGTCAGGAGGATGGCAGGGCGCGCGACGATAGTTGCGACCGGCTGGTTTGCCCGACGAAAGCATCGTTTCCGCTGTTTTGCATCGTGCTCGCAGCCGTGCATGCAGGGTACCGATTGTTCACCGCTTCAATACAGCTGGGGCCGCCATTGTTCATCTGGTGGCGACGGTCTGTCGGGATACGCGACCTTCAGCGAGACGACCGCAGTTCTGATATGGAAGGAGAAAATTCTTTCCCAAAAACAGGGAGACGACCATGAGCCTGCAACTGACAGGAATCCACCATCTGACCGCCATCACCGCCAATGCGCCGGGCAATCTTCATTTCTACACGAAGGTGCTGGGCCTGCGGCTGGTCAAGAAGACGGTGAACCAGGACGATACCTCGGCCTACCATCTCTTCTATGCCGACGGCGAAGCTACGCCGGGCACCGACCTCACCTTCTTCGACTGGCCGGTTGGCCGCGAGCGGCGCGGGACGCACAGCATCGCGCGGACCAGCCTGAGGGTCGGCAGCCGGGAGAGCCTTGCCTGGTGGAAGCAGCACCTGACTGGCGAAAACATCGTGACAGGAGAGATTGCCGATATCGGCGGCTATCCGTCGCTGGATTTCGAGGACCCCGAAGGCCAGCTCCTGCGGTTGGTCAGCGATGGCGGCAAGGGCGACAGCCATGCCTGGGCGCAAAGCCCGGTGCCGGTCGAGCACCAGATCCGCGGGCTCGGGCCGATCGTCATCAGTGTCCCCGACATCACCAACACCGAGGCGGTGCTGACCAAGGTGATGAACATGCGCAAGGCCCGCGGCTATGCCTCGCCGGACGGCGAGGGCCACGTCCACGTCTTCGAAATGGGCGAGGGCGGGCCTGCGGCGGAGCTTCATGTCGCCGTGCAGCCTGGGCTGGCGCCCGCAAGACAAGGCGCCGGCGCGGTTCATCACGTTGCCTTCAGGGCGCCAGACCAGGAGACGCTGCATCAATGGACCGCCCGCCTGGCCGAGTTCCGGCTGCCGTCGAGCGGCGAGGTCGAGCGCTACTACTTCCGCTCACTCTATTTCCGCGAGCCGAACGGCATCCTGTTCGAGATCGCCACCGACGGGCCGGGGTTCACCGCCGACGAGCCGCTTGAAACATTGGGCGAAAGCCTTGCCCTGCCGCCGTTCCTCGAACCGAAACGCGCCTCGATCGAGGCAGGGCTGAAGCCGCTGAGATAACGTCTCTCGGGGACGAGCGCGGGGAGCGCTTTGACAGCCGGCCGTGATGCTGGTCAAAAGACGGCATGTCGAAACTCCTTGCGCCTGCTGTCAGCCCATGATCGTCGGTCAGCCGATCAAGCCGGCTGGCTGGGTCGGTCTGGCGAAGCGGGCCGATTCCCAGGTGCCGGCTATCCTGGTGCTGGTAACGATCTCGGCATCGCTCGCCTTCTACAACATCGACTTCCCGTTCGGGATCCAGCCGGACGAGCCACTCAAAGTGGCGTTTGCCGCGGGACAGCACCACAATTACGCGCATCCGCCGTTGATGATCGTATTGGCCCGCTTTGCCGGGTGGCTTTCCAGGGCGTCGAATGAACACGACTACCTGCTGGCCGGCCGGAGCGTCAGTGCCTTGGCCTGCGTCGCGGCAAGCGCCCTCTTCTATGTCATCTTGCGACGCTATGCAGACGGCATCAATGCCTTCCTGTGGGCCTGTGTTTTCGCGGCGTCGCCAGCCATCGCGGTTCATGCGCATTATTTCAAGGAAGACGCTGTCCTGATCTTTTCCATCTGTGTCGGGCTGCATGCACTGGTGCGGTTGAAAGAGCAGGTCACCACGGTAAACCTCGTCTATTTCGGGTTTGCGCTCGGTCTTGCCGTTACGGCGAAATATGTGGGCGCCGGCAACAGCCTCGTTCTTTTCATCGTGGCGATCGTCTGCTGCAGGCTCAGTATCAGACAAGGCATCATCGTTGCCGCTACGGACGCGCTTACGGTGGTCGCGATACTCGGCGTGTCGCTGTTGACCGAGACCGGAAGCGGACTTTCAACTGTCATCAAAGGCCTTGGCTCGGAACTGAAGCACGCTGAAACGGCCCACGATCTCAAGGAATGGTTCTGGGATGGCTACGGGCTCACGCATTTCCGCTACCACCTGATTCCCAGCCTGACCGGCCCGACCGTGGCTATCGCCCTTGGGGCAATCGCCGTCGCCATCATCGCCGACCGCAACAGATATGTCGTCACCTACGCGGGTGCGGCTTTGCATTGGCTCTTCCTGCTCGAGCTCTCGCCGCTCAAGCTGGTCGGTTTGATGCGTTACATCTTGCCGGTGGTCATCTATCTGCTGCTGGCGGCCGGTATCGCCTGCTCCAGGTCGATTGCACCCCGAAACCGGCTGGTCGCCACCGCACTTGGGCTCGTCGCCATGGTTGCGAGTGCGCATGCCGGCATGGCCTATGTCGCGAACCTGGACCGGGAAACCGATACCCGCTTTGCGGCGATGCGCTTCCTTGAGAGGCAAGGCATCACGCATTTTGTGGTGGATTTTCCAGTGGGAGAACCGGCCCCAGAAACCAGGGACTACCGCAATCTTTCGTCAGTCGATTACCTCGTGTCGCTGAAATTTCAGCGATACCTGCGTGGCGGGGGGCTGAGCGAGCAAGACCCGAGAATATATGAGCTTGCCGGCATGTTCCGCTGCCTCGATGGTCATATGGCAGCGCAATTTTCGAAACCATATGGCGACTATGGCTACGTCGCGCCGACAGTCAGGATCTATGACCTGCGCGATGCGCGAGCCTGCGTCCCCGAGAACGGACAGTAGACGCCCGGGACCAGTCCATGCGGAGACATTGAGCTTGTGGCTGCGACCTGTGTTTTGGAAGCAGGTTTTGACAGCCGGCCGCGTTGCTGGTCAAAGGCGGCATGTCGAAACTCCTCGCGCTCGTCATTGTTGGCATCATGGTCATCCAGCTGATCAAGCCGCTCGGCTGGCCGGGGCTGAAACGGCGCAGTGACTTCTGGAAGCTCGCGCTGCTGGCGATGGCGGCGATTTCGATCACGGCGGTGCTGGGGCATTGGGCATAGCGGGGTGGCGACGGGTGTTTGCCGGTCGCCGCTACACCGGGCGTTGCTCGCCCAGCACCAGGCCGACCAGATGTTCCGCCCAGGCCCGGTAGCCGGCCTCCGAGGCATGAAAACCGTCGGAAGCAAAACCGGCTTCAGGGTTGGTGATCGGGAGGCGCGGCGCCGGCACCGCGCCGCGTTCGAGGCAAAGGCGTTCGCCCATGCGGTTCATCTCGGTCGCGCGGATCTCGAGGATCTTGCCGAGCAGCGAGGGCATGGCCGGTGCGCGGGTGAATTCCAGCACCGGCGACCAGACCACGCGCGCTTCCGGCCATTTGGCACGCAGCGCGTAGAGCAGGCCGCCGAACTCCTTCTTGAAGCGCGGCACCGAATGAAAATTCTTGGTGTCGTTGGTGCCGATGGCCAGCACGATATGCGTCCACTGATCCGCCGACAGATTGGGCAGGACATGGTCGCGGATCTGGCCTGATGTCGCCGAATTGAAGCCGGCTGCCCGCCAGCGCACGGCGCGGCCGGTGCCCTGCGCAATCAGGACGGCGAGTTGCGCGGCAAGTCCGTCCTCGGAATTGCCGATGCCGACCGAGGCGGCCGAGGAATCGCCAAGCACCAGAAGCGAGATCGCCGGCGCCTTGCCCGCGAGATCGTGCATGACCGGCCCCTGCGCAGGCAGCATGCGCGTCGTGCGACGGCGCACGCCGAGGCCTTGCCAGACGTAGACCGGGAAGGCGAGCCAGGTGAGAAGGGCCGGGAAGCGCATGGCAATACCGTGGAATGATCTGCGGCACCTTTAGCGCATGTTTTGCCGAAGATGAACGCTCTTCAATCGCAGCAACATGGCGGCGCTACCAGCCTGTCCTGATATTCGTCATGCAGCCGCACCCAGTCCATCAGGCCGTTATAGGGGCCAGTTTCGTTGCGGCCCTTCGGCGTCATGTCGAGGTAATCATAGGTGCCGATCAACGCCTCGCCGCCGCGGGCGCGCGAGATGAAGGTGAGGAAGATGTCGCCATTTTCATCTCGGTAGAAAACACTGGTGCCGGGAAGTTCCTTTGACGTCCGGGGACGGGTCTCGAAATTGTAGGTGGTGTCACCGGCGGCGATCTGCTTGTCGGTGAAGGAGACCTGCAGATCGAAGTTGAAATCCGAGGCGTAGGACGACACCCAGTCGAACTTCCAGCCCATGCGCTGTTTGTAGGGCAAAAGCTCGGCCAGCGGCGCGCGCGAGACCACGATCAGCGACACGTCGTGGTGCCTCAGATGCTGGTTGGCGCCGTCGATATGGTCGGCAAGGAAAGAGCAACCTTCGCAATGATGCGTGCACCCCGGTCCGAACATGAAGTGATAGACGATCAGCTGGCTGTTGGCGCCAAACAGGTCGGCCAGCTTCCTTGGCCCTTGCTCGGTCTCGAAAACATAGTCCTTCCTGATCTTCAGCCAAGGCAGTTCACGCCGTTCAGCCGCGATGCGTTCGCGAAGTCGCGTCAGTTCCTTCTCACGCGCCAGATGCGCCTTGTGCGCCTGGTACCAGTCTTCGCGCGAAACCACTTTGTTGCGATGCATGAGCCTCTCCCTGTCTGTCATCCCAAGGACGTTCGGGGTGGGCACAAACCGACATCGCCGACTGTTTGTTTGAGCATGATCTCTGGACAAACGGGCTCCCGTTTGTCCGAGAAAACCGGATTCCATTTTTCGGGATCATGCTCAGTGCCGAATGGGAAACAAGGATGCAGACGCCGCATCCCAAGCCCGGACAAGCCACAAACAAAAACCCGGGCGCATCGGCCCGGGTTCGAGGGGAGACAGAAGACCTGCGATCAGGCGGCCTGCTCCAGGCTCGCCTTCCATTTTCCGAGCGCGGCAAGGTAATTCATGTGGGCGCGGTGGGTAAAAGCGGCCTGGCCTGCTGCGACGTTCGAGGCCTTGCCGCTCCATGCTTTCTGCGGGGCGGCCTGCAGTGCGCGGCCATAGGAAAAGGTCAGCTTCCAGGGATGCGGCCCGATGGCATTGATGGCGTTTAGATTGGCGGTCGCTTCCTCGTCCTCCTGGCCGCCGGAGAGGAAGGCGATGCCCGGCACCGCCGCCGGCACGGTCTCGCGGAACAGTTTTATGGTCTTCTCCGCGACTTCTCGCGGGCTGCTCACCTTGCCCGATTTCCTGCCGGCCAACACCATGTTGGGCTTCAGGATCGTGCCTTCGAGGACGACGCGCGCCGCGTAAAGCTCGTCATAGAGTTTCGTCAGCGTCGCCTTCGAGATCTCATAACAAGTGTCGATGTCGTGCGCGCCATCCATCAGCACTTCCGGCTCGACGATCGGCACGATGCCGGCTTCCTGGCAAAGTGCGGCATAGCGGGCGAGTGCATGGGCGTTGGAGGCGATCGAGGTGGCCGAGGGCACGCCCCTGGTTGTGTCGATGTCGATCACCGCGCGCCATTTGGCGAAGCGGGCGCCGAGCTTGTAGTAGTCGGCAAGGCGCTCGCGCAGGCCGTCCAGACCCTCGGTGATGGTGTCGCCGGGAAAACCGGCCAGAGGCTTGGCGCCGGCGTCGACCTTGATGCCGGGAATGGCGCCGGCTGCCTTGATGATGTCGACCAGCGGCGTGCCGTCGGCGGCTTTCTGGCGGATGGTCTCGTCATAGAGAATGACGCCGGAGATGTATTTCGTCATCGCGTCGGAGGCGCGGAACATCATCTCACGGTAGTCGCGGCGGCTGTCCGCGGTCGATTCGACGCCGATGACATCGAAGCGCTTCTTGATGGTGCCGGAGCTTTCGTCGGCAGCCAGCAGGCCCTTGCCACCGGCCACGATCGCGGCGGCAATGTCTTCGAGACGTTCGCTCATTGTGCTTCTCCTGAAGGGTTTGTTCCGCGCTTAACGGAAGTCTACCGCCAAAGGAATGGCATCGGAAAGCTCGAATCGATTGAAAGTCTCCGGCGCCCCTGCGCGCTTTCCTTTAGCGCTTCAGCACGTCGACGCCGGGCAGCGGCTTGCCTTCCATCCACTCCAGGAAAGCGCCGCCGGCGGTCGAGACATAGGTGAAGTCGTCGGCGACGCCGGCATGGTTGAGCGCCGCCACCGTATCGCCGCCACCGGCGACCGAGACCAGCTTGCCTGCCTTGGTGCGCGCCGCAGCGTGCTTGGCGGCCGCCACGGTCGCGTGGTCGAAGGGCTCGATCTCGAAGGCGCCGAGCGGGCCGTTCCAGACCAGCGTCGCGGCGCGGTCGATCCATTCGCCGACGGCTTTGACCGTCTTGGCGCCGACATCGAGGATCATGCCATCGGCTGGCACGTCCGAAATGGCGACGGTCTCGCAGGCCGCGCCTGCCTTGAATTCCTTGGCGACGACGCCGTCGACCGGCAGGATGATGGCACAGCCGGACTCGGCCGCCTCGATCATGATCTGCTTGGCGGTCGAGGCCAAGTCATGCTCGCACAGCGACTTGCCGACATCGGTGCCGCGCGCGGCGAGGAAGGTGTTGGCCATGCCGCCACCGATGACCAGGGCGTCGACCTTCTTGACCAGGTTCATCAGCAGGTCGATCTTGGTCGAGACCTTGGCGCCACCGACGATGGCGACGACCGGACGGACCGGATTTCCCAACCCCTTCTCCAGCGCTTCGAGTTCGGCCTGCATGGTGCGGCCGGCGAAGGCCGGCAAGAGATGCGCCAGCCCCTCGGTCGAGGAGTGGGCGCGATGCGCGGCGGAGAAGGCGTCGTTGACGAAGATGTCGCCATTGGCGGCGAGCTTTTCGGTGAAGGCCGGATCATTCTTCTCCTCGGCCTTGTAGAAGCGGGTGTTTTCGAGCAGCAGCACGTCGCCCTTGTTCATGGCGGCGACGGCGCTCGCCGCCGTGTCGCCGACGCAATCGCTGGCAAAGCCAACGGGACGGCCGAGCACGTCAGCCGTGGCCCTGGCGATCGGCTCCAGCGAGAATTCAGGCGAGGGGCCATCCTTGGGCCGGCCGAAATGGGCGAGCAGGATGACCTTGGCGCCCTTGCCGGACAGTTCCGCGATGGTCGGGGCGATGCGTTCGATGCGGGTGGCGTCGGTGACCTTGCCGCCGGCGACGGGAACATTGAGGTCGACACGCACCAGAACACGCTTGCCGCTGATGTTGCCGATATCGTCCAGGGTCTTGAAGGCGGCCATGCTGGTTCCTTTCGCGCAAAAATCGCCGGGACCATACCCCGCGCCAACGATGATGCAAGCCTCCAGACGCGAGCCGCGCGGAAAAATGATCCAGCCCGTTATGTCTGCGCGGTCAGCCTTCGGTTGTCGCCTTTTGTGTCTCAGGCTCCGGGGGCGGAGGCGCCTCGGCCTTCGCCTCCGCCATCTGCGTTTCAGTCGGCTTGCGCCAGTTGCGGACAAAGGCGGAGACACGGTCGCCGATTTCGCCGGCGCTCAGGAAAACCGGCACCCGTGCCACCGGTGCGGTCGGCTCGAAGGAAAGGCCGAGGCCGGTGATCCTGCCCTTGTCGTCGACGTCGCGGACGATCAGCTCGATCGGACCAAGCAGCACGCGGTCGGCATATTCGGCATGGCCGCCGAGCCGTGCCGTGACCAGGGCGCCGACGGTGAGTTTTTGCTCCGCTTCGGTCAGCCCCGGCGCGTAAGCCGCTTCCAGTTCAGCGGCGGAGCGGGCAGGGTCCACCGCGAAGGCGCCGAAGAAATCGGCATCCTCGGGATCGACCACGGCGCGACTGGCGAACAGCTTGTCGAGCAGGCGCGGATAGCGGTCCGGCACGAAGATGTAGACCTGATCGCCGGCGGCGAGCCGGCCCATGTCCTGGAAGCGCATCGAGCGGCCGTCGCGCAGCACCAGCGAGGGTCGCGCCCAGCGCGGGATGCGCTCGCCGCGCGCCACCGGGCTGCCGGGCGCCACACGGTAGGCAAGGAGCTCGTGATGGGCGGAGCCCGGCAGTTCGAGCTCGACCTTGTCCAGCGGTCCGAGCCGCGCCGGTACGATGAGGCCGAGGCGGCGCGCCAGCGGCCCGACCGTCCAGCCCTGGATGACCAGCGACACCAGAACGATGATGAAGGCGGTGTTGAAGATGAGGCGGCCGTTTTCCAGTCCGCCGAGCAGCGGGGTGATGGCGAGCAGGATCGAGACCGCGCCGCGCAGGCCGACCCAGGAGACGAAGGCGACCTCGGGGCGTGGCAAGCGGAACGGGATCAGGCAGACCCAGACCGCGATCGGCCTGGCGACGAACATCAGGAACAGGCCGAGCAGAACCGCCGGCACCAGGATCGCCGGAAATTGCGAAGGCGTCGCGAACAGGCCCAGGATCAGGAACATGATGATCTGCGCCAGCCACGACATGCCGTCCTGGAAGCGCTTGAGGATGGTGACGGCGCGGATGTCGGAATTGCCGGCGACCAGGCCGGCAAGATAGACCGCCAGGAAACCCGAGCCACCGATGGCGCCGGCGGCGGCAAAGACCATCAGCGACAAAGTGAGCACGAAAATCGGCAGCAGGCCGTGGTCGAGATTGAGCCGGTCGACGAGGCGCACGATGGCGAGGCCGCCGAGCACGCCGACGACGGCGCCGAGGCCCATGTTGAGGAGGAAGCCGAGGATCAGGCTGGTGACCAGGACATTGGTCTCGGGATTGGCGTGAGCGGCGATGATCTCGACCAGCGTGATGGTCAGGAAAATGGCGATCGGATCGTTGGTGCCGGATTCGACCTCGAGCGTCGCGCGCACGCGTTCGCGCAGATTGATCTCGCCGGCGCGCAGCAGGAAAAACACCGCCGCGGCATCGGTGGAGGCCACCGCGGCGCCGAGCAGGAAGGATTCGAGCCAGGTGAGGTCGAGCAGGTAATAGGCAGCGGCGCCGAACAGGCCGGTGGTCAGCAGCACGCCGAAGGTCGCCAGCGACAGCGCCGGGCCCGCCGCCTGCCGCAAGGCGTTGAGCGGCGTGCCGAAACCGGAATCGAACAGGATGACAGCCAGTGCCAGTGAGCCGGCAAAATAGGCGATGCGGGCATTGTCGAACTGGATGCCGAGGCCGTCCGTCCCGGTGGCGAGCCCTATGCAGAGAAACAGGAGCAGAAGAGGGGCGCCGAAGCGGAAGGCGATCAGGCTCGAAAACGCGGCGGCCACAACAAGCGCGGTGCCGACCAGCGTCACGACATAGATCGCATGCTCCATCCGAAAATCAGCCCCTCAAATTCGTCTCTCTCCTGGTTTAAGGGAGAGTGGGGCGAAGACGTGACCAGTGCAAGGCGGTGGGGTGGCTTTTTGACCTATGCCGCTGATTTTCGGGTGTTTTGGCGCTCGGGACACAGATCGGGAAAGTATCCCTCATTCCCATGAAAAACGCCCGGACGAAGCCGGGCGTTCGAAGTCTCGAAAGGAAAGGTCCGCGATCAGGCGATGGTCTTGCCGAAGGCGACCGACGTGTCGGACATGCGGTTGGAAAAACCCCACTCATTGTCGTACCAGGACAGCACCGATACGAAGTTGCCGTCCATCACCTTGGTCTGGTCGAGCGCCATGATCGACGAACGCGGATCATGGTTGAAGTCGATCGACACGTTCGGGTGATGGGTGACGCCGAGAATGCCCTTAAGCTTGCCGTTGGAAGCGGCGATCACGGCCTCATTGATCTCCTGGACGGTGGTCGACCGCTTGGCGATGAACTTGAAGTCGACGACCGAGACATTGGGGGTCGGCACGCGGATCGAGATGCCGTCGAGCTTGCCCTTGAGATCGGGCAGGACCAGGCCGATCGCCTTGGCCGCACCGGTCGAGGTCGGGATTTGCGACAGGGCGGCGGCGCGGGCGCGGTAGAGATCCTTGTGCATGGTGTCCAGCGTCGGCTGGTCGCCTGTGTAGGAATGGATCGTCGTCATCATGCCCTTTTCGATGCCGACCGTCTCGTGCAGCACGGCGGCCAGGGGCGCCAGGCAGTTGGTGGTGCAGGAGGCATTCGAGATGACGATGTGGTCCTTGGTCAGCTTGTCGTGGTTGATGCCGTAGACGACGGTGAGGTCGGCACCGTCCGACGGAGCCGAGACAAGCACGCGCTTGGCGCCGGCGGTCAGGTGCGCGGCGGCCTTGTCGCGGGCGGTGAAGATGCCGGTGCATTCAAGCGCGATGTCGACGCCCAGTTCCTTCCACGGCAGCTGCGTCGGATCCTTGATGGCGGTGACCTTGAACTTCTCCTTGCCGACGGTGATCTGGTCGCCGGAAACCGAAACCTCATGCGGGAAGCGGCCGTGCACGCTGTCGAAGCGCAACAGGTGGGCGTTGGTTTCGACCGGGCCGAGATCGTTGACGGCGACGACGTCGATGTCCTTGCGGCCGGATTCATGGATGGCGCGCAGGATGTTGCGGCCGATGCGGCCGAATCCGTTGATGGCAACTCTGACGGTCATTTTTCTCTCCCTGGGAGCTGGAAGGCAGATGATTGGTCCGCAGCTTCATAGCGGCGGACGGGCAAAGAATCCAGCCGCCTCCACCTGGATTTAAATCGATTAGGTTGGGCCAGTCCCGCGAAACCGCTGTGCGCGGTTTAGCGGGAGCATTTTTGTTCGTGCATGTCGTTGTCCCAAAACCGCGACGCACTTTTGGGCGACACGCGTGGGCCTTACTTGCCGTGCAGGCGGGCTTCCGCCGCCTTCGCCGCCGCTTCGGCGGTGATGCCGAAATGCGGATAGAGCTGTTCGATCGTGCCCGAGGCGCCGAAGCCGGTCATGCCGACGAAGATGCCGTCGGAGCCGATGAGATGATCCCAGCCCTGGCGAATGCCGGCTTCGATCGCCATCTTCACCGGCGCGTTGCCGATCGTCTTCCTGCGGTAGTCGTCGCTCTGCTTGTCGAACAGTTCGAAGCAGGGCACCGACACGACGCGGGTCGGGTGGCCGTGCTTTTCCAGCAGCTCGCGGGCCGCAAGCGCGATCTCGACCTCGGAGCCGGTGGCGAAGATCGTCACCGCCGCCTCGCCGCTGGCGGCGGCCAGTTCATAGGCGCCCTGGCTGCTCAGGTTCTTGGCAACGAACTCGGTGCGTACGGTCGGCAGGTTCTGGCGGGTCAGCGCCAGCGTCGACGGGGTCTTTTCCGACTCGAGCGCGATCTGCCAGCATTCGGCGGTCTCGACCGCGTCGGCCGGACGGAAGACATTGTGGTTGGGAATGGCGCGCAGTGCCGCCAGGTGCTCGACCGGCTGGTGGGTCGGGCCGTCTTCGCCCAGACC
This sequence comes from Mesorhizobium sp. Mes31, assembly GCF_024519675.1. Lineage (NCBI taxonomy): Bacteria > Pseudomonadati > Pseudomonadota > Alphaproteobacteria > Hyphomicrobiales > Phyllobacteriaceae > Mesorhizobium > Mesorhizobium sp. Mes31. Next base: position 80,038 of record NZ_JALJRL010000012.1, on the reverse strand, counting down.
AATGGAATCATGGGTCATGACGAAGATCGAGCGGATGCCCATCAGCGAGGCCAACCGCATCGACGGACGGGCATAGTCGGAGAAGCACATGAAGGTGCCTCCATAGGCGATGAGGCCGCCATGCAGTGTCAGGCCGTTGAGCGCGGCGGCCATGCCATGCTCGCGGATGCCGTAGTGGACATAGCGCTGGCCATAGTCGTCTGATGTGATGTTCTTGGTCTGGCTGGTCTTGGTGTTGTTGGAGCCGGTCAGGTCGGCGGAGCCACCAATGGTCTCGGGCACGGCGCCGTTGATGACTTCCAGCGCCATCTCGGACGATTTGCGGGTGGCGACCTTCGGTTTGTCGGCCGAGAGCTTCTTCTTGTAGTCGGCGATGACGGCGTCGAAATTGGACGGCAGCTTGCCGGCGAGGCGACGCTCGAACTCGGCCTTCAGCTTCGCGTCGGCCTTGGCGAGGCGGCCTTCCCAGTCGGTGCGCGCCTTGACGCCGGCCTTGCCGGCGGTGCGCCAGGCGTCGAGGATGTCGGCCGGAATCTCGAAAGGCGGCGAATCCCAGTTGAAGAACTTGCGCGCACCGGCGATCTCGTCGGCGCCGAGCGGCGAACCGTGCGCCTTGTTGGTGCCGGCCTTGGTCGGCGCCCCGAAGCCGATGGTGGTCTTGCAGGCGATCATCGTCGGCTTGTCGGAATGGCGGGCGGCCTCGATGGCATAGGCGATCGCTTCCGGATCCGTACCGTCGATATGGCTGGCGTTCCAGCCGGAGGCCTGGAAGCGGGCAACCTGGTCGGTATTGTCGGCAAGCGAGACCGGGCCGTCGATCGAGATGTTGTTGTTGTCCCAGAAGACGATCAGCTTGTTGAGCTTGAGGTGACCGGCAAGCGCGATGGCTTCCTGGGAGACGCCTTCCATCAGGCAGCCGTCGCCGGCCAGCACATAGGTGTAGTGATCGACGAGGTCGTTGCCGAAGGCGGCGTTCATTATGCGCTCGCCGAGCGCGAAGCCGACCGAATTGGCGAGACCCTGGCCGAGCGGGCCGGTCGTCGTCTCGATGCCGGTGGCATGGCCGTATTCGGGGTGGCCGGCGGTCTTCGAGCCCAACTGGCGGAAATGCTTGATCTGGTCGAGGGTCATGTCCTCGTAGCCGGTCAGATGCAGCAGCGAATAGAGCAGCATCGAACCGTGGCCGGCCGACAGGATGAAGCGGTCGCGGTCGGCCCAGTGCGGAGCCTTGGGGTCATATTTCAGGAAGCGCGTGAACAGCACGGTGGCGATGTCGGCGCAGCCCATGGGCAGGCCGGGATGGCCGGACTGAGCCTTCTCGACGGCGTCCATGGAGAGAAAACGGATCGTATTGGCCATCCGGTCATGTTGTTCACGCGACGTCATGGTACCTCCGGGGTGGGGGTTTGGGGCCTTGGGAGAGGCCTTGAAAGGGGTGCGCGACACATAGCAGGCGCGGGCTTTTAGTCAACAAACCGGTGCGCATTTGCCGGCCCTGCGATGCCGCTGACGGATCTACATTAGCGTTAGCGGGGGACAGTCGCGAGAGCTTTGTTGACGTTGCCTTCACCCGGTGCCTAATGTTTCTGACATAACGCGTTCTGAACGCGAACGATTCGGTGATGGGCAGGGCACAGGACGAAGGCCATGACCGGGGAAACCACGCTCAAGGAAGTGATCGCCAGGCTGGGTAAAGCCATCGAGGGGCTGGAAAATGCCGTCGCGGCCAAGCTAGAGCACGAACGCGACTACTCGGAAGCCGAGGCCGAGGTGCAGCGGATGAATGCCGACCGCTCCCGGCTGGCACAGGAACTCGACAATTCCGAAGCGCGCGCCGAACGGCTGGAGGACGCCAACAAGGAAGTGTCGCGACGGCTGGTGACCGCCATGGAAACCATCCGCGCCGTGTTGGACAGGTAGGGGCTGGACAGGTAGGCCAATGGCACAGGTCACGGTTTCAATCGACGGCAAGCAGTATCGGATGGCCTGCGACGAAGGCCAGGAAGAGCACCTGATCGACTTGGCCGAACGCTTCGACCGCTACGTCTCGCATCTGAAGGACTCATTTGGCGAGATCGGCGACCAGCGGCTGACCGTGATGGCCGGCATCATGGTGATGGACGAACTCTCCGAGCTCCAGAAGCGCGTCAAGGGCATGGAAAGCGAAGTGCTGACACTGCGCAAGACGCGCGACGACGCGCTCACCAAGGCCGACAAGAACGACAGCGTGCTGACCAATGCGCTCGGTGCGCTGGCGCAGCGGATGGAAGACCTGACGTCGACATTGGCCGTGAAGTCCTAGGCTTCACCGCCGTCGGCAGGTAAATTTCCGCATTCTCCCGCAAAAGGCGAAAATTTTTCGCGGCCTGGGTCGCTGCCAGTGGCCGCGGCGTTTGAAGGTCGCCGCCGGAGTGGTAAAAGGGTCCGAACCCGCCAGCCGGCGGCATTTCATAGGGGTAGGGACATGAGCCTTCGTATCAACGACATCGCACCGGATTTCACCGCCGAGACCACGCAAGGGACGATCAAGTTCCACGATTGGATCGGCGACGGCTGGGCGATCCTGTTCAGCCACCCGAAGAACTTCACGCCGGTCTGCACCACCGAGCTTGGCACGATGGCCGGGCTGGAAGGCGAGTTCAAGAAGCGCAATGTCAAGATCATCGGCATCTCCGTCGATCCGGTTGCGAGCCACGACAAGTGGCAGGCCGACATCAAGACGGCGACCGGCCATTCGGTGCACTATCCGCTGATCGGCGACAAGGACCTCAAGGTCGCCAAGCTCTATGACATGCTGCCCGCCGGTGCCGGCGAGACTTCGGAAGGCCGCACGCCCGCCGACAACGCCACCGTGCGCTCGGTCTACGTCATCGGGCCGGACAAGAAGGTCAAGCTGGTGCTGACCTACCCGATGACCACGGGCCGCAACTTCGACGAGATCCTGCGCGCGGTCGATTCCATGCAGCTGACCGCCAAGCACCAGGTGGCGACGCCGGCAAACTGGAAGCAGGGCGAGGACGTCATCATCACCGCCGCCGTTTCCAACGAGGACGCCATCAAGCGTTTCGGCGCCTTCGAGACCATCCTGCCCTATCTCAGGAAGACCAAGCAGCCGTCCGCCTGACCCAGCGCTTCGGAACGGTTTTTGGCTTTCTTGCCCTTGTGAGCCAAGGGATGCTTGACTGAGCCACCCGAGTGGACAACCATGCTCCTCTCGGGTGCCGCCAGAGAAAATCATTCCTGTCGGCTGGAGCGGTCCATCGTTTCGCGGAACTGTGGAACCACTCTAACCCGTTGTTTCGACGCAATTCCGAAGGGAAAGTGCTGTGCGCTTTTCCCGGGAAAGCCGTGTCACGCTTTTCCTGGAATTGCTTCAGGGGTTTGGGGAAGCCGAAATTGGACGTAGCTTTGGCCAGGCCGCAGGTCAGCGGCTTCTATGACAAGCCGACCGGGGCCATCCAGTATGTCGTCGCCGACCAGGCGACGAAGCGATGCGCCATCATCGACCCGATCCTCGACTTCGACGAGAAGTCTGGCGCGACCGGTACGAAGAATGCAGACGCCCTGCTCGATTTCATCGGGCACAACGGGCTCGAGCTCGAGTGGATCCTCGACACCCATCCGCATGCCGATCATTTCTCGGCGGCGCATTACCTGAAGCAGAAGACCGGGGCACCCACCGCCATCGGCGACAGGGTCGTCGAAGTCCAGAAACTGTGGAAGGCGATCTACAACTGGCCGGATTTTCCCGCCGACGGCTCGCAATGGGACAGGCTGTTCGGGGAGGGCGAGACGTTCCGGATCGGAACCATTCCAGTCAAGGTGCTTTTCTCACCCGGGCACACGCTGGCCTCGATCACCTATGTGATCGGTGATGCCGCCTTCGTCCACGATACGCTGTTCATGCCCGACAGCGGCACGGCAAGAGCGGATTTTCCCGGCGGAAGCGCCGCGCGGCTCTGGCACTCGATCCAGGGCATCCTGGCGCTGCCGGGCGAGACGCGCGTCTTCGTCGGCCACGACTATCAGGCCGGTGGGCGCGAACCCTTGTGGGAAAGCACGATCGCGATGCAAAAGGCCACCAACATCCACCTCGTTGCCGCGCGTGCCGAGGCCGATTTCGTCGCCCTGCGAGAAGCCCGCGACAGGACGCTACCCATGCCGAGGCTGATCCTGCATGCGCTGCAGGTCAACATGAATGGCGGACGGCTGCCGGAGCCGGAAGCCAATGGAAGGCGATACCTGAAGTTCCCGCTGGATTCGCTTTGAGGGTACGCCGTTGCTGAAACAGCCAATCTCCCCCGCAAGGGGAGATTGGCTGTAACCTCGTCTTCACCAACCGCCAGCGCCGATGCTAAGACAGAAAAAAGGCGGCGCCAGTCTCCTGGCGCCGCCGTTCTGTTTCGTGCCGAAGCTGGCTTCAAGCCGCCGGCTGTGCCTCGATGGTGCGCAGCGCCTGGGTCTGGCGCTTGGCGGCGGCCTTGACCGCATCCTGCACCTTCTCGAAGGCGCGCACCTCGATCTGGCGCACGCGCTCGCGGCTGATGTCGAACTCGGCCGACAGCTCTTCCAGTGTCAGCGGCTCTTCGGCGAGGCGACGGGCCTCGAAGATGCGCCGCTCGCGCTCGTTGAGCACGGCAAGAGCGCCTGACAGCATGCCGCGCCGGTTTTCCAGCTCGTCCTGCTCGATCAGCATATCTTCCTGGCTTTCATGGTCGTCGACCAGCCAGTCCTGCCATTCGCCGGACTCGCCTTCGCTTGCCCGGATCGGTGCGTTGAGCGAGGCGTCGCCCGAAAGGCGGCGGTTCATCGACACCACTTCGGCTTCGGAGACGTTCAGCCTGGTGGCGATCTCGGTGATCTGATCGGGCTTCAGGTCGCCATCGTCGAGCGCCTGGATCTTGCCCTTCACCTTGCGCAGGTTGAAGAACAGACGCTTCTGGTTGGCGGTCGTGCCCATCTTGACCAGGCTCCACGAGCGCAGGATGTACTCCTGGATCGAGGCCTTGATCCACCACATGGCATAGGTCGCGAGGCGGAAGCCGCGCTCGGGTTCGAATTTCTTGACGGCCTGCATCAGGCCGACATTGCCTTCCGAGATCACTTCACCGATCGGCAGGCCATAGCCGCGATAGCCCATGGCGATCTTGGCGACGAGCCTGAGGTGGCTGGTGACGAGCTTGTGCGCCGCGGTGGTGTCTTCATGCTCGGCGTAACGCTTGGCGAGCATGTACTCTTCCTGCGGCTGCAGCATTGGAAAGCGGCGGATTTCTTCCAGGTAGCGGCTGAGGCCGCCTTCGCCGGAAACGATACTGGGTAATGACTGGGCCATGATAGCGCCCCCTCTCTATTGGAGTGATGCCCCCGAAACGCGGCGGGCATATGACACGAGCACCAAAAGGCTCGCTCGCGACGTCAGTTGTTATACAGGAACAAAACCAGAAAAGACAGGCGTTTGTTCAACACGAAACAGTGTGTCACGTTGAAGTGAACAATGCGGGTCAGGTTTTGAAGGCTAGCTTGAAGGGTTGTTGGTGACAGGGTTCAAAGTTTGCGGAAGCCGCCGACGAGTTCCTCCATGTCCCCCGGCAACGGCGCCTCGAACCTCATCGTTAGATGGGTAGCCGGGTGACGAAATGCAAGGAGCCAGGCATGCAAAGCTTGCCGGGAAAATGCCTTGACCTGGCTTTTCAACGGTTCAGGCAGCCGATTGGCCTTGGTGCGGAAGGCCTGGCCGTATTCCGGGTCACCGATCACCGGATGGCCGATATGCGCCATGTGGACGCGGATCTGATGGGTGCGGCCGGTCTCCAGCCGGCATCCGACCAGGCTTGCCGTGGCGAATTGCTGCTGTTTCTCGCCGAAACGCTCCTGCACGGCAAAGTGGGTGACGGCATGGCGGGCATCGTCGCGCCCTTCCGGCACCACGGCGCGACGCACCCGGTCGGCGGCGCGGCCGAGCGGTGCATCGACCGTTCCCGTCGGCCGCTGCGGGATGCCCCAGACCAGCGCCAGATAGGCGCGTTCGAGGTCGCCGGTCAGGCCGTGATCGGCGAAGGCCTCGGACAGCGACTTGTGGGCGCGGTCGGTCTTGGCGACCACCATGACGCCGCTGGTCTCCTTGTCGAGGCGGTGGACGATGCCCGGCCGCCGCACGCCGCCAATGCCCGAAAGACTGTCGCCGCAGTGATGGATCAGCGCGTTGACCAGCGTGCCGGTCCAGTTGCCGGCGCCAGGGTGCACGACAAGCCCGGCCGGCTTGTTGATGACGATCAGTTCGTCATCCTCATAGAGCACATCGAGCGGGATGTTTTCGCCTTGCGGCTCGGCCGGCTCCGGCTCCGGCATGGCGACCGACACGCTTTCGCCCGCGGTCATCTTGCGCTTGGTCTCGTCGACAGGCTTGCCGTCGACCCTGACCGCGCCCTGCCTGATCAGCATCTGCACGCGGCTGCGCGACATGTCCGGACCGAGGCTGGCGGCCAGCCACTGGTCGAGGCGCTGGCCGGTCGCATCCGCACCCGCGACCAGCACGGTGGGTGCTGCCTCCATGAATTGGTCCTCTATCAATTCAGGGGCCTCTTCGCTATGAGCGCTCATCGAAAATCGTTCCGGAATGCTTTGCCATGGCCATCGCCGAGGAAGACCCAGTTGAAGGTCGGGAGAAGCCGCTCGACCCGGAGGTCGAAAAGGTGCGCAAGAAACTCGTCCGCTTCGTCGGGATCAATCTCGGCCTGCTGTTTCTTGCCCTTATGGTGGTGATCGGAGCCCTTGTCTACAAAGCGCGCAACGCACCGCCCGCGACCCCGCCGCTGGCAGGCGACATCCAGGTGCCTGCTGGCGAGCCGGTCAGCGGCGACATCGTGCTGCCGGTCGGTGCCAAGGTGATCAGCCAGTCGCTGTCCGGCAACCGTGTCTCGATCGACGCCGAGCTTGCCGACGGCAGCCGCACGATCTTCGTCTACGACATCGCCGAGCGCCGCCTGATCGGCCGGTTTGCGATCCGCAACAAATGAGCCGGCCGCAACAAATGCGTAGGCCTCGGGCATGACCGGGTTCGCCGAACATCGTCGCGTCGCGACGGTAGCGCTGGTCGTCGCCAGCTATGACGAGGCGATCGCCTGGTACGTCGAGCGGCTCGGCTTTCTGCTCGTCGAGGACGTCGATCTCGGCGGCGGCAAGCGCTGGGTCACCGTCGCGCCGGCCAACGGGCAAGGCGCCAGGCTGCTCCTGGCCGAGGCTTCCGACGAGGCTCAGAGCAAAAGCGTCGGCAACCAGACCGGCGGCCGCGTGTTTCTGTTCCTCGAGACCGACGACTTTGCCCGCGACCATGCGGCGATGCTGGACAAGGGCGTTGAATTCCGCGAGGCGCCGCGCTTCGAGCCCTATGGCACGGTGGCGGTTTTCGCCGATCTGCACGGCAATCTCTGGGACCTGATCGAGCCGAAACGGTAGGCCCGCAGCCGACTTTTCCCCGAGAAGGGAAAGCGGCCGAACCCCAGTTGCTTTTTCCCAGCCGTCAGCCTATATCGCCGGTTCTTGAACGCGCCCATCGTCTAGCGGTCAGGACACCGCCCTCTCACGGCGGGAACAGGGGTTCGATTCCCCTTGGGCGTACCAAGGATTTTCTGCCAGATGTGATGCTTGCGCAGCGAGGCCTGTTGCAGCAAGTTGGCCGCATGAAACAACTGGCTTTGGCTCTCCTCGTCTCCGTGTCCGTGATTGCCCAGTGTAACCCGTCCTTCTCCAAGGACAGGAAGATCACGGGTACCATTCGAGGCTTCGAATGTGGTGACAATTGTTATCTAACCATTGTTGACCGCAAGAAGGCCGAGCAAGTTGGCTTGTGTGCCGCACCCGAGTGCGAAAGCTGGAACGAGCAAACCGTAATGCCGTCTCGCTACAAGGGAAAACGCGTGACGGTTACGGTCGGGCAAGGGCAGCAGGTCGATGATAGCGGCAACGTCATGGGAGAGATGATGGCGTTCAAGAAAATCATCTTTCTTGACTGACGATTTTGCCGCGCGGCCGAAATCAACGTTTCGTTCCCCAATCGCCTATCTACCGGAGGCAATTTGCTTTCGGCGCGTGACCACGGATGTACCGGTGCGAACATCGAAAGAAAAGGGTCGGCTCAGTGCCGGCCTTTTTGGCTTTTTGGCGTGCTGCGCCTCGGGCATACCTCTCTCAGAGCTTTCCACCAATCGTCCAATCTAGATCGCATTCGCCGCTTCTGGCGCAGCGGGGCTGATTGGATTAGCATCGCGTAATGGATCCCCGGCTAGAGCGGCGCGCAGAACGCCGTTGCCCGAGCAGATCCGGACGGGCAGTCGATGCCTCGGGAGGGAGACCAATGCGGAAACTGCAATCGCAAGGCGTGCATCACATCACGCTGGTCGGCGCCGGGCGCCAGACCTCGATCGATTTCTGGGAAGGCGTGCTCGGCATGCCGTTCGTCTTCGAGCAGCCCAACCTCGACAAGGCGAGCGAAAGCCACCTCTACTTCGACCCCGGCGATGGCCGGCTGATCACCGTCTTCACCGACGAGAGCCGCACGCCGCCGAAGCGGCGCACGCCGACCGATCCGGGTTGCGTCCACCACATCGCCTTTGCGGTGTCGCGCGTCACCTTCCTGCAGGCGGTCGCCCGGCTCGACGAGCGCGCCATCAAGCACAGCGGCGTCAAGGATCGCGGCTTCATGGATTCGATCTATTTCGAGGATCCGCTCGGCCTGCTGATCGAGCTCGCCTCCTACCGCTTCGAGCCGCCGGCGGGCTTCACCCATGCCGACGTGCTGATGGAAGCGCACGGACTGCGCGTCGCGCGCGGCGACTACAACATCGCGGAAGTGCATCTTGCCGATGCGATCCAGGCGCTCGTCGAGCGTTCCCGCGCCACCCTGTCGGACGACCGGGCGCCGAAGAACCCATACTGACGATAGCCAAAACAAAAGGGAGGAACACAATGGCAAAGACTGTTACCAAGAGCGCAAAGAAGCCGGCGGCCAAGGCAGCCGCAAAGCCGGCGGGGAAGGCTGCGAAGCCGGCAGCCAAGCCAGCGCCAAAAGCGGCCGCGAAGGCGGCGGCAAAGCCTGCAGCCAAGGCTTCCACCAAGACCGCACCGAAGGCCAAGGCGAAGTCCGCGAAGAAACCGATGCTGAAGCTCAGCATGCTGAAACCGAGCGTCAACAACATGACCGTTCGGGTGTTTGCGAGAGCGGCCGGGTTCGATCATGCCGAGACCGACGCCTGGGGCATCACGCGCTCGCCCGAATACATGGCGCGCAACCCGGCGCATCTGACGCCAATGATCGAGGACAAGGGCCTGCCGCGCGGCGTTCTGTGGGAAAGCTGCGCCATCATGCAGTATCTCGCCAACAAGCATGGGCTGGAGAAGTTCTATCCGAAAGCACCGGCCAAGCGAGCTATGATCGACAGCGCCATGTTCTATCTGATCGGAACGCTCTACCCCTATGTCGCACGCGCCACCTATCCGGCGCTCGGCTTCCCGCAATATGCCGGCGAGGTTGGCCATAGCGACGCCCACCCCGACAAGAAGTCCGAAGCCCAGAAGGCCGCCATGGCCGCCATCGCCGAGCCGCTGGAGGTCTTCCACAGCTTCTTCAGGGACGGCAAGCCGTTCATCGGCGGCACGAGCCCTTCGATCGCCGACATCCGCCTGGCGGCGACGCTCGAATTCCTGGCCGTCATCGACTACCCCTTGCCCAAATGGGCGAAGGACTACGTGGAGGCGATCGAGAAGAAGCTCGGCAAGGCCTATGCCGAGCCGGCCGCCGACGTGCGCGGCTACATCGCCTATGTGCGGTCGCAGCCCAAGGCATGAGGTTAAGGACTCGTTAACCAAAACCCTGTCTACTGCCGGTAATTCACCCCGCGACCACGGATGTACTGGCGCCGAGTGAAAGGAAAGGTCGGCGCAATGCCGGCCTTTTTGCTTTTTCGCACGCTATCGTCGGGACATGGCAATGAGGCGGGCAGGCGGCGCAAGCGTTTTTCGGCATCAACTTTTTACCGTGAGATATTGTCATTGCCGGTGTTGGCCTTACCATCCATTTCGGCAGTCCGGCAGGGACTGTCGATTGACGGTGGAGACGTGGGGATTGCGATGAAAAGCGTGGCCAAACTTGCGATTGCGGGCGTGATGTCGGCAGGCATCTGCTGCCCGTCGTTTGCCGCGCCGCTCAACACCATGAATGAAGTGAGGGCCGCGATCCAGGCATGCTGGACGCCGCCGGTCGACGCCGGAAATGCCAGCGTCACCTTGAGCTTCAGCTTCAAGCGCGACGGCACGCTGATCGGCCCACCGAGGCCGACTGCAATCAAGGTGGACGGCGACGCCAAGGCGAAGAAATCATTCGTCGATGCCGCCACCACGGCCCTGCAGAACTGCCTGCCCTTATCCTTCTCGCCGACGCTGGCGCAAGGCATGGCAGGCAACGTGTTCACCTTGCAATTCACCTCTCCCAAAAATTAGGCCGAAGCGGGCATGCACCGGCGGGCGTGCACGACCCGTTGACCCATTCGGGCTTTCGGGCTGGTGATCACTACGCGGATGGCGGGCTCAGTGATGACTGCGCCTGGCATCTGCATGGCGGGCAAGATCGGGCGTCTCGAAGACATAGTCATTCCAGGCCGATTCCGGAATCTGGCCCGCCAGATAGCATTCCAGCAGCAGCTTCTGCTCGGGGTTAAGAGGCCTTGGCGCGCGTTCGTGATCCAGCCCAAGCGAGTGAAAGAGGTTTCTCGTCAGGTCCGAGACCGTGAAATGGATCGACATCTGCGTTCTCCTTCGGCCATCAACGCCGCAGGTCGGGCAAAGGTTTCAGGAGGGCGGCCGGTAACGATGGTTTGATCGCGGCTTCGTCGAACCGTCAGCCACCGGCAATCCGAGGCCGCCCAGCACCAGTCAATCGAAGCCAGCGGCCGGTGCGCGTGGTCGGCCCGGCCGCCTGGAACGGAGGGGCGCTCACGGCGTTGTCATCGACATCAGCCAGGAGAAACGCCATGGCCACATTCAGGGAAATGAGGGTGCTGGAGATCGTCGAGGACGACGCCCTGACCTACGAGCAGAAGATCGCCGGGTTACGCGAGATCGAGTCCGAGGCACGGGGATTGCAGCGAGCCGCGTCGGAAAGCCCGATGAACGACGATGACGGCTGGCAGGACGATTTGCGCCAGGTTCGGCTTGCGCTCGACAAGTTGGGTGCGACAGAACCCAAAAAGGGTGCGGCCTCGCTGTAAAGGCAATTCCCTGAAAGGACTTTTCCGGAGCGTCAGTCGCAGACCATTCGAATTCGCTTGCCCGGTTCACTGACATTCCTGCATGCCAGCGGCTTCTCGGGGCCGGAAGACTGCGAGGGCGGCGTCGAGACCCTCGTCTGGTGCCGTCTCGGCGCGGTGGCCTCGGAAAAGCGCCTCGGCGGCTGTGGCGCCACCGGAAAGGCGCCGCTTTCGGCCTGCGACTGTCCGTATTCGACATTCGGCGGCGGCCGATCCCAGAAACGCCGGACATCGAGCGGTCTCGGGATGACGACGGTGCCATCATAGGTGCGCGAGCAGCCACTGCCAGAAAGCAGCGACACGCCCACGAAAAAAGGCAAAAACCGTCCGAACATTAGCAACACCCCTAGGCGCTTATATAGCGGCTACGGGCTCCCCGACAACCGGGCGGAATAACTCAGGCCGGGCCGGCACATCGCTCTCTAACCAGCCGTTAAGGTTAGCGGATCGTTAATGCTTCTCGGGCACATTCCGCCGACGAGCCGCGGAGGAGGGTTCGGCCTTGGTTTTCGGGGTGGGGATGGCATGGCGGAAGCGGACGAAGCAATCGGCACGCGCGGCAAACGTGGGACCCGCAAATCGACATCGCACGGCGACGGTGCACCATCGTGCGCCGCGGACATGGATTCGGCCGACGCGCTTCGCCAACTGGTCGAGGCCAGTTCGGACTGGATATGGGAGACCGACGCCGAGCTGCGATTCTCGTGGCTGTCGCAAAACTACCAGGCAGCCACCGGCATCGATCCAGCTGATGTGCTTGGCCGGTTCCGCTTCGACTTCCTCAAGCGGGTCCTGAACGGCGACCGCAGTGCCGCCGCGCATCTGGAGGATCTGCAGGCGCACCGGCCGTTTCGCGACTTCGTCTATGAGCTGAAAGGTGGCTCCGCCGATTGCCGTTGGGTCTTGATATCAGGCTTTCCGAGGTTTGATGACGCGGGACAATTCACCGGCTATCGCGGCATCGGCCGCAACGTGACGGCGCTGGCCGGCGCCTTCGAGAAGCTGGAGCAGGAGCCGCCGGCGGGCGGCGAGCCGGCCCAGCTTCTTGCCGATCTCGAGCGGACGATGGACGCCATGCACATGGGGGTCGTGCTGCTCGACGCCCGGCTCGACACGCTGATCGTCAACAAGGCCTATCGCGACCTCTCCAGGATTCCGGACGGCGCCGTGACCGTCGGCGCTCCGTTCAGCCTGTTGATGGAACTCAACCGCCGCAACGGCATCTACGGTGATCTCGACGAACAGCAATGGCAGCGCTACCTCGCCACCCGCATCGAGGAGATTCGCGCCGGCTCCGTCGCGCCACGCGAGTTTTCCCATGCCAACGGCAGGACGATGATGTTCTCGGTGACGGCGCTGTCCGGGGGCAAGCGGCTATTGACCTACTACGAGGTCACCGAGGTCAAGCGTCACGATGCCGAGATCGAGAGCGCCAACGCCAAAATCGCCGAAACCTTCGCCAATCTCCGCACCATGGTCGACCAGATGCCGATCGGTGTCCTCGTCCTCGATGCCGACATGCGCGCCGAAGTCATCAACCGTGCCTTCTACGATTTCTGGCAGATCGACGCCCGGCGCGCCGAGATCGGCTGCAACTTCCGCGATCTGATGGACGCCAGCCGCGACGTCGACCCGTATGGCTCCGACGACGCGACGTGGCAGCGGCATATCGCCGATCGGGAGGCGGAAATCAGGGCCGGCACGGCCGGATCGCGGCAGTTCCCGCGCAATGACGGCCGCACGCTGATCTCGTCGATGGCGCCGCTGGCCGGGGGCAGGCGGCTGATCTCCTATGTCGACGTCACCGACATGAAGAACCGCCAAGCCGAACTTGCCGACGCGCTGGAGAAAGCGCGGCTGGCGGAAGCGGTCATCAACGCCGTCAAGGATCCGATCTTCGTCAAGGACGACAATCTGCGCTTCGTGTTCGTCAACGAGGCCTTCGCCACCTTGTTCGGACAGACGCCTCGGGCCATGCTCGGCAAGCCCGGCGGCGATTTCCTCACGCTGAACGATGTCGCGCTTTTCGAACAGAGCGAACGGGACGTGCTGGCCACCGGACGGCCCTACGAAGTGGAAGAAAATTTCGAGGCCGATGGCGCCAGCCGCTCGCGCATCGTCAGGAAGAGCCGCGTCGGCATGGCCAGCGGCCGCAACTATGTCGCCGGCTTCATCTTCGACATTTCCGACATGAAGCGCCGCGAGACGGAAGCCGAGGACGCACGCAAGAATCTCGCGACCGTGCTGGAATCGCTGCCGGCCGCCGTCATCATCTATGACCGTGACGACAAGTTCGTCTTCGCCAACCGCAAGTTGCAGGACACGCTGCCTGACCTGAAGCCTGCATGGCAGGCAGGCCGCACCTTCCGCGAGGCTTTGGCGCTTGGCCATTCGGTCGGCTATTTCCGCCTCAGTGGCGATCCCGAAGTCGACAAACTGTACGACAGCGACCCCGAGCGCTGGCTCGACGGCATTCTCGCCCGCTACCGTTTGCCCAACTCGTCCTATGAGCGTCTCAATCCCGATGGCCGCTGGTATCAGGTCTACGACATGCGGACCGACGATGGCACCTTCATCGGCGTGCGCGTCGACATCTCCGAGATCAAGAGCCGCGAAAAGGCGCTGCAGGAAAGCATGCGCCAGATCGATCTGTTCCGGCATGTGATGGACGAGCTGCCGGTGGCCGCCTTCATCAAGGCGCAGGATCTGAGCATCGAATTCGTCAACAAGGCCTGGTGCGCGCTGACCGGCATTGCCAAGGAAGACGTCATCGGCCGCACCGACCGCCAGTTGTTCGGCGCCGAAGATGCCGAAAGCTACAGCCACGACGACACCGAGGTCGTCGTCACCGGTCGAGTCAGGGAGATCGAGGAGCCGGTCACCCATCGCGACGGCACGCTGCGCCAGTTGATGACGCGCAAGAGCCGCCTGGTGGCGCTGGACGGATCGGTGCATCTGGTCGGTTCGAGCACAGACATCACCGAGGTCAAGGCGCGCGAGCGTGCTCTGGAAGAAAGCATGCGCGAGAATGAGGTGTTCCGCAGCCTGATCGACAACGTGCCGGTCTCGATCTACGCCAAGCGCTCAGACCTCAGGCAGTTCTACGTCAACAAGGGCTGGTGCGATCTCACTGGTCTCGGCAGGGAAGATGCGCTCGGCAAGACCGACATCGAGATTTTCGGAAAGGATGGCGAAGCCTTCGTCAACAGCGATCTCGCCGTGCTGCGCAGCGGCGAAACGCAGGAGGTCGAGGAAACCGTGACGCTTGCCGACGGCAGCGTGCGCCACCAGTTCGCCCGCAAGGGGGCGATGATCGCGTCCGACGGCTCGCTCTACCTGATCGGGTCGACCACCGACATCACCGAGCTGAAGATGCGCGAGGCCGAACTGCGCGAGGCACGTCAGCGCGCCGTGCTCGCCGACCGCGCCAAGTCGGAATTCCTCGCCAATATGAGCCATGAAATCCGCACGCCCATGAACGGCGTGCTCGGCATGGCCGAACTGCTGGCCAAATCGAACCTCGACCCGAAGCAGAAGACGTTCACCGACATCATCGTGAAATCGGGCAACGCGCTGCTCACCATCATCAACGACATCCTGGATTTCTCCAAGATCGATGCCGGCCAACTGGTGCTCGATCCGGCGCCTTTCAACCTCGCCGAGGCGATCGAGGATGTGGCGACGCTGGTGTCGACCCGCGCCAAGGAGAAGGATCTCGAGCTCATCGTGCGCGTCGAACCTCGTCTCGAAAGCATGTTCATCGGCGATGTCGGCCGCATCAGGCAGATCGTCACCAATCTTGTCGGCAACGCGGTGAAGTTCACCGACGAAGGCCATGTGCTGGTCGACGTCACCGGCGAACGGGTACCGACGGGAACGAAACTGACGATCTCGGTTACCGATACCGGCATCGGTATCCCCGAGGAGAAGCTGAAACTCGTGTTTGAAAAGTTCAGCCAGGTCGACACCTCCTCGACGAGACGGCACGAGGGAACCGGCCTCGGCCTCGCCATCACCTCGCGGCTCGTCGATCTGATGGGCGGCGACATCGGTGTCGAGAGCGCCGAGGGCAAGGGCTCGACCTTCTGGTTCACGGTCACGCTGCCGAGGGCCGGGCAGCAGGACGGGCAACGCATCATGCCCGTGGACGTGACCGGCGCGCGCGTGCTGATCGTCGACGACAATGCCGTGAACCGCGCCATCCTGACCGAGCAAATGGCATCGTGGACCTTCGATTCCTGCGCGGCCGAAAGCGGCGCCGAGGGCCTCAAGGTGTTGTTCGCCGCTGCCGCCTATGACGTGCCGGTCGACTGTGTCGTGCTTGACTATCAGATGCCTGAGATGAGCGGCGCCGAAATGGCGCGGATCGTGCGCAACACCGCCGGCCTTGCCGACACGCCGATCATCATGCTGACCTCGGTCGACCAGTCGCTCGCCAACACCAGCTATCGCGATCTCGGCATAGATGCCCAGCTGATCAAGCCGGCGCGGTCGTCGGTGCTGCTGGAGACGCTGGTCTCCACCATCCAGCGGCATCGCCACGCGACCGGCAGCGAGGCCGAGCCGCTCGCGACCGATGGCGCTCGAAACGACGCTCCGCGGCCACCGCCGTCGACGCCGTCGGCACAACGGGCGTTGCTGCAGCCACCGGCGGTGCGCCCCCGGCTACCGGCGACCGGCGGTGGCGGGGACAGGCTGGATATCCTGGTGGCCGAGGACAATGAGGTGAACCAGATGGTCTTTACCCAGATCCTGGGCGAGACCGGTTATGGTTTCGAGATCGTCGGCAATGGCCGCAAGGCGCTCGACGCTTTCGGCAGGCTCAATCCATGCATGATCCTGATGGATGTCTCGATGCCGGAAATGAACGGGCTGGAGGCGACCGCCGCCATTCGCCGGCTGGAGGAAGAAACCGGCACGCATGTGCCGATCGTCGGCGTCACCGCGCATGCGCTGAAGGGCGATCGGGAACGCTGCCTGGAGGCCGGCATGGACGACTATCTGCCCAAGCCGATCAGTCCCAGGGCCCTGCTCGAGAAGGTCGAGCGCTGGATCGGCGCCGGTCGCCAGGGTCAGCGCAACGCCGGCTAGCATCGCATCCACGCATCCGCAGGGGGAATCAACCGGAAATCGCCGCTACCCCTGCGTGCAAGACTATGGCGCGATCGCACCATAGCAAGGGCGGCGCCCAGGCGAGACAATGGCCACATTCGAATTCCGCTCTTCCAGTTACGGGCGGGAGCAGCGACCGCCGGCATGAAACAGCGTCAATCTACCCCAACGGACCTGTTTTCGGCGATGGCCCGGCCAAGACATCCTCTGGCTGAGAGCAACGCGCTCCCGTCCGGATTTTCTTTACCAGGGCAACGACCCGGAAACGGCATGCCGGTCCCGGTCTGAAACGGCGCAAGTGCCTGATTCCGGGAGCAAAGCGAGGCTTCCCCGCGAGCACTCGTTGGCTGACGCCTTCTCTTCCCCAGTGACGCGTTACCGGGGTGACATCAAACTGTCATGCGACTGTAATAATCGAAGGCTATTGGCCTCAGCGGGCGCCGAGAGGAATGGCGCCGAGAGACCATCTTCCGAACAGGAGCAGGCCACATGAGACATTTCATCCGCTCGGCGGCCGTTGCGATTGCAATGGCTACGGCGTCTACCTTCACCCTTTCCGCGGCAATGGCAGCTGATCTTTCCGGCGCCGGCTCGACCTTCATCTATCCGGTGTTCGCCAAGTGGGCCGACACCTACAAGAAAGACACCAACGTAGGCCTCAACTACCAGTCGATCGGCTCGGGCGGCGGCATCAAGCAGGTCATCGCCAAGACCGTGACCTTCGGCGCCACCGACAAGCCGATGTCCGATGCCGACCTGGAAAAGAACGGCCTCGTCCAGTTTCCGATGGTGATGGGCGGCATCGTGCCGATCGTCAACCTGACCGGCATCAAGCCGGGCGAGCTGGTTCTTGACGGCAAGACGTTGGCCCAGATCTACCTGGGCGCCATCACCACCTGGGACGATGCCGCGATCAAGGCGCTGAACCCGACACTCACCCTGCCGTCGACCGCTATCGCCGTCGTGCATCGTTCGGACGGCTCGGGCACGACCTTCAACTTCACCAACTACCTGGTCAAGCTGTCGCCCGACTGGAAGGACAAGATCGGTTCCGACACGGCGGTCGAATGGCCGGTCGGCGTCGGCGCCAAGGGCAGCGAAGGCGTTGCCAACACCGTCAAGCAGACCGACGGCGGCATCGGCTACGTCGAGTATGCCTACGCGTCCCAGAACAACCTGTCCTACTCCAAGATGTTGAACGCCGCCGGCAAGGTTGTCGAGCCGTCGCTCGAATCCTTCGGCTCGGCTGCTTCGAACGCCGACTGGAAGGGTGCGAAGAACTTCAACGTCATCATCACCAACGAGCCCGGCGACGCCACCTGGCCGATCGCCGCGTCGACCTGGGTGCTGATCCACAAGGCTCCCGAAGATGTCGCCGCCACCGGTGAAGCGCTGAAGTTCTTCGCCTGGGCCTACAAGGACGGCAAGGACATCGCCAAGGGCCTCGACTACGTTTCGATCCCCGACAACGTCGTCGACCTGATCAAGGCTTCGTGGAAGTCGGATATCGTCACCGACGGCAAGCCCGTCTACGCTGGCGAGTGACATCCTCTAAAGGAGCGCCGCGTCGCGGCGCTCCTTTTTCCTCAACACAAAGAGCCGAGCTTCACATGAGCGCTGTCCAGGAAGCCTTGCCAGCCATTCGAGGTTCGCGCGATGCCACTGTCAGGCGGTTCGCGTTGACCGACGCGATCTTCCACGGGCTTACCCGCGCCGCCGCCATATTGGTGCTGGTCCTGCTCGGCGGTGTCGCGATCTCGCTGTTTGCCGGTTCCTGGCAGGCGCTGTCGACTTTCGGCTTCTCGTTCCTGACCAGTGAAAGCTGGAACCCGGTCACCGAGAAATTCGGCGCGTTGGCGCCGATCTACGGCACCATCGTCACTTCGGCGATCGCCATCCTGATCGCCGTGCCGCTCGGCATCGGCATTGCCATCTTCCTCACCGAACTTTGCCCGCGCCCGCTTCGGCGCCCGATCGGCATGGCGGTGGAGCTGCTCGCCGGCATCCCCTCGATCATCTACGGCATCTGGGGCCTGTTCGTGCTGGCGCCGTTCCTGCAGACGACCGTGCAGCCCTTCATCATCGGCATGTTCCACGGCATTCCTGGCCTCAACAGCCTGTTTGCCGGTCCGCCCTACGGTATCGGCCTTTTGACGTCGTCGCTGATCCTGGCCATCATGGTGCTGCCCTTCATCACCTCGATCACCAAGGATGTCTTCGACACGGTGCCGCCGGTGCTGAAGGAATCCGCCTACGGTATTGGTTGCACGACCTGGGAGGTGACCCGCCGCGTTGTCATTCCCTACACACGGATAGGCATCATGGGCGGCGTCATGCTCGGCCTCGGCCGTGCGCTCGGCGAAACCATGGCGGTGACCTTCGTCATCGGCAACGCGCATCGGATCAGCACCTCGCTGTTCGCGCCGGCGACGACGATCTCGGCGACCATCGCCAATGAATTCACCGAGGCCGTCGGCGATCTCTACACGTCTTCGCTGGTGGCGCTCGGCCTGATCCTGTTCGTCATCACCTTCCTGATCCTTGCCATCGCACGCTACATGCTGATGCGCATCGACGCCCGCACGGGAGCCTGACCGATGTCGACAGCCTCATCGCTTCACCAGAGCCGCAAGAGGAAGAATGCCGTGATGATGACGCTGTGCGTCATCGCCGCGGGCATCGGACTTGCCTGGCTGGCGCTGATCCTCGGCGCGCTGGTCCACAAGGGTACCGCCGGCCTGTCCCTCGACGTCTTCACGCAGATGACGCCGCCGCCCGGCGACGCCGGCGGTTTGCTCAACGCCATCTACGGCAGCGTGGTGATGACGGTCATCGCCGTCGTCGTCGGCACGCCCATCGGCGTGCTTGCAGGAACCTACATGGCCGAATATGGCCGCTTCTCGAAACTCACAACGGTGGTGCGTTTCATCAACGACATCCTGCTGTCGGCGCCGTCGATCATCATCGGCCTGTTCGTCTACGAACTGATGGTGCGGCCGATGGGGCATTTCTCGGCCCTTGCCGGTTCTGTCGCACTCGCCATCCTGGTCATTCCGGTCGTCGTGCGAACCACCGAAGACATGCTCAACCTTGTGCCGAACGCCTTGCGCGAAGCCGGCACCGCGATCGGCGCGCCGCGCTGGGTTGTCATCAAGTCGGTGGCCTACCGCGCCGCCCTTTCCGGTATCGTCACAGGCATACTGCTGTCGATCGCCCGTATCTCGGGCGAGACCGCGCCACTGCTTTTCACGGCGCTCAACAACCAGTTCTGGTCGAGCAATCTCAACGCACCGATGGCCAGCCTGCCGGTGACCATCTTCCAGTTCGCTCTCAGCCCTTATGAGGAATGGCAGCAACTGGCCTGGACCGGCGCACTCATAATCACATTGACGGTTCTCGCGCTCAGCATCTTTGCTCGCAGCCTGACCGGACGCAGAGAGGACAAATGAGCCAGATGTTGTCTCCAGACATGACGATCGCCGCCGAGGCAACCGCCAAGGCCAAGATCGAGGTCAAGAACCTCAACTTCTACTACGGCCAGAGCAAGGCGCTGAAGGGTATCACTCTGTCGCTGCCCGAGCGCAGCGTCACCGCCTTCATCGGGCCCTCGGGCTGCGGAAAGTCGACGCTGCTGCGCGTCTTCAACCGCATCTACGAGCTCTACCCGAAACAGACCGCCGAGGGCCAGGTGCTGCTCGACGGCCAGAACATCCTCGACCGGTCGCAGGATCTCAACCTGCTGCGGACCAAGATCGGCATGGTGTTCCAGAAGCCGACGCCATTTCCGATGTCGATCTACGAAAACATCGCTTTCGGCGTCAGGCTCTATGAGAAGATCAGCAAGTCCGAGATGGACGGCCGCGTCGAGCAGGCGCTCAAGCGCGCCGCACTGTGGACCGAGGTCAAGGACAAGCTCAACGCCAGCGGCCTCAGCCTTTCGGGCGGCCAGCAGCAGCGGCTCTGCATCGCCCGCACCGTGGCGGTGAAGCCGGAAGTCATCCTGCTCGACGAGCCGGCTTCGGCGCTCGATCCGCTGTCGACCGCCAAGATCGAAGAGCTGATCGACGAGTTGCAGGCCGACTACACGATCGTCATCGTCACCCACAACATGCAGCAGGCGGCACGCGTCTCGAAGCAGACCGCCTTCATGTATCTGGGCGAACTGGTCGAGTTCGACCGCACCGAGAAGATCTTCACGTCGCCCCGCGAGAAGCGCACGCAGGACTACATCACCGGCCGCTTCGGCTGAGCTCAGACATACGAGGACTAAGATCATGGGCGAACATACAGTCGCTTCTTTCGACGAGGATCTCGGACAGATCAGCAAGCTCATCAGCGACATGGGCGATCTCGCCGGCTCGATGGTCGGCGGTGCGACCAAGGCACTTCTGAATTCCGACAACGCCCTGGCACAGCGCGTTGTCTCCGACGACGCGATCATGGACGCGCGCCAGCGCGAACTCGACGACCGCGCCATCACTCTGATCGCCAAGCGGCAGCCGATGGCCGACGATCTGCGCCATGTCGTCGGTTCGATCCGCATGGCCGGCGACCTCGAGCGCATCGGCGATCTTGCCAAGAACATCGCCAAGCGCGTCGGCACCGTTGGCCTCAGCGTCACGCCTCGCGACCTTTCGCACTCGATCGATGCGATGGCGCAGCTGGTGCTGATCCAGGTGCAGGGCGTGATCGAGGAATACGCCGCCGCCGACGCGGCGGCGCTGGCCAAGCTCAGGAACGACGACGAACGCATCGACGTCAAGTACACGTCCGTGTTCCGCGAACTCCTGACCTACATGATGGAGGATCCGCGCAACATCACCGCGTGCACGCATCTGTTGTTCTGCGCCAAGAACCTCGAACGCATCGGCGATCACGTGACCAACATCGCCGAGAATGCGTATTATGTTTTGACCGGCACACAGCTACCCGCCAATCGCCCGAAGCAGGACGAGACGGCAATGTCCGCGCCGGCGGCATGACGACAGGGGTAAGCAGCCGATGATCGCGCCACGCATCATGGTCGTGGAGGATGAGGAGCCGCTCGGTGTGCTGCTCCGCTACAATCTGGAGTCCGAGGGTTACCAGGTCGAGGTGGTGACGCGCGGCGACGAGGCCGAGATCCGGCTGCAGGAGAACGTCCCCGACCTTCTGGTGCTGGACTGGATGGTGCCGGCGGTTTCAGGCATCGAACTCTGCCGGCGGCTGAGAATGCGCCCCGAGACCGAGCGGCTGCCAATCATCATGCTGACCGCGCGTGGCGAGGAGAGCGACCGCGTGCGCGGCCTTTCCACGGGCGCCGACGATTATCTGGTCAAGCCGTTCTCGACACCGGAGTTCATGGCCAGGGTCAAGGCGCTGCTGCGCCGCGCCAAGCCGGAAGTGCTGTCCAGCGTGCTCAAGGTTGGCGACATCGTGCTCGATCGTGAGTCGCACCGGGTCTATCGCAAGAAGAGCGAGATCCGGCTCGGGCCGACCGAATTCCGCCTGCTCGAATTCATGATGCGCCATCCTGGCCGCGTCTTCTCGCGCAGCCAGCTGCTCGACAATGTCTGGGGCGAGACGATCTATATCGACGAGCGCACGGTGGACGTGCATGTCGGCCGGTTGCGCAAGGCGGTCAACAACGGCCGCATGCCCGATGTCATCCGCACGATCCGCGGGGCGGGTTACGCGATCAGGGAAGACTAGAGCAGTTCACCGTTTCACGGAAACGGCAAACCGCTCTAACTCTTTGTTTTGACGCAATTCCGGACGGAAAACCGTTTCACACTTTTCCTGGAATTGCCCTAGCGAGAGTCCGGGCTCAAACCTGCCGGACGACGGTGCCGATGACGTTGACGAGAAGGCGCGCTGCGGTCAGGGCCGACAGGCCGTCAATGTCGGCGGGAGGATAAAGCTCGACAAGGTCGAATCCCGCGATCCTGGCCCGTCTGCCGAGGCCCCCGATCAGATCGACCACCTGGGTGTAGGTGAGGCCGCCGGGCGAACGCGCCGCCACGCCCGGCATGATACCGGGATCGAGGCCGTCGCAGTCGAGAGTTACGACGACCCGCGCCCCTTCCGGAATATGCCGGAGAGCGGCTTCGACGCCTTGGGCGTGAACCTCGCGGGCGGTTACAAAGCGGCTGCCATAGCGCCGTGCCGCTTCGATTTCGGTGAGGCGAGCGCTGCCGACGCCACGGATGCCGACCTGCACGATGCCGGCGACATGCGGCATCTCGCTTGCGCGGCGCATCGGGTTCGAATAGCCGTAGCGTTCGCCATGCACCTCGTCGCGCCAGTCGATATGGGCGTCGATCTGCAGGATCCAGACCGGCCCGTGATCCGCAAAGCCGGCGAGGAAGGGGATGGGCACGGAATCGTCGCCGCCGAGCAGGATCGGCACGGCCGGTAGTGCCAGAACCTGGCGCGTTTTCGCCTCGATCCGCGCCCTGTTGCCGCTATTGTCATGCATGGTGGTCGCGATGTCGCCGGTGTCGATGCAGCAGACCGGCTTGCCGTCGAACAGCGGGCCGCCGAGATCGAAATCCCAGTGCTCGACGAGCGTGGCATCGCCCTGGCTCGCAACGCGGATGGCGTCGGCGGCCAAGGCGTATCCGCTGCTGTCCTTGCCGGGATAGGTAGTGCCGTGACCGGCTCCAAAGATCACCGCACGCGGTATACGGCCATCGGCAAGGCAATCGGGAAAGCCAAGAAAGGGAGGCGAGGCGGTCATTTCTTGATGGTCCTGATGGTGGTTCAGCTGAAATTTCAGTGTTGAGGGTACGAGACGATGAGGCATTGGCCGACGCGTCGAATTAGACAGCATCCTAACAGTTGGCGCGCCTGACTGACATCATACCCATCGTGAAGCCCGGTTCAGGTCGACCGGTCGCTCAGAATGATTTGGTTTTGCACGGATCCTCAGGCAACGTTCTTTCCGGCGCCCGGTCGTGCCTGCGCGCCCGGCGCGAAAATCTCCTGGTCGACGAAGGTCAGCGCGCGCATGGCGCAGCCTTCGCGGATCAGCGGCAGTTCGTTCGGCTCGGTGTCGAAGGAAATCGATTCCGAGTGCTGGCCGCCGGCGGTCTGGGCTATGGCCTCGCGCAATGCCGGCTCGATCAGGTCGAAGGCCGCGGCGCTGACACCGACCATGGCGACGGGTGCCGGGTCGATCAGCGCGAACAGGCTGCCGAGCCCGTAGCCAAGCGCTTCGCCGGCCTTGCGATAGGCTTCACGCTCGGGCCCGTCGCTTTCGCGGGCCGCGGCTGCCAGCGCGCGCATGTCTGCGTCGCTGACATCGGCAACCGGCTCGGTGTCCTCGCCGAGCTGCCTTGCGTTGCGCCAGATGGCGTAGTTGCCGGCATAGGCCTCGACGCAGCCGCGTCGCCCACAGCGGCAGAGCGCGCCCTTCGGCTGGTGGATCATGTGGCCGAACTCGCCGCCCGAGGAATGGGTGCCGGTGAACAACTGACCCTTCAGCACCAGTCCCATGCCGATGCCGTGCGAGAGCAGGATGGCGATGAAGTCATCACGGTAGCGCTGCGGATCGCGCCAGCGCAACGCCACCGCCATCATGTTGCAGTCGTTCTCCATGGTGGCGGGGATGCCGAACTCGTCCTCGAGGATGTCGGCGAAGGCGATGTCGGTGTGCGGCGTTATCGGCGACCACAGCATGGCGCGAGCACGGGTGTCGGTAATGCCCTGGATCGCCAGCGCGATGCGGGCGACGCTGCGGACATCGAGATCGGGGTCTTCGAGGCGGCGCCGCACGATGGCGACGCATTCACCGATCAGCGCGTCGCGCGACATCGTCAGCGTGTCCAGCCGGCGCTGTTCCTCTGATATCACCTGGCCGGCATAGTCGATGACGGCGACGGACAGGAAGTTCAGCGACAGCACCACGGTCATCACCGCCGCGGCTTCCGGATTGAGGCCGAGGCCGACCTGTGGCCGGCCGCGTTTCAGCGAACCGGGCTCGCTCGGCTTGCTTTCGGCCAGGATGCCTTCGCCGATCAGGTCGGAGGAAATCGCCGATATGGTCGAGTGGCTGAGGCCGGTGGTCGCGGCGATCTCGGTACGTGACGGCTGTCCGGCCCGGCGCACGGCCGCAATCACCATTGCCCGGTTGCGCCGGCGCAAATCGTCGTGGCGGATTCCGACCGACATGCTTTCTCACATCCTCCCGGTCGCCGCAGCCTTTCGTGTCCTCCGAAGACGTCGGCGAAGCCTGAAGCGCGTCGCGCCCCAGGTCGTCATTTCCGCGCGTGTCGTGTCCCGAAACCGTTGCCCACCCTTGGGCGACACGCGCCAGCCAAATACTGGCAGAAGCGAATTATCCTGTCATTATTTATTCCGAGGCTCGAAAAAAATTCGGAGGGGCATCAAAATCCATCAGAATCGATGTTGACAGCGTTCCGGTGTTGGATCAGTATTTTTTCGAGGCTCGAAAAAAAGAGCCTGTGTGCCGGCCTTCGGGTCAGTTTGGTCGCGCCATACGCGGCGCAGGGAGGATAACATGAAGAGATTCACAGCCGCCATCCTGGCGGGTGTCGCCATGTCGCTGACGCTCGCGTCGGTCGCGCAGGCAAAGGACAAGGTCATCGGCGTTTCGTGGTCCAACTTCCAGGAAGAGCGCTGGAAGACGGACGAGGCCGCCATGAAGGCGGCGATCGTGGCCGCCGGCGACAAGTATATCTCCGCCGACGCGCAGTCCAATCCCGGCAAGCAGCTTACCGATGTCGAGAGCCTGATCTCGCAGGGCGCCAACTCGCTGATCATCCTGGCGCAGGATGCCTCGGCCATCGGCCCGGCGGTACAGAAGGCACTGGACGAAGGCATTCCGGTCGTCGGCTATGACCGTCTGATCGAAAACAAGGATGTCTTCTACCTGACCTTCGACAACAAGGAAGTTGGCCGCATGCAGGCCCGCGAAGTGTTCAAGGTCAAGCCGGAAGGCAATTATGTCTTCATCAAGGGCTCCGGTGCCGATCCGAACGCCGACTTCCTGTTCTCGGGCTCGATGGAAGTGCTCAAGGAGGCCATCGACAGCGGCAAGATCAAGAATGTCGGCGAGGCCTATACGGACGGCTGGCTGCCCGCCAACGCCCAGAAGAACATGGAACAGTTCCTCACCGCCAACGACAACAAGGTCGATGCCGTGGTCGCGGCCAATGACGGCACCGCCGGCGGCGTCGTCGCGGCACTGACGGCGCAGGGTCTGGCCGGCACCGTGCCGGTGTCGGGCCAAGACGGCGACCACGCCGCGCTGAACCGTATCGCGCTTGGCACCCAGACCGTGTCGGTCTGGAAGGACGCGCGCGAGCTCGGCAAGAACGCCGCCGAGATCGCATCGCAACTGGCCGACGGCAAGAAGATGACCGACATCGCCGGTGTGAAGGATTTCACGACGCCCGGCGGCAACACCGTCAAGTCGCTGTTCCTGACCCCGGTTGCCATCACCAAGGACAATCTCAACGTCGTCATCGACGCTGGCTGGATCAAGAAGGATGAGGTCTGCGCGGGCGTTGCTGCCGGCACGGTCGCTGCCTGCAACTAAGCCGGGCCTGTTCCTGCTCGATACCAACGCCGCGGCCCAAAGCCGCGGCGTTTTCTCAAAAAGATTTGTGTTTCCGCATCGTGCGGATAGCTTCTAGGCTGGTTACGGCATCCGCGTCAGACGGCCAGCCGGTGGGAGGAAATCATGACCGACACGACGTCCAACCCGCAGGCCGACATCGCGCGTGCGTCGGAGCTCAGCGTGGTCGCCCGGTTTCTCAAGGCAACCGAGATCGACACCCGCATGCTCGGCATGATCGGTGCCCTGTTGCTGATCTGGACCGGTCTGCATGTCATTTCCAGCCTGCGCCTCGGCGTCAATCCGCTCGATTTCGACAGCCGTACCTTTCTCACGCCACGCAATCTGTGGAACCTGTCGGTGCAGACGTCGGCGGTCGCCATCATGGCCTGCGGCATGGTGCTGGTCATCGTCATGCGCAACATCGACCTGTCGGTCGGCTCCGCCGAGGGGCTGATCGGCATGGTGATGGGCTTTGCGCAAGTGCATTTCCTGGTGCGGTTTGTCGGGCTCGAACTCGGCAATCCCTGGATATGGATCCTGGCGCTGGTCATCGGCCTGGCGCTCGGCCTCCTGATCGGGGCCTTTCAGGGCTTCATAATCGCCTATCTCGAGGTGCCAGCCTTCATCGTCACGCTGGGCGGCCTGCTGGTCTGGCGCGGTGCCGCCTGGTGGGTCACCAGCGGCCAGACGGTGGCGCCGCTTGACGCCACCTTCCAGCTGATGGGCGGCGGTCCGGCGGGATCGATCGGCGCAACCTGGAGCTGGATCGTCGGTATCGTCGCGTGCCTTGCCGTGGTGTTTGCGCTGTTCAACGGGCGGGTGCAGCGCAAGCGGTTTCGTTTTCCGCTGCGTCCGATCTGGGCCGAAACGCTGCTTGGCGTGGTCACCTGCGCCGTCATCATGGGCGCCGTGTGGCTCGCCAATTCCTATCCCTGGCCGATCGGCATCGTGAACAGATACGCGGCCGCCAACAACATCACCGTTCCCGAAGGCGGCCTGTTCATCGCCCATGGCATCGCCATACCGGTGCTGATGGCGATCGCCGTCGGCCTGATCATGACCTTCATCACCAACCGCACGCGTTTCGGCCGCTATGTCTTTGCCATCGGCGGTAATCCCGAGGCCGCCAACCTCGCCGGCATCAACACGCGCTGGATCACCATGAAGGTGTTCATGATCATGGGCGTGCTGGCGACGGTTGCCGCGGCGATCTCCTCGGCGCGGCAGAATTCATCGACCAACGTGCTCGGCACGCTCGACGAACTGCTGGTCATCGCCGCTGCCGTCATTGGCGGCACGTCGCTTGCCGGCGGATCGGGAACGATCATCGGCGCCATGCTTGGCGCGCTGCTGATGCAGTCGCTGCAGTCCGGCATGGTGTTGCTTGGCGTCGACTCGCCGTTGCAGAGCATCGTCGTCGGCGCCGTGCTGGTCATCGCCGTCTGGCTCGACACCGTCTATCGCAAACGCGTTTAGGGAGGAGAAGCGACCATGGACAAGACCGCTCCCGCCGGCACGCCGCTGATCGATATGCGCAACATCTCGATCGCCTTTGGCGGCATTCGCGCCGTCGACGACGCCTCGATCGATCTTTTCCCCGGCGAGGTCGTGGCGCTGCTCGGCCACAACGGCGCCGGCAAGTCGACATTGATCAAGATCCTGTCGGGCGCCTACAAGCGCGATTCAGGGCATATCTTCGTGAACGGCGAGGAGGCATCGATCTCCAACCCGCGCGACGCCAAGAGATACGGCATCGAGACGATCTACCAGACGCTGGCGCTGGCCGACAATGTCGACGCCGCCGCCAATCTGTTCCTTGGCCGCGAGCTGATGACCGCCTGGGGCACGCTCGACGACGTTGCCATGGAAGCCGAGGCGCGCAAGGTTATGGGCCGGCTCAATCCCCGCTTCCAGCGCTTCAAGGAGCCGGTCATCAAGCTGTCGGGCGGACAGCGGCAGTCGGTGGCGATCGCGCGCGCGATCCTGTTCAATGCGCGCATCCTGATCATGGACGAGCCGACGGCGGCACTTGGTCCGCAGGAAACCGCGCAGGTCGGCGAACTGGTCAAGCAGCTCAAGTCCGACGGCATCGGCATCTTCCTGATCAGTCACGACATCCACGATGTGTTCGACCTTGCCGACCGGGTCTGCGTGATGAAGAACGGCCAGGTAGTCGGTACCGCGCGCACCACCGACGTGACCCAAGACGAGGTGCTTGGCATGATCATTCTGGGCAAATGTCCTCCCGGCGCCATTCCCGGACCGGGCGCGCTGAAGATCGCCGCCTAGAGCCGGTTCCATCCCGATAGGATCGGGATGGCGCTCTATCGCGGTTTGAGCAAGATCTTTTCCAGAACCGGATTCCATTTTTCGGAATCATGCTCCAGATTGCGGCGAGCAATACCGCCCTGCCAGAACGACGGGGGCCGCTGGTTGCCGATGACGTGATGTGCCAGGCGTCAGGATGGCTTGGCGTTGCCATTGTGTTGGCACGGCGACTTGCCCATAAAGGTCCGATATTGCTCAGGGACCGCGTCATCCGTTGAAGAAGCTTTTCCCAATCGTCGCGTTCATCGCCGTTGCGCTGATCAGCATGACGATGGCGGGGTTTGCCTATTTCGCGACGCAGGAGGCCGCCCACATCAAGTTCGAAGCGGCGGCCGACGACGCACTCAACCGGATCGAGAGCCGCATCGACCTGCAGCTGTCGCTGCTGCGGTCGACGCAGGCCCTGTTCGACGCCCGCAACGGCGACATTTCGCAGAACGAGTTCAAGGCGTTCTTCAACGCGCTGGATGTCGACAACAATTTTGCCGGCTTGCGTGGCATCGGCTTTCTCAGACTGGCCAAGGCGGGCGACGAGGCGGCGATCGAACGCGATATCCTGCACGACCATGGCGTCAGCCATCCTGTCTATCCGGACACCACACAGCCCTGGCGCGCGCCCATCGTGCTTTTCGAGCCGCTGGATCCGTCCAACCAGACCAGTATCGGCTACGACATGTTCACCGAACCGGTGCGGCGCGAAGCGATCGAAAAGGCAATGTCCGATGATCAGCAGCACGCCAGCGGGCTGGTGCAACTGGGCCAGGGTACGGGTGCGGCGCAGACCTTCACCGGCTTCCTCGTCTTCGTGCGGCTCAATGTCGAAACCGCACCCGAGGTCATCAATGCGTCGAGATCCTCCACGGCCGGCTTTCTCTATGCGGCGTTTCGGGCCCGTGACCTGTTCCAGATCGCGCTCAGCCGCTCGCCTCTGCTGCCGGTCAATACCGAGATCTATGACGGCGCGGTGGGTGGCGACAATCTCTTGTTCCGCTCGGAGACGCCGCCGGCTTCCTCGTTCGGCGACAGGCTGCTGGTGACCCGCAAGATCGTGGTGGCCGGCCGGCCGTGGACCGTCCTGTTCCGGCCGACAAGCGCCTTCTCGCAGCCGTCGTCGCGTGCCATTCCGGTGATGCTGGGACTGTTCGGCCTGCTGCTGGCAGGCGCCATAGCGCTGGTGGCGCGCTATCAGGAGCGGGCCTATGAGGCGGCTTCGCGCCTGCACGAGACGACCGAAAAGAGCCTGATCGAAAAAGACCTGATGCTGCAGGAGATGAAGCATCGCATCAAGAATTCGATCACCCGGGTGCTGGCGATCGCGCGCCAGACGGCTTCGCGGGCCACCGACGTCAACGAGTTTTCATCATCCTTCGCGGCCAGGCTGCAGGCGATGGCGGCGTCCCAGGACATGCTGACGCGCTCGCGCTGGCAGAAGGCCGATCTCGGCGATCTGCTGCGCATCGAACTTGGTCAGGTGTTCGGCAAGGAACTGCCCGAAGGGCTGTTGTCGGGACCGGAGGTGCTGCTCGACGAAACCACGACGCAGGCGCTCGGCCTCACGTTCCACGAACTGGCGACGAATGCGTTGAAATATGGCGAAGCCGGCAATTCGGTTGGCGCGCTCAAGGTCGACTGGTCACTCGAAGGGCGCGGAAACGAGAGGACGCTTGCTCTCAACTGGCGCGAAACCGGGCAGAAGAAATTCGAAGCGCCGGCCAATACAGGCTTCGGCACCAAGCTGATCGACCTGAACGTCACGCGCGAGCTGCGAGGCACGATCAAGCGCGATTTTCAAGCCAATGGGCTGAACGTGGAAATAAGAATTCCGCTAACGGGTTGAAAACCTGTTAGCCGGCATCGACGACTATGCCGTCCGGCCACGAAAACCCGGAGACGGCAAGGCCGGCCTCCGGGTCGACGTTTCGATTATCGCTGAATTAGTTGCAGCGGGCGGTGTAGATCCGGCCGCGATGATCGCGATACTGGCAATAGCCGTTCTGCAGCCTGCGAACCAGCAGGCCGGAGCCGGCACCGACTGCCGCACCGATCAGCGCGCCCTTGCCGCCGCCGACCAAGCCGCCGATACCGGCGCCGATCAAGGTGCCGCCAGCGACATCCTGCTCGGTGCTGGTGCAGCCGCTGACGGCAACCACCGCAACCATGGCAATAATCATCTTCCGCATAGAGTCACTCCTCACTTTGTGTCCTCACTTTAGCAAGTGCCAGCCGCCATTTAGCACGAAATATCGGCCTTTGCTGCTGGAATTTATTGTTGGCGAAGATAGTCTTTTTCTGGGCGCGCTCCGTTCGATGCCATCACCAGGTCGGAAACTGCCAGAGAAGCGTCGAGCGTGCCATCCGGACGCACGTTCCAGACGATCTGATCGTAGTCGTCTTCCAGCGCCGGATCGACGGCAAGGCATTTGGCAATGATGTGCTCTGCCTGGCCCTGTACGTCGCCCATGGCGAACGGCCGCTCCGAAACGCATTGGTCGGCTGTTGCGAAAACGCTTACAGGCACCGGCAATTCATGGCAGTCGGCCATCGTGTTCGAGCAGCCGATGACCAGCAACAATGCAGCGATGTGTTCCATGGCGACATGTCCTCTCGCCATAGTAACGGTCCATGGTCGCCAAAGTTCCTCTGCTGTCGGGCCGTTCAGCGAATTAAGAGGCGCGCCGGGCCGCGGGCGCCGCCATCACGGCACGGTGGGACCGCGTTAGTGGACTTCAGTAGGCCAGCGGGAGGAGGACGACCGCGACGATCACCGCGGCCAGAACCATAGCGACAAGGCGCAGCGAGACGCGAGGAGCGGGAGCTAGCGGCGGCGCGGATGCTTCGGAGTCCTGAAACTCGCCCATCGAGACACGAGCGGCCTGCTCCAGTCTGTTCATGTCGGCAACCGTCAAGGCATCCCTCCCACACCGTCCCGCAAGCCCTGCTGCGCAAATGTTCGGCGATGCTGCAGTTCCGGCGGTCCCTGGGAAAAACAGCATCTGCTTTCATGGTGAACAGCCGGTTAAGGAACTGACGAGCGCGGGCGCTCATTCCGTCTCGAAATTGCCGTGCGGAACGACAAGGCGGTATTCGAGGCGTCCGGGCTCTATCTCAAGGGTCGCCGTTCCGTTCAGTGACGCGGGCACCACACGCTCGAGCGCGACGCTGCCGAAGCGCTTCTGGTTGCGCTCGGTGTCGTTGGTTCCTATCGCTTCGGCCCAGGTCAACGCCAGCGCGGTACCGCCGGCCGCGGCCGTCAGATCGGCTGTCACTTCTACGAAGCCGTTTGCCCGCGACAGGGCGCCATAGCTGACCGAATTGACGGCGAGTTCATGCATGGCAAGGCCGATATGGAGAGCAGCGTTGGGATTGAGATAGGGATTTGCCCCGCGGAAGCGCAGGCCGTGCGACGGATCCACTCCGTTCCGGCCGACCTGGCCCGACACCAGTTCGTGAAGGGCCGCGCCTCGCCAGTTGGAGGAGGTTACCAGGTCCTGGGACGAGGCCAGCGATTGCAGCCGGCCGCGAAAGCGTGTCAGGAAATCAGTGATGCCATCGGAGTAGCGCCCGGTCTGGGTGGCTATGCTCTGAATGATCGCCAACAGATTCTTCGAACGATGACTGACTTCGCGCAACAGCGTCGTCAGGGTCTGCTCACGGCGTTTCTGCTCGGTCGTTTCAACCATGGTGGTGACGACACCCTGCACCGAGCCGCCATCGCCATGATCGGCGTCGACCCACACCTGAAACCAGCGGAAGCCGTCTTCGGCGGGAACACTGATTTCGAGGCGTTGTGGATTGCCGGATGCGATGACATCGCGCTTGGCCGCGCCGATGCGGTCGGCCTGCGCCGCCGGCAGGACGCCGCTGCCGTCAGTGGTGTCGGAGACCCAGGGTGCGCGCATGTTGCGCGCCCATACGGTTTTCATCTCCCGATCCTGATAGAGAACGGAAATGCCGGCATTGTGCAACGCGTGGAGCAGAGCCCGGCCAAGCTGCATGCCAGTCTCGGCGGGATGCAGGGCAATGACTTCGTCGCCCTGCCCGTCGTCTTTCATGTCTCCGGTCTTGGAATGCATCGGTCAACCTGTCCACCCAGTTCAGGCTGAACGGCTCACCGTCAAATGGGTTCCCAAAACAGGTTTCCGAAAACCAGGCTGCAAAAAGCGGTCCGCCGAGCGGTGTCCTTTGCAGGATACCGCCCGGCGGTGGCTGGAAACCGTTTGAGGGGTGCGGCTTCCAGTGTTCGGTCGCCTCTTCGTCACGACGCCCGTTTGAACAGGCCGGCAAGAAGCGAGATGATCAGGAAGGCGAGAAAGATGAAAAACAATATCTGGGCTATGCCGGCCGAGGTGCCGGCGATGCCGCCGAAACCAAGCGCGCCGGCGATGATCGCCACGACGAGAAATACGAGCGCCCAGTAGAGCATGATCCATCTCCTTCGAATGGTGCAATAAAAACGTGGATAGATGCGGTTTGTTCCACCATTTGCCGAAAAAGACGACCCCCCGCGGAGCCGTGGCGCCGAGATAAAGATCAGGCGCGGGTTCGCACCGCCGCCCATGCCTTGCTTCGGCTGCGTGGTTCGCTTCTACGGGTGTTCGGCAAACGGGGGCGTTGCTGCGGGCAACGCCCTGCGCGCTATGCGGCGGCTTTCGCCTGGCGATCGAAGAAAAGCGCCTGGCTGATCAGCGCCTTGACCATATCGGGATTGAACGGCTTGGTGACCAGGAAGGCCGGTTCGGGGCGCTCACCGGTCAAGAGACGCTCGGGAAACGCGGTGATGAATATGACCGGCACCGATGTCGATGACAGGATTTCGTTCACGGCCTCAATGCCCGAACTGCCGTCGGCGAGCTGGATGTCGGCGAGCACCATCTTCGGCCGCATCTTGCCGAACATCATCACCGCCTCGGCATGGGTGCGCGCCGTTCCGACGACGCGATGGCCGAGGCTCTCGACCATCTCTTCTATGTCCATGGCGATCAGCGGCTCATCCTCGATGATCAGCACATCGGTTGCCACCTGGCGGGAAATCTCGTTGCTTGCCTGAGCAAGCAGCTCTGAAAACTCCTGGTCGCCGACATCGAGGATCTCGGCTGCCTCATCCTCCGTGAAACCCTCGACGGCCACGAGCAGGAAGGCCTGGCGGGGGCGCGGTGCAAGCGCATTCAGATTGGCCGCGGCGCGCTGTTCCCATGCCGATTGCGCCTGCTCCTGCGGAACGCGGATGGCCACCGATGTGAAGAGCTTGGCGAAAACCTTATATAGAGCGATGCGGTCGTTCGATGCCTCGGGAAAGATGTCGACATCGGCGATGATGGCTTCGAGCATCGCGGCGACCAGCGCGTCACCACTCTCCTGCGATCCGGAAACAGCCCGCGAGAAGCGGCGCAGGAACGGCAGATGTGGTGCGATGGTGGCGGATAAGCTCATGGTAAGACGTCTCCCTCAGAATGACGTGATTGCATAGGTTGCAGGTCAAGCTGATTGCAAGCCCCAACAAACAACGCGGGTTGCGCAAGAAAGTTCCGGCCTTGCATGGAACTAATGCGCCGGGACGGCGTTTGAGTGCGGGATGGGCGACCAGACCATGATGCCGCTGGCGTTGTGTCGAGTAATGATGTGAGCGGCTTTGGTGCTGGGAATACAAGGGCGAAATGAAGGATATGACGAAAGATATTCTGGCTGGCGTCGCGGGTAGGCGCCGGGACGGTTCCGGTGACCCGCTTGGGCCGAATTCCGAAATCGGACGCAAACTCAAACAATATTACGACGAGCTGGTCTCCGACGATGTGCCGGATCGCTTCGCCCAGTTGCTCAGCCAACTGGAACAGGCCGAACCCGCACAGAAGAAGGACTGAGGCATGGCAGCGGTCTCCCAAGGCTTCAAGACCGATCTGCTTGGGGCAATCCCGAGCTTGCGCGCCTTTGCCGTCTCGCTGGCGCAAAATGCCGACAAGGCCGACGACCTGGTCCAGGAAACGCTGGTCAAGGCCTGGGACAAGCATGAGAGCTTCCAGCCCGGCACCAATATCAAGGCATGGCTTTTCACCATCCTGCGCAACGAATTCTATTCGCAGATGCGCAAGCGCGGACGCGAGGTGCAGGACAGTGACGGCATCATGACGGCAAGGCTTGCCGTTCATCCGGCCCAGCACGGTCAGCTCGACCTGAAGGATTTTCGCGGCGCCCTCGAACAATTGCCGGAAGACCAGCGCGAAGCCATCATCCTGATCGGAGCGTCGGGCTTCTCCTACGAGGAGGCGGCCGAGATCTGCGGTTGCGCGGTCGGGACGATCAAGAGCCGTGTCAGCCGGGCCCGCACGCGATTGCAGGAGATCCTGAAGATCTCCGGGGAGGACGAGTATGGTCCGGATGCGATTTCGGCCCAGGTAACGGGATCGCCGGCCCATTGACCTGGGAACTGGCTCAGGAGGCCGGATCGGGTTTCAATCAGCAGAACCGAGCCCGCAGGCAGTCGCGACCGCTTGCACGAGGTCTTCACCCGAATAGGGTTTGCCGACCAGCCTGACGCCCGGAAAGGATGCCTTGATTTCATCGGCATCCGAATAGCCCGAAGCAAACACGAACGGGACGCCCGCCGCGCGCAGGGCCGAGGCGAAATCGAGGGTCGAGGTGCCGCCCAGCATGAGGTCGACGATGGCCGCGTCGAATTGCTTGGCGACCTGCCGGTCATCGATCTCGGCCAGATCGCGGGCGATCACCACCTCGCCCGCGCCATGGTCGCGGCAAAGCTGCTCGACATCCATGGCGATGAGAAATTCATCCTCCAGGACCAGAATCCGCAATCCGTCAAGCAAAGGGGGCACAGGCAGGGGACTCCTTGAAACGCACGGAGTCATGATCGTTATTTGGCGAGCTGTCATTTAAAAAAGACATGTGGTCGAGAGCGGAACCTCGATCCTTGCAACGCGTTTGAAACTCAGCCCTTCTTTCTTCGAAAGAGCGGGCTTCGAAGAGGGGTCGAAATGTCGGGCCAGAACGGTCGCGCTGTCTCCAGCCGCCAGCATCCGTGCGAGAAATGCCCGTTGCGGCCATTGCCGGTTTTCCGCGAGTTCGAAAAACAGGAACTGGCCTTCATCAGCACATTCAAAAAGGGCGAACTCTCCGTCGACAAGGGCGCCACGGTGCTGGTGGAGGGCAGCCATAGCGCTCACCTCTACACCGTGCTCTCCGGCTGGGCGTTCCGCTACAAGCTGTTGCGGGACGGTCGCCGCCAGATCCTCAACTATCTCATGCCCGGCGATCTGATCGGCCTGCAAGGCAGTGTCATGGGCGAGATGCAGCATTCCGTCGAAGCCCTGTCGCCGATGCTGCTTTGCGTTTTCGAACGCGAGCATCTCCACGAGCTCTACCGCAATCATCCGGGGCTGGCCTACGACATCACCTGGATCGCTTCGCGTGAAGAACGCATGCTGGACGAGAACCTGCTCAGCATCGGCCGCCGTAGCGCGATCGAGCGGGCCGCCTATCTCATCGCCTTCATCGGCAGCCGGGCCAGGGTGGTCGGGCTGAACGGCAAGCAATCCATTCAGATACCGGTCACCCAACAACACATCGCCGATACGCTTGGCCTGTCGCTGGTTCACACCAACAAGACGATCCGCAAGCTGATGGATCGAAAGCTGGTCGTCTGGCGTGACGGCGGTTGCGAGGTCATCGACAATGAAGGACTCAAGAGGCTCGCCGGCTGGGACGGGCTTGGCGAGGCGCGCCGGCCGCTGATCTGACGAACCACCTTTTTACCAAGGGATTGGCGCATCAGGTGCGCGCGCTCATGTTTTCAGGTACTTTGTCCCGGTCTCGGAACCTTGAGACGTGCGGTGCGTTTGAAATCAAGCAATCACAAGGAGTTAAGCAATGGCAGCTACCGCAGGTAAGACAGCAAGCGAGGGCCGGGCGAGTGCGGATCTCGAAGCCGATATCAGGCAGTTGAAGGCCGATATCGAAAAGCTCACCAAGCAGTTGGCCAAGACCAGCGAGCACGGTTATGGCACTGCCCGCCGCGCGGCCACCGAAGGGGTCGAGCAGTTGCGTGCCCAGGGCGAAGCCGCGTTTGACAGCCTGCGCAGCAACGCCAAGGATATCGAAGCACAGATGATGGCAAGCGTGCGCGAAAAGCCGGTAACGTCACTGGCAATCGCCGCCGGCGTCGGCTTCCTCTTCGCGCTTCTCGCGCGTCGCTAGTCCCGCCGATGGGACTGCTGGTATCCCTGATCTCGGGTTTCGCCTCGGGTGAAACCGCAGCCGCCATGCGCCGTGCGCGCACGGCGGCCATCATCTATGTGCTGGCCATGCTGGCAGCGCTTTGCGGTCTCGGCTTTCTGGTCGGCGCGGCCTATATCTGGGTGGCGGCCCGCTACGGATCGCTGGCGGCAGCACTTGGCTTCGGCGCCGGCTTTCTGATCATCGCCGGGCTGATCCCGTTGATCCATCAGTTGATGTCTGGCTTCCGCGCCCGCCGCGAGGCGAGACGACGCAATGCCGACATGAAGATGATCGGCATCACCGCCGCGCTCGCCGTGCTGCCGGCGCTGCTCAAGGGAAAAGCCGGTCTCGGCCTCATTCTGGGGCCGGCGGCGGCGCTCGTGGCCTACGCCATCTACCGCGAAAACGTGAAACCCGACGACCCGGATGAAGACGAACGGAGATAAAGAAAGCCGGTTTTCCACTTTTCGGGATGAAGGCCGGTCACTTCGACAGATCTTCCAGCGGCATGGATATTTCGGCAAACACGCCTTCCGGTCGGAACTCATGCGTCACCTCGCTCGAGATGACCTTGGCAAGGCTGCGGCGGATGAGGATCGAGCCGAAGCCGTGTCGCTCGGGCGGGGCAACCTCAGGACCGCCGCTTTCGCGCCACGTCAGCACAAGGCGTCGGTCACCCTTCCTGCCTTGCGCCTTCCAGTTTAGATCAACCTTGCCGGACGCCACCGACAGCGAGCCATATTGCAGCGCATTGCTGGCCAGTTCATGCAGGATCAGGCCAAGTCCGACGGCCTGGTCGGGCGACAGCAACAGGTCGGCGCCGGAGATCGTCATGCGCGGCTGCTCGGCGGTTTCGAAAGGCTTCACCTCGATCTGGACGAGTTCGCGGATGCCGATGCCACGCCACTCGCGGTCGGACAAGAGGTTGTGGGCGATGCCGAGGGCCTGAAGCCGGGCGCCGAAGGCCGCGAGGAACTCGCTCGGTTGGCGGGCATGGCGCACGGTCTGCGTCGCCAGCGCCTGGACGGTCGCCAGCGTGTTCTTGACGCGGTGGTTGAGCTCACGCAGCAGCAGCCGCTGCCGCTCGTCGCCAAGCTTGCGTTCGGTGATGTCATAGTTGACGCCGAAAATCAGCGTCGGCTTGCCGTCGCCATCGCGCTCGATGACACGGCCGCGCGTGGCGAGCCACCGCGGCGGATGAAAGCCCTTCACCCGGTATTCGCCAAAATAGTCGTCGCTGCCGGTCAAGGCATCGCGGAAGCGGGTCTCGGTCTGGTAGACGTCGCGGGGATCGATGGCGGTGAGGATGTCGCGCGCCCGCAGCCGGTTCGAGCGCGGCAGGTTGAAAAGCTCCGACAGCAAGGTGTCACATTCGATGACGTCGCCGCGGATATCCCATGCCCAACTGGCCAGCGACGCCGCATCGAGCGCGATGGCGCGCCGTTTCTCCTCGCGCGCCAGTGCCGCCTCGGCGATGGCGCCGCTGCGGGTGGCATCCTTCAAGGTGAACAGGCTGCCAGCGAGGCCGGCGAGCGCCTTCAACTGGTCCAACTTCGCGCGGGATGGAAAGGCATGCGGCTTGCGGTCGAGCACGCACAGCGTGCCGATCCGGACGCCAGCCACGATCATCGGCGCGCCCGCGTAGAAGCGGACGTGATGCTTGCCGGTGACCAGCGGGTTGGCCTTGAAACGTGGGTCGATCGTTGCATCCGCCACCACCATCGGCTCGTCGCCAGCTGCGATCGCATGGGCGCAGAAGGAGATGTCGGTCGCGGTTTCAGTCTCGTCCAGGCCGATGCAGGACTTGAACCATTGCCGCTCTATGTCGACGAGCGTGACCAGAGCGATAGGCGCCCGCATCACCACCGCGGCAAGACTGCTTATGTGGTCGAAATCCGGGTCGGACGCCGTGTCCAGCATCTGCAGCCCGTGCAACACGGCCAGCCGGTCTTCGTCCTCTACCGCACGCGCAACTTCGGCCGGCAAACCCGGCACTGTTTTCGTCCTGCTATTCACCCAGGTCCCCAATGCCCCTTCTTGGTCTTCGCCGCAGCTTCACGGTCCGCCAGCCCCGCGCCGGCCCGCTGGCCCGGAACCATCGTAGCGAGGAACCGTTACCCGACCATGTTGTTTTGCCGGACGCGCCAGCTGGCGCGAAACGATGCGAGGGCCGCCCATGATCAAGATCATTCCTGAGGACAAAGCTCGTCAGGGACGCTGGGGCCGACACGGCCTGCGCATTCTGATCGCAGCGTTGCTGCTGGCCTTCGTCGCGTGGGGCGGCGCCGAGATTTATGGCGAGTTGATCAAGAAGGACACGACCCAGCAAGGCAATGCTCCCAGCGAGTAGGGTGTCGGCTGCGATGGGTTCGGATCGCATCAGGCAGCCTTTGCCTCGACGATGCTGGCCGGCACCAGGACATTCAATGCGCCAGGCTGGATCTCGATCGTCGTCTCACGGTCAAGCCCGACCAGTTCACCGTCCATGACGGCGCGGAATTTCCTGATGCCCGAATGGATCTTCAGGACCGCTCGGTCAGCCTGATGGATTTCGACATGCTCGTTGTCGCGCCACTTGCCACGCGCCACGTTGAAGAAGAATTTGACCAGTTCGGCGCGCTGCCGCGCCACCGTGACGTAGACGCCAAGCACGCCACCCGCCGGGTTGTCGGCGTAAGGCAAGTGACCTTCGCCGAACAGATTGTTGGTGATGCCGATGCCGGTTATGCGGGCCGTCATCTCGGCTTCGCCGATGCGGAGCGTCACGTTCATCGCCGGTGGGTTGTTGATCGTCGCCCAGGCTGCCTTGGCCGAAGCGCGGATCTTTCCGAGGCGCGAACCGAATTCCATCCCCTGGCGCAGTTGCACCATCCTGGCATGCATGCCGATCGAGAACTGGTGGACGAAGGGCCGGCCATCGGCCGTGGCCATGTCGACCGCGATGATTTCGCCATCGGCAAAAGATTTCAGCGCGGCATCGAGGGATTGGGGAATGCCCAGCCCGCGCGCGAACAGGTTCATGGTGCCGGCCGGCAATATGGCAAGCGCCTTCTTCTTGCCCATCAGCCGGGCGGCGGCCGCGGAAATGGTTCCGTCTCCGCCACCGGCCAGCACGACATCGACGGAGCGGCGCGAAGCGGCATTGTCGAGCGCTTCGACCACGTCCTTGCCGGTAACAATATCAATGGCGAGAGAGTGACCTGCCGTCTCCAGGGTCTGATGCATCCTGTCGGAGAAGGCGGCAAGATCGGTGGTGCGCAAGGTGCCGCCGTCCCGGTTCAGCACCGCTGCAAATTTCATGCCCCGCTCCGCTTTTGTCAGCCCAATTTGGGCCGGGACACGCCCAGCCGCAGGCTGAAACGCGGCGAAGGAGGAAAAGTTCCGAGGAGGCCGCGCAATTCGGCGGCGTGTATTTTGACCGGCGCGCAACTGTCGCGCGTCCTCGTCACGAAAACGGCAGCGTTTTTGTCGGAACAACAGCATGGTCACGACGTTGTGAACTTGTACAAGACGCCGCGTCCGATCTCCCTAGCGACAGTTCAATCGGGCGCGGCGTGCACGAAATCACGCACGAGGAGAGACTATCATGACCCGCAATCTCTTAGCCACGACAGCACTCATAGCGCTGGTCGCGACCGGGGCCCATGCGCAGAATGCGACAACTCCGGCGCCCGCGCAGACCCCTGCCGTTCAGGAGCCGGCCGCCGCTCCAGCAGCGCGCGCCGAAGGCAGCATCGTCACCAACATCATCGGCGAATCCGTGTACAATGGCACCGGCGATGACGCAGAGGACATCGGCAAGGTCAGCGACGTCGTCTTCGACAAGGATGGTATGGCGAAATCCGTCATCATCGGTGTCGGTGGCTTTCTCGGTGTGGGAGCGAAGAATGTCGCTTTCGACTATGACAAGTTGCAGTGGGCCGAGAAAAATGGCGACCGCTGGCTGGTTGCCCAGACGACCAAGGATGAGTTGACGGCGCAGCCCGAGTTCGACAGCAAGCCGTACGGCCCGGCGCCAGCGCCCGCGGCGTCGACTGATGCAACGGCTCCGACGGGGCCAGCGACAACGGACACCGCACAGAAGCCCGTCGACATGAATGCGGCCACGGCCGAGCCCGTGAAGCGTGCGGATGGCAATCTGGCTACCAACATCATCGGCGAAACCGTCTACAACGGCACAGGCGATGACGCGCAGAATATCGGCAGCGTCAACGACATCGTGCTGACGAGGGAAGGCAAGGCGCAATCGCTGGTCATTGGCGTTGGCGGCTTCCTTGGCCTCGGCGCCAAGAACGTCGCCTATGATTTCGGCAAGGCCCAGTGGGCCGAGAAGAACGGCGACCGCTGGTTGGTGGCACAGACCACCAAGGAAGAATTGCAGGCGCAGCCGGATTTCAACCGCAAGGCCTATGATCCGGTGCCGGCAACGACGGCTTCCAATGAGCCTGCAGCAACCGCACCGGCCGCCGCACCCGCCGACACCACGGCTCCCGCCGACAAGACGGCTGCGGCTCCGGCGGCCCCCGATGCCTCGGCTCCCGACCAGACGCAGACGGCAGCGATCGACAAGTCGACATTGATCGAGATGCCTGTTGGTGAAATTCGCGGCGATGACCTGAAGGGCACGACTGTCTATGGCGCCAATGACGCCAAGGTCGGCGAGATCGGTGATGTCGTACTGACGCCCGACAAGAAGACCGATGCGGTGATCGTCGATGTCGGTGGCTTCCTCGGCATCGGCGAGAAGGAGGTCGCGGTCGGCATGGATAACCTCAAATTCATGACCGACAAGGATGGCAACAAGTACCTCTATACGACCTTCACCAAGGAACAGCTGGAGGCCCAGACCGCCTACGACAAGGGCAGCTATGCCCAGCAGCGCGACCAGCAGCGCTTGATCGTTCGATAGGGCAGTAGGCAGTAGGCAGTAGGCAGTAGGCAGTAGGCAGTAGGCAGTAGGCAGTAGGGTAACCCTCTAGCTGCCTACTGCCTAAGTCCCTGTTCCCTTACTGACATAGCCGGCGACCCCATGTTCGGTCAGTTCGGCGAGCGCCAGCGACTGGTCGAGATGTTCGGCCCGCCAGGCCAGCAGCCGCTCAGCGAATTCCAGTCGCACGATGAGATGCGTGGGGTCGGCGGCGAGATTGTTCAGTTCGCCTGCGTCTCTTTCCAGATCGAACAGCAGCGGCGGCAGGCCTCCGCCGAAATGCACATATTTGAACTTTTCGGTGCGGATGACGGCGAGGTTGCACTGGCGTGATGCGATGCCGAAATGCCGTTCGGACTCGCCGTTGGCGATCGAGCGGAAATCGAACTCCCAATGCGCGGCGTCGCGCCATCCTTCCGGTTTCTCACCCTCGATGAACGGCTTCAGCGAGTGTCCGTCGAGGTGCGGTGGAGGATCTTCGCCGAGCAGGTCGAGCAGCGTCGGCACTATGTCCACCGCTTCTGTGAAGCGATCGATGCTGGCGCCGGCGGTGTTGCCCTGACGCGGGTCGCGGATGATCAGCGGAATGTGGTAGCTGCCGTCGAAATAACCGCCTTTGCCGAGCATGAAATGGTCGCCCATCATCTCGGCGTGGTCGGAGGTCAGCACGATGATGGTGTCGTCCCACGCGCCAGCGGCCTTGACCGTTTGCCAGATGCGGCCGAGCTGCGCGTCCATTTCGGAGATCATGCCGTAATAGATCGCGCGGATGCGGCGAAAGTCGTCTTCGCTCCAATCGTGCACCTTGCCCGCGACACCAGGCCGGAACTTTGTCCGCTTCTGCAGGCCGAGCTCATAGGCGAGATAGGGATGGCTCTGCGCCTCGGCCTGCCAACTTGCCGCACGCCGGAAGGCGGGACCGTCGGCGGGATCGTAAAGGGTGTTGTATGGCTCCGGCACGACGAAGGGCGGGTGCGGGCTGATGAAGGAAAGATGGGCGAACCATGGTGCATCCCGCTCCTGCTCACCGAGCCAGCGAGAGAATTCGCCGGTTAGAAAGGCGGCCGGGGTCTCGTCCCTGGAATAGACGGGCGGTGCATTGCTGACCCTCGCGTCGGCCTTGCCGCCGTCGTTCACCGGGCGATGGATGTCGGGCGATCCGGCGCTGGCATCGATGCCCCGCTGCTTC
The DNA here is from genome assembly GCF_024519675.1 of Mesorhizobium sp. Mes31. Classification (NCBI taxonomy): domain Bacteria; kingdom Pseudomonadati; phylum Pseudomonadota; class Alphaproteobacteria; order Hyphomicrobiales; family Phyllobacteriaceae; genus Mesorhizobium; species Mesorhizobium sp. Mes31. Next base: position 37,394 of record NZ_JALJRL010000012.1, on the reverse strand, counting down.
AGCCAGGACAGCCACTGCTTCTGATGCTCGGGCAGCAACTGGCGCACCGTGAATCCAGGCAGCACGCCTTCATAGCTTTGCAGCCGTGGGTCGCCCGGCGCCAGCCGGCGCGGATCGAGCGACACATCGGTATAGCCGAACAGCGTTGGATCATAGCCGAGGCTCCGGACATAGAGCGCGATGTTGCCGTGGCGGGCATCGAGCGGCGTGCCGTTGCGGCAGACGCGGTTGTTCATCTGATAGAGGCCGGTGTAGAGGCAGGCGCGGGCGGGCGAGCAGGGCGCCGCACCACCATAGTGCCGCCGGAACAGCACACCCTCTGCCGCCAGCGCGTCGGCATTCGGCGTCTTGACAACCGGATGGCCGGCGGACGACAGGCAATCGCCGCGCCACTGGTCGCAGGTGATCAGGAGAACATTCGGGCGCCTGCTTTTTCCAGTCACTCGCGATACCCTTATCCCTGCATGATCGAACGCCGCTCATGGAACCGAATTCTGGCGCCGGCGCAAGCCTGGACCTGTTAGTCGAATGGTGAACAAATTCATGTTGGTTGTTCACTTTCTAAGCACAGTCCATTCTGTGTTTGCCGCCTTTGCCACAGGCCGCGGCGTTCTCATATTGGCGTGGACAGCGGCGAGGGCCGCACAAGCACCAAGGGAAGGAGCAAGACAATGCTCGACCAGATCAAGGGCCTGCATCACGTGACCTCGATGGCCAGGGATGCGCGCCAGAACAATGAGTTCTTCACCAGAAAACTCGGCCAGCGCCGGGTCAAAAAGACAGTCAATTTCGACGCGCCCGACGTCTACCACCTCTACTATGGCGACGAGGCCGGCACGCCGGGTTCGGTGATGACGTATTTTCCGTTCCCGAACATCGGCAAGGGCCGTCATGGCGTCGGCGAAGTCGGCACCACGGTCTACTCCGTGCCTGAAGGCACGCTCGCCTATTGGGAAAAGCGTTTCGCCGATGAAGGCGTCACCGGCCTGTCGCGCGGAGAGACGTTCGGCGAGAAGCGCCTGGCCTTTGCCGGTCCCGATGGCGATGGCTTCGCGCTGGTCGAGGACAAGGCCGACGCCAGGGTGCCGTGGGCGAAGGGCGGCATTCCCGACGACGAGGCGATCCGCGGCTTTCATTCCGTGTCGCTCCGGCTGAAGGACGGCGGCGCCACGGAAGAGCTGCTGAAGTTCATGGGCTACGAGGAGGTCGACAAGTCAGGCAATGTCAGGCGGCTGGCGGTGAAGAACGGCAACGGCGCCGATATCGTCGACATCGAATCGCTGCCGGGTGCGGCCTTCGCTGGTCTCGGCGCCGGCTCCGTCCACCATGTCGCCTTCGCCGTCGAGAACCGCGCCAAGCAGCTCGAAGTGCGCAAGGCGTTGATGGACACCGGCTACCAGGTGACGCCGGTGATCGATCGCGATTATTTCTGGGCGATCTATTTCCGCACGCCGGGCGGCGTGCTGTTCGAGGTCGCCACCAACGAGCCGGGTTTCGACCGCGACGAGGATACCGCTCATCTCGGCGAGGCGCTGAAACTGCCGACGCAGCACCAGCATCTGCGGCCCTACCTCGAACAGCACCTGCAGAAGCTGGAAGGCTGAAGCCATGAGCAAGGACGCTTACATCCACAAGCTGCTGCCCGGTTCGCCGGGCGGTCCGCTGCTCTTCGTCTTCCATGGCACCGGAGCCGACGAGAACCAGCTTCTGTCGCTGGGGCGCGATCTCGCGCCCCAGGCAACCATCATCTCGCCGCGCGGCGATGTTTCCGAACATGGCGCCGCGCGCTTCTTCCGCCGCACCGGCGAGGGCGTCTACGACATGGGCGATCTGGCGCGGGCGACGGACAAGATGGCGGGCTTCGTCAAGGCGCATGTCGAGGCGGCGAAGCCGTCGGCGGTGCTGGGCCTTGGCTATTCCAACGGCGCCAACGTCCTGGCCTCGGTGGTGTTTGCCGCGCCATTGCTGTTCGACGCCACGGCGCTGATGCATCCGCTGATACCGTTCGAGCCCCAGGTCGAGGGCAGCCTCGCCGGCCGCCATATTCTGGTGACCGCCGGCAAGCGCGATCCGATCTGCCCGCCGAACCTGACCACGCGGCTCGAAGCCTATTTGCGTGCCGACGGCGCCGATGTCACAGTGGAGTGGCATGAAGGCGGGCACGAGGTGCGGCCAAACGAGATCGAAGCGGCACGGCGGCTTTTTGCCGGTGCCACCCAAGGAGTGTAGCGATGCCGGATCAACTGCCCGAGGTCGAACTGGAGGATCGCGGTTCCAAGGGTCGCTACGTCCTGCGCGGGCCCAATGGCGCCGAAGCCGAGATGACCTTCACCAAGATCGGCGAGCACCAGATCATCATCGACCATACCGAAGTGCCGGACGCATTTCGTGGCCAGGGTGCCGGGCTTCGGCTCGTCACCCGCGCCGTCGAGGATGCACGCGCGGCTGGCAAGAAGATCATCCCGCTCTGCCCGTTCGCCAACGCCCAGTTCCGGCGCCACCCGGAATGGGCCGACGTGCTGAAGCAATAGGGATCGGCCGGAATTCGTTCGACAGCAACCAGCACGACAAGCGACTGTCATCCCGCAGGCATGGCTTTGTCATTTGCGCGGCTCGCGCATCTTGCCTAAGTAGGTATGATAGATCGTAGCGCCGACAAACGAACCGAATGATCCCCCATGACCGAATCCGACCTCGTTCCCGTCTTCGACGGCCACAACGATACGTTGCTCAGGCTCTACCAGTCGAAGGACACGGACGCCGAAAAGCTGTTCATTGAGGGGAAATCGGGCGGCCATATCGACCTGCCGCGCGCCAAGGCGGGGGGCTTTGCCGGCGGCATGTTCGCCATCTTTCCGCCACCTGTCGAGAAAGCCAGGCGCAGTGCCGTGCCCCTGGCGCCGAGCGACACCGAGCCGTTGCCGCCCGAGGTTCCGCGCGCCGATGCGCTCAACTCGACGATCGCGATGGCCTCCATCCTGTTCAGGCTGGAACGGGCCGGAGCGCTGACCGTCTGCCGCAGCGCCGGCGATGTGCGCGACGCGATGGCGCAAGGGTCGATCGCGGCGGTGTTCCACATCGAGGGGGTCGAGGCGATCGATCCCGAACTCACCATGCTCGACGTGCTGCATGCCGCCGGCCTGCGCTCGCTCGGCATCGTCTGGAGCCGGCCGAACGCTTTCGGCCACGGCGTGCCGTTCCGCTTTCCGTCCTCGCCCGACACCGGACCCGGCCTGACCGATGCCGGCAAGGCACTGGTCAAGGCCTGCAACCAGCTGAAGATCATGATCGACCTCTCGCATCTCAACGAAAAGGGTTTTCGCGATGTCGCGGCGCTCAGCGATGCACCGCTGGTGGCTACCCATTCGAACGTGCATGCGATCTGCGGCCATTCGCGCAATCTCACCGACTGGCAACTCGGCGCGATCCGCGAGACCGGGGGAATGGTCGGGCTGAACTTCGCCACCGGCTTCCTGCGCGAGGACGGCCGCATGAATGCCGACACCAGCCTCGACATCATGGTGCGCCATGTCGATTCACTGCTGCAAGCGCTGGGTGAAGACGGCGTCGGCCTCGGCTCGGATTTCGACGGCGCCATGATCCCGGCGGTCATCGGCGACGTCGCCGGCCTGCCGAAGCTCATCGACGCATTGGCGGCGCGCGGTTTTGGCCGCGCGTTGATCGAGAAAATCGCCTACCGCAACTGGTTGGGCATGCTGGAAAGAACGATCGGCTAGGGTTCGCCGCTCCGGCTTTGTTCGTCCGGACCGATCGGCGGCCGTCAAGGCAGTCTTTCTACGCACTGCGCTGGTTCGCTGAGTCAATCTCTTGTCAAACCTTGTGGCGCTAAAGCAACACTGGGTTGCATTCCGGTCATTGGCAAGAGGTTACCAGTTCACAATCCCATCAAGCGCGTCTAAGATTTTGCAATTGCTGGGGGTTCTGACGATGAAATCGATTCTTTTCGCAACCGCGGTTTTGTTGGCCGCGAGTGGCAGCGCTTTTGCGGCGGACGCAGTGAGCGAACTTCCCGTCGCATCGACCTACAACTGGTCCGGTGCCTATGTCGGCCTGACAGCGGGCTACGGCTGGGGCGACAGCAAGTTCAATGACGGTGTTGATTCAAATTCATTCGATATCAAAGGCTTCATTGGCGGTATAACGGTTGGCTACAATTACCAGTTTCATCAGAACTGGGTCGCGGGCGTCGAAGCTGACTTGTCCTATTCCGCTATCAAGGGAAGTTTCGGACCCGGCAACCTGGGGCAGCCTGACGGTAGCAGCTGGAACTGCGGCTCCGGTGCTTGTGTCACCAAGGTCGAATGGTTTTCGACGGTGCGGGGCAGGATCGGCTACGCACTCGACAACGTGCTCGTCTATGGCACTGGCGGTCTGGCTTTTGGCCGAGTCAAGTCGGGCATCGATAACTCGTCCAGCTTCCAGGCAAGCAGCACCAACGTAGGATGGTCGGCAGGCGGCGGTGTCGAATACGCGTTCAATCAGAATTGGACGGCCAAGGCAGAGTACCTGCATGTCGATCTGGGATGGACAGGTGTCTCAAACGGCTTCTTCAAGTCGGATGCCAAGTTCGACGCCGTCCGTATCGGTCTGAACTACAAGTTCTGACGCTGAGGGCATCCCCCCCGGGCAACGGTTTCCAGGTCCACTATTCGAAGCCCATGCGCTTCAGCCAGTCCCTGCCGATGCCGCGGTCGCGGATGATCGGCAGCGGATCTTCCGAATCGAGCCGCGCGCAGATGCGATAGACTTCGAGCGCTTCGGCGCTCATCTCGCCGCGCTTGTAGAAGAACATGGCGGCGGCATAGCGCGTGCGGCCAGACCATTTTTCGCCGAGCGGGGTGTTGACCAGCTCCCACTGTTCGGCGGCTTCACCATCTTCTTGCTGCCCATCTTGTTGCTGCCCATCTTGTTGCTGCTTGTCGGCTTCGTCGGCCATGGTCAGAAGTCCGCCGGCGGATTGGCGGTACGGCGGTCGAGCCTGATGAAGGGTCGCGCGACCACCTTGGCCCGCTTCATCAGCTTCTGATATTGCAGCTCGCGCATGGCGTAGATCTCGACCCAGAGGTCCTCGACGATGGTATCACCAGACGGCCGCTCCAGCGAGGCGATGGCGATGTTGCGCTTGGCCATCGGTGACCACATGGCGGCGCTGACCAGACCGACCTCCTGGCTTTTCTTGTAGTAGACGATGGCGTGCTCGGCCGGGATGTTGCCTTCGATCTCCAGCCCGACCAGCACGTGGCGCAGCTTGCGTTTGGCGCGAGCCTCGAGGATGGCGCGACGACCGTTGAAATGGCCTTTTTCCAGATCGATCATGAAACCGAGACCGATTTCGTCGGGCATGCGCAGACGGTCGGCGCGGACGGCGTGCTCGGCGGTGGTGAAATCCGCATTGGCGACGATCAGTCCGGCTTCGAGCCGGGCGCGGTTGAGCGCGGTGTAGCCGATGGCGCGGATGCCGCGTAGTTCGCCCGCAATCATCAGCCGGTCCCACAGGCTCAGCGCCTTGTCGGCCGAAACGAACAGTTCGTAGCCGAGATCGCCGGTGAAGCCGGTACGTGAAATGGTGACGGTGCTACCGTCATGCGGGAAATCGGCGACGTCGAATATCCGGAGCTTCTCGACGCCGGCGAAGCCGGCATCGCGCAGCGCGGCGAAGGATGTCGGCCCTTGCAGGGCAAGGCCGGCGACGGCCTCGGTCTCTTCCTCGATCGTGACATCGAAGCCAATGGCGCTGTCCAGCAGCCACGGCAGATGCCGTTCCTGCGAACACAGCCGGAAGCGTGTCGGAGAAAGCCGGAACAGCGTGCCGTCGTCGAGGACGAAACCTTCGTCGTCGCACCACGCCGTATAGTGGACGCGGCCGGGCTTGAGCTTGGTGACATCGCGCAAGGTGACGCGACCGAGGAAGGCTTCAGCGTCTGGCCCCTCGATCCGGTACTTGGTCATCGGCGAGATGTCGAACAGGGCGGCCTGGCTGCGGATGGCGAAGTATTCGAGTTCCTCATCCCACAGCGAATGCGGCGCGCGGTAGCCGGCCCAATTGTACCAGTCCTGGGTTCTGGCCAGTGCGTCGATGCGCGGCTGGAACGGCGTGCCGAGACGCAGCGTGCGGAAATGGTCCTGCGCATCGATGCGGGCGGAAACGGCTGCTTCGGCTGTCTTTGCAACGGGCTTCTTTTTGGTTGCCTGAGCCATGGCTTACCCCTTCATCGCAATGATGCGCCGAGCGGCGTTGAGGCCAGGTGCACCGGAAACACCCCCACCCGGATGCGAGCCGGCCCCGGCGAGAAACAACCCTTCGATCGGCGTGTCGTAGCCGGACCAGCCGGAGACCGGCCGCGAGATCAGCATCTGGTCGGCCTGCAATTCGCCGTGGTGCCAGTGGCCACCCGGCATGCGATAGCGCGCCTCGATATCTACGGGCGTCAGAAGCTCGGCATGGATCACGTTCTTGCCGATGCCAGGCGCGTAAGACTCAAGCTGAGCCATGATCGCCTCGAGGAATTTCGGCTTGCCGGCGTCCCAGCCTTCTTTCAACGCGTAGGGCGCGTATTGCACAACCGCCGACAACACGCAGGCGCCGCTCGGCGCGAGCGACGGGTCGGCAAGGCTGGGCAGGGTGATCTCCATCACCGGTTCCGGCGAGAACTCCCCATATTTGCATGGGTTGAAGGCGCGCTCGACGTGATCGGGCGAGGGGGCGATGACCAGCCGGCCCCTGTGGCCGGCGGCATCGACGCCGGTGAATTGCGGCGGCCGGTCGAGCGCCAGATTGAGCTTGGCCGCATCGCCCTTCATGCGGATATTCTTCACCTTGCGCATGAACCCTGTGTCGATCTCGCGCGGCCCGACAAGATGGAGGAAGGTGGTCGCCGGGTTGATCGCCGAGACGATGGTCCTGGCGTGCAGCACTTCGCCATTGTCGAGCGTGACGCCGACGGCGCGGTCCTTCTCGACGATGATCTTTGCCACCGGAGCCGATACGCGGATCACCACGCCGGCCTTTTCCGCCGCGGTGCGGATGGCGGCGATCACCGCGCCCATGCCGCCTTGCGGCAGTGCCTGCGCTCCGGCCGTACTGGCGGTCTCGCCGGCCAGGCGATAGTAGAGGCCGAGCAGCGAGGTCGGCGAGCGCGGGCCGAGATGGCTGCCAAGCGTGGCATCAAAGGCGAGCAGGCCCTTCAGCCTGATATCGGCAAGCTGCTCGTCGAGCAGGTCGGCGACGTTCATCAACAGCACGCGCAGGAAATCGCGCATGTCTTCCTTGCCGAGCTTCTTCAGCGCCAGCGCGGTCTGGCCGAGCCCTGCTGTCTCAAGCAGCGACATGCCGGCGAGATCGGGCGGCCGGCGAGACAGGAACGGTTTCAGGATGCCGGCATAGCGCAGCAATTGCGCGCGCAATTCCTTCCAGGCCGATTGCTCGGACGCGCTGGCGCCGGTCAGCACCTCGCCATAGGCGCCATGCAGGACAAGCGGCGGACCGTCCTTCGACAGCGCAACCGACGGCAGGAAGTCAGTGCGGCCGAACCGCAGTCCGTGTTTCTCCAGCTCCAGCGTCTTCACCATTTCGGGGTGCAGCCGGTTCAGCAGATGGGCGACTGAGGAGACGCGAAAGCCAGGCGCGAATTCCTCGGTGCGCGCGGCGCCGCCGACTTCGCCACCGGCTTCCAGCACCAGCACCTTGCGGCCGGCTTTCGCCAGCGTGGCGGCAGTGACGAGACCATTGTGGCCGCCGCCGATGACGATGGCATCAAATGACGTCATGGGCCGGGCTCATATGCGAGGTGGACTTGGCGAGGTCGCGCAGGATCTCGGCGGCGGCATTGCGGCCGGGCGCACCCATGACGCCGCCGCCGGGATGGGTCGAGGAGCCGCACATGTAGAGACCACCGACCGGAGAGCGGTACTGCGCGTAGCCCGGCACCGGGCGATTGAACAGAAGCTGGTCGAAGGTCAGTTCGCCCTGGAAGATGTTGCCTTCGGTAAGGCCGACCTCGGCCTCGATTTCGCGCGGGGTGCGAACCTCCATGTGGACGATGCGGTCGCGGAAACCGGGCGAATAGTCGGCGATCTGTGCGATCACGCTTTCGGCGAAGCCGTCGCGGTCGGTATCGGTCCATTCGCGGCCGTTCACCTTTGGCGGCGCGTATTGCACGAAGCAACTCATGAAGTGCTTGCCAGGCGGCGCCATGGTCGGGTCGAGCGTCGTCGGGATGACCATGTCGAGGAACGGATCGGCCGACCAGCGCCCGGCCTTCCAGTCGTCATAGGCGCGCTCCATGCGCTCCATCGAGTCGGTGAAATGCATGTCGCCGCGATAGACCGGCGAATCCTTCGGCAGCGCCGGGAATTCCGGCAGCGAATCGAGCGCGATGTTGACCTTTCCGGACGAGCCGCGGATCTTGAAGTTCCTGACCCGGCGCAGGAAGATATCGGGCAGTTCCTTCTCCTCGACCAGTTTCAGGAAGGTGCGCTTCACGTCGGCATTGGAGACGACGAGCTTGCCATGGATCTCCTCGCCGCCGGCCAGCACCACGCCCCTGGCCTTGCCCCTGCCGACCAGCACATGGTCGACCTCGGCGCCGGTGCGGATGGTTCCGCCCGACGCCTTGAAGGACGCGGCCAGCGCCTTGGTCACCGCGCCCATGCCGCCGCGCGCATAGCCCCAGGCGCCGACCGAGCCATCGACCTCGCCCATATAGTGGTGCAGCAGCACGTAGGCGGTGCCGGGTGACATCGGCCCGAGCGCGGTGCCGATGATGCCGGATAAAGCGAAGTTCGCCTTGATGACATCGGTCTCGAAATACTCGTCGAGGAATTCCGAGATCGACATGGTCCAGAAGCGCAGCGTCAGCGCCATTTCCTGCGCCGACAGTCCGGCGAATTTCTTGCCGAGATAGAGAAGCTCGCCGAGGTCGCGTGGGCGCAAGCTGGTCGGGTCGGGAGCGGTGCGCATCAAGAGAGGCTGGATGAAGCGGCACTGCCGCGTCACGTCGCGGGCGTAGCGGTCATAGGCTTCGGCATCGCGCTTGGAAAAGCGGGCGAATTCGCGCCGGTGCGCGTCGTGATCGCGGTAGTTGGCGAGGTAGTCGCCGTCGCGCGTGAACACCGCGCCGCCCTCATAGGCGATGACCTGCAGGCCGAAGCGCGGCAATTCAAGGTCGCGCATGATCTCGGGGCGGAACAACGAACAGACATAGGAGCAGTTGGAGTAGAGGAAGCCCGGCGTCAATTCCCTGCTGGTGGCGGCACCGCCGACCCAGTCGTTCTTCTCGACGACCAGCACATCGAGCCCGGCGCGCTGCAGATAGCAGGCGTTGACCAGGCCGTTATGTCCGCCGCCGATGATGATCGCATCCCAAACTTTCATTCTGGCCCGCTCGTCCTGTCCGCAGCCACTTCATTTTTGCGTGATCTACTCCCCGAATGCCCGGATTTTGGCACGGCGTCCGCCATTCTGTCCAGCTGTTCTGAATGAATGTTCAACAAATGATGTTGCGTTTTCCCAGCTATGCGCTACGCTTTGCCGGCATTCGACAATGCGCAATTCGGCGATTGGGGACCGAGGGCCGATGATCGAAACGGCAGATGCCGAGCCGGAGTATGACGACACCGCCATCCGCTTCCTCGAAGCGCTGTGGGGCGATGGTTATCTGTCGCCGGGCGGGCCGGACGAGGTCGACCGGGTGCTCGAAGGGCTTTCGCTCGAGGGCAAGACGATCCTCGATATCGGCTGTGGATCCGGCGGCATCACCCTGCATCTGGTCGAACGCCATGGCGCTGCCCACGTCACCGGCTTCGATGTCGAACAGCCTGTGATCGAGACGGCGAGGCAGCGCGCCGCCGTGCGCGGGCTCGCGGATCGCACCAGTTTCATCCAGGCGGCGCCCGGGCCCCTGCCTTTCGCCGACCACGCCTTCGATGCCGTCTTCTCCAAGGATGCGCTGCTGCACGTGCCTGACAAGGACGCGCTGTTCGCCGAGATCTTCCGCGTGCTGAAGCCGGGCGGCGTTTTCGCTGCCTCCAACTGGATGATCTCGCATGACGGTGAACCATCGCCTGACATGAGGGCCTATGTCGCCGCCGAAGGCCTGTCCTTCGCCATGGCGTCACCGGCACGCTACGCGCAGGCGATGCGCCGCGCCGGCTTTGCCGATGTCACGGTCAGGGATCGCAATCCGTGGTATCGCGACGTCGCGCGCGGCGAGCTGGAAAGGTTGAAGGGACCGCTCTACCCAACGGTCGCGGCCGCGGTTGGCGCGGCCTATGTCGACAAGAACATACGAACCTGGGAAGCCATGCAGAAGGTGCTTGACAGTGGCGAGCACCGTCCCACTCATCTTCGCGGTCGAAAGCCGGTTGGATAGCTGGCGATGCTGGAGACCATCAGACCCATGAAGACAGCAGAGGCCAGGGAAGCCCGCCTCGAACCGGCGCGGAAAAACGAATCCGAAAAGCGTGGCCGCAAGGCCTCGAAGGAGGTCAGGCAGCTTCAGCTCATCGAGGCGACGATCGATTCGCTGGCCAAGCGTGGCTATTCGGAGACGACGATGGCCGATGTCGCCGACGGCGCCGGCCTGTCGCGTGGCATCGTCAACTTTCATTTCGAGAGCAAGGAAAAGCTGCTCATCGCGACCTTGCAGCATATGTACGACGAGTACTCGGCGCATTGGCGCAATGCCCTGCAAAAAGCAGGCGATGATCCCGCCCATCAGCTTCACGCGCTGGTCTCCGCCGATTTCGACCGGTCGATCTGCAACAAGCGCAAGCTGGCCGCCTGGTGCGCCTTCTGGGGCGAGGCCAAGTCGCGGCCGACCTACCAGGCGCTGAGCAGCGCGCGCGATGCCGTCTATCAGACCATCTTCATCGACCTGTGCGCGACGCTCAAGCAGAGCGGCGGCTACGCCTATGAGCCGCAGGTCATGGCGCTGGCGCTCAGCGCCATGCTGGAGGGTTTGTGGCTGCGGTTGATGATGGGGACCGAAGACACCACCCGCGAGACCGCCTTGCAGGCGGCGAACGAATTCCTGTCGGCGGCATTCCCGAGACACTATCCGTCGAAGCCCCCCGGCGCGGCGGAGCCATAAGAAAATCAGAACAAGACAGAGGATGGAACAGCAATGAAGACATTGACTCGACGCCTGACACTGACACTGGCTTTGGCGGGAACGTTGGCGGCCTCGGCCGCCGCACTGGCGATCGCCGCCGACAAGGACCTGATCGTGTTCGACTGGTCCGGTTATGAAGATCCCAGCTTCCATCCGAAATATGTCGAGAAGAACGGCGACTCGCCGACCTTCGCCTTCTTCGGCGACGAGGACGAGGCATTCGAAAAGGTTCGCTCCGGCTTCAAGGCCGATCTTGGCCATCCCTGTTCGCAGAGCGTGGTGAAATGGCGCGAGGCAGGCCTGCTGCAGCCGCTCGACACCTCGAAGATATCAGGCTGGAAAGACCTCAATCCCGGCATCATGGCGATGAAGGATCTCGCCACCACGTCGGACGGCAAGGCGTGGTTCATGCCCTGGGACTGGGGCAACACGCAGCTCACCTACAACTCTTCCAAGATCGACGCCAAGGATGTGCAGTCGCTGAAGGCGTTCGCCGATCCCAAGTTCAAGGGCCGGGTGTCCATCGGCGACAATGTCGACGACGCCTATGCGCTGGCGAGCCTTGCCATCGGCCTCAGGGACTGGACCAAGATGACCGACGACCAGTTCAAGCAGGCGTCCGATTTCCTGCGCCAGGTGCACAAGAACGTGCGCTCCTACTGGACCGATACCACCGACGTCGTGCAGCTTCTGAGCGGCGGCGAGGTCGACCTCGCCTGGGCATGGAATGATGCGACGGTGCAGTCGGTGGCTGCCGGCGTGCCGATCAAGGCCATGAAAGATACCAACGAAGGCATCTCGACCTGGGTCTGCGGCTATGTGCTGTTCAAGGACGCCCCCGGCAACATCGACAAGGCCTATGACTATCTGAACGCCGTCAACGATCCGGAGACCGCCAAGGTGCTGGTCAAGGACTGGGGCTATGGCCAGGCCAACGCCAAGGGCATGGCCGGCGTCGACCAGGCGGTGCTGAAGGAAAAGGGCTATGACGACGTGCAGAAATTCATCGACAAGACGCTGTTCCAGTCGCCGGTGCCTTCCGACCTCAAGCTCAAGATGATCGCCGAATTCGAGAAGATCAAAGCCGGCTATTGAGGCCTGTCCCGTCGGCCCGTTCGCTCACCGACAAGGCGGGCGGACGGGCTCGCCAAGCGAGCGGAATTCTCCTAACCTCTCAGCAACTTTTTTCACGATGGGGGAATTTCGCGCCATGAAGTCAGCTGTACGCTGCCTTGCCCTTGCAGCCGTGTGCACGATCGGCGCCGGCACGGTCTATGCCTTGGCGGAAGGCGGTGGGGATCTCGTGGTGTTCGACTGGTCGGGCTATGAGGATCCGCTGCTGCATCCCGCCTACACCGCCAAATACGGCGCCGAGCCGACCTTCGCTTTCTTCGGCGACGAGGATGAGGCCTTCGAAAAGATGCGGGCAGGGTTCAAGGCCGACATTGCCCACCCCTGTTCGCAAAGCGTGGTCAAATGGCGCGAGGCAGGCATGTTGCAGCCGCTCGACACCGCCCGGATCGCCGGCTGGAAGGACCTCAATCCTGGCATCATGGCGATGAAGGATCTCGCCACCACCGCCGACGGCAAGGCGTGGTTCATGCCGTTCGACTGGGGCAACACCTCGCTGCTCTACCGCACCGACAAGGTCACGGCTGACCAGGCGCAGTCGCTCAGGATCTTCGCCGATCCGAAATTCAAGGGTCGCGTCACCATCGGCGACAATGTCGACGACGCCTACGCACTGGCGAGCCTGGTCATCGGGCTGAAGGACTGGACCAAGATGACGGACGCGCAATTCCAGGAGGCGTCGGCCTTCCTGCGCGATGTGCACAAGAACATCCGCTTCTACTGGACCGATGACACCGACCTCAACCAGGCCTTCATCGGCAATGAGGTCGACCTGGTCTGGGGCTGGAACGAGACATTCGTCACGCTGAAGGGGCAGGGCATGCCGATCGCCATGAACCGCGACACCAAGGAAGGCATTTCGACCTGGGTGTGCGGCTATGCGCTGATGAAGGATGCGCCGGGCAAGCTCGATGAGGCCTATGATTTCCTCAGCGCGGTCAATGCACCTGGGGTGTCGGACTACATGGTCAAGACCTTCGGCTACGGCCACGGCAATGGCGCCGGCATGGCAGCAATCGACCACAAGGTGCTGGTCGACCGTGGCTTCGACAATCTCGACAAGTTCCTTGACAAGACGCTGTTCCAGCAGCCGGTGGCGCCGGAACTCAAGCAGCGGATGGTCGCCGAGTTCGAGAAGATCAAGGCCGGCTATTGACGAGCGAACCGGAAAGAACCGACGTCGTCATCGTCGGTGCCGGCTTCACCGGCCTGTCGGCCGCGCTTGAGCTGAAGGCAGCCGGCATCGATTTCGTCCTGCTCGAAGCGCGCGACCGTGTCGGCGGGCGCGTCGAGGCGACATTGAACGGTCTTGGCGAGCGCGTCGACAGCGGCGGTCAGTTCCTGTGCGAGGATATGCCGGAGTTGATGGCGCTGCTGCAGGCGCGTGGCAAGACGCTGGTCGAGACTTTTGTCGACGGCGAATTCGTCTCCCAGCCAATCCTGTCCGCGAGAGAGGCCGAGCGCACCTATCTCGCCTCGATGGTGATCCGCGACCGCATGAATGCGATCGCACCCGACGATCCGGCCATTGCCGGCCTGAGCGTCGCCGCATGGCTCGATCGTCAGAGCGACCCTGAAGCGGCCAAGGCGGCGTTCCGGTCGATGATCGAAGGCCTGTGGTGCCAGGCACTGGAAAAGATGCCGCTCTGGCACCTTATCGACAATGATCGCCGCATCACCAATGAGGTGTCGGAACTGCAGTATTTCGTGCGCGAAACCATGCATTCGCTTGCCGACGATCTGGCCCACGATGTGGGCGATCGGCTGCGATTGAGCGCTGCGGTCACGGTGATCGAACACGGGCCGGGAAGGGTTCGACTCGCCTCGACGGCTGGCACCATCGAGGCTCGGACGGTGGTGATCGCCGTGCCGCCGGTGATGGCCGCGAAACTGGATTTTTCGCCACCGCTGCCGGTGGCCTTGGCAGGGGCGCTCGGCGTCTGGGAAAGCGGCGCCGTGATCAAGGTGCTGGTGCGTTATCCCGCAGCCTTCTGGCGCGCCAAAGGTCTCAGCGGCATGGTCATGTGGCGCGACCTGCCCGGGCTTTTTGCCTGTGATGTCGGCAAGGACGCTGGCCATGCGGCGCTGGTGATCTTCATCGGCGGGCCGCTCGCCTTGCGCTGGCGCGAACTTGGCGATGCGGCACTGCGCACCCAAGTGGCCGCCAGACTGGTGGAGGCGCTTGGTACCGAAGCTGCCGGCATCCTCGATTTCAGCTATCGCGACTGGACGCATGACCACTGGAGCGGCGGCGCCTATGGCGATCTCATCGTCGATGCGACGGCGACCGACGCCGAGCGCATGCTCCTCGCAGGTGCGCCGCCGGTCCATTTCGCCAGTTCGGAACTGTCGCCATCATTTCCTGGTTACGTCGAAGGCGCCATCGTTGCCGGGCGCATCGCTGCGCGCAAGGTCATGGCGGAGCTTCAGTCCGCCATCGCCACCAGCGCCTCGGGATCATAGGCGAGGCGGATCGAGGTGCCGACCGGAATGTCGTCGGCGCCGAAGTCGTTCGTCTCGGTCACCGACAGCGGCTTTTCCAGTCCCGGTATCTCGACGATCAGATGAGTGATCTCGCCGAAATAGTGGCGTTCGACCACCTTGCCGGCGACCTCGAACTTGGCTGTCGCATTGTCCCACAGCACGCGCAGGCGTTCAGGCCTGATGCCGAGTGTGGCGGCGGCGCCGTTGCGCACAAAGGCCTTCGGCTTGTCGGTCTTGACGCGACCGAAGCCCAGCGTGTCGACGACCAATGAGGCGCCGTTCTCCTCGACGATCTCAGCCTTGACGAAATTCATGCCGCCGAGGAAGTCGGCGACCTGGCGGTTGACCGGCCGCTGGTAGATCTCCTTGGGCGAGGCGACCTGCGCGATCCTGCCGCCGAACATCACGGCGATGCGGTCGGACATGGCCAGCGCCTCATACTGGTCGTGGGTGACGAGGACGAAGGTGATGCCAACCGCCTGCTGCAGGCGGCGCAGTTCGACCTGCATCTGCTCGCGCAGCTTCTTGTCGAGCGCCGACAGCGGTTCGTCGAGCAAGAGCACCTTGGGCCGCATCACCAGCGCGCGGGCGAGCGCGACGCGCTGCCGCTGGCCGCCGGAAAGCTCGGTGGCAAGGCGCTTGCCGAGCCCGGTCAGCGAGACCTGAGCCAGCGCTTCCTCGACACGGCGCTTCTCTTCGCCGCCCTGCAGCCTCAACCGCTTCAGTCCGTAGGCGACGTTCTGCTCGACATTGAGATGCGGGAAGATCGCATAGCTCTGGAACACCATGTTGGTCGGCCGGCGGTTGGCCGGGATGCCTTCCATCGGCTGCCCGCCGACCGAGATTGACCCGCTGGTCGGGTTGTCGAAGCCGGCGATCATCCGCAGCAGCGTGGTCTTGCCGCAGCCGGAGGGGCCGAGCAGGGAGAAGAATTCGCCCTCCTTGATGGTCAGCGAAGCATCATCCAGCGCCTTGAACGCCCCATAGCTGCGGGTGACGTTGCGGATTTCGATCATGGGCCGGTCCGATTGGGCACGCTCGCTCTGCGGCTGCTCAGACATAGAGGCCTCCCTCGCTCTGGGTGCGTCTGGCGGCACGGCGACGCAAGATTTCGGCGATTGTCATCAGCAGGAAAGAGGCAACCAGCAACAGCGTGCCCAGCGCCAGCACGCCTGGCAGTTTCGCCGCGAAGCGCAACTGGCCCCAGATGTAGATCGGCAGCGTCGCTTCGGTGCCGGTCAGGAAGAAGGCGATGATGAACTCGTCGAGCGAAATGGTGAAGCAGACGAGCAGGCTGGAGATGATGGCCGGCGCCACCATCGGCAGCGTCACGCGCCGGAAGGTGCCGAAGGCACTCTCGCCGAGATCGGCGGAGGCTTCTTCCAGGCTGCGGTCGAAGCCTTCGAAGCCGGACGTCAGCACGGTCATCGAATAGGGGATGCAGACCAGCACGTGGCCAAGCACCACGGTGAAGAGTGACAGGCTCAAGCCCAGTTGCAGCATCACCAGCAGCATCGAGATGGCGACGATCACCTCGGGCAGCACCAGCGGCGCCATGATCAGGCCGTTGATGGCGCGGCGGCCGGGGTAGCGGTAGCGGGTGATCGAACGGGCGGCGAGGATGCCGAGCACGGTGGAGAGGATCGCGGCGGACACGCCGACGATCAGGCTGTTCCAGGCGGCGTCGAGCAGGGCCGGGGTGCGCGGCAGGTCCTCGTACCAATGCAAGGTGAAGCCGGTGAGCGGGAATTTCGGCGTCGCCGCCGTGTTGATCGAGAAGATCGGCAGGAAGATCACAGGTAGATAGAGGAAGACCACATAGAGGAACGCGTAGGCCGGCAGCCAGCCGCCGGCCAGGAAGCGCCGCACCGGCGTCATCGCGCCAGCCTCTGCATGGCGCGGATGATCAGCACCGTGGCGCCCGCCATCAGCGTCACGATCACCATGGTGGTGACGGAAAGGGCAGCGCCCAGCGGCCAGTTGGAGGCCTTGCCGAACTGCGCCTGGATGGCATTGGCGATCATGACGCCGTCCTTGCCGCCGACGAGCTTCGGCGTGACATAATCGCCGACGGTCGGGATCATGACGATCAGCGCCGCCGAGATGACGCCCGGCGCCGACAGCGGCAAGGTCACGCGCAGGAACGAACGCAAGGGGCCGTCGCCAAGGTCCTTGGCCGCCTCGACCAGCGTGCGGTCGACCTTTTCCAGCGAAACGAAGATCGGCAGGATGGCGAAGGCCGCCCAGGCATGGGTGAGCGTGATGATGACGGCGCTCGAATTGTAAAGCAGCGCCGTCGACGGCTCGTCGATGATGCCAAGGCCCATCAGGCCGGAATTGAGGACGCCATTGTAACCGAGGATGACCTTCCACGACATCACGCGCAAGAGATAGCTGGTCCAGAACGGGATGGTGATGAGGAACAGCCACAGGCTCTTGTGGCGGCCGCCATGGAAGGAAATGAAATAGGCGATCGGATAGGCCAGCAGGACGGTGAGCAGACTGACCGTCAGCGAGATGTAGAGCGAGCGCCACAACAGATCCCGGTAGATCGGCTCGGTCAGCGCGATGCGGTAGTTCTCCAGTGTGAAGCTGCGGTCGATGGTCAGGTAGTGCTGCGTCCAGAAGGAATGGGCGATGACCACCAGGATCGGCAGGACCAGAAGGATGAGCGCGTAGACAAGGGTCGGGCTGATCAGGGCAAGACCCTGCACGGGTTCGGACTGCAGAAGGGCATTTCGTCTGGCCCGCGTCATGCGCAACGGGGGCGACCCTTCCGCAGCCGCCGTCATTGCAGGGCTCCGGGGGTGATCGCGGTTGCTGGCCTGGACTTTCCCGCCATGCGGCATCCCATCGTGCTGGTGCCGGCTCTCTGTTCCCCTTGCCGGCTTTCTTTGATCATGCGCGCATCCGCGCATTGAAATCAAGCGCTAATTCTGCGATATTGATTGAACGACCATTCAAAATGAAGTGAAGAAAGCCGGCATCTCAGAGCTTGGCGCCGACCTTCGTCTTGATGGAGATTTGTCACTGGGCATGCGAGGCAATGATGGCAGCTGTACGGGATCTGAGAGCGACGGAAACCACCGAGGTCGGCGGTGACGATGCGGTCGAACTGGCCAAGCGCCATCTCATCCAGCCCTGGCCGTTCGCCGGCTCGGTCGGTGCCGAGGCGCGCGCGCTGATCGGCGAAGGCGACGGCATCTACATCACCGACAGCACCGGCAAACGGTTGATCGACGGGCCTGCCGGCATGTGGTGCGTCAATGTCGGCCACCGCCGCGAGGAGCTTGCCAAGGTGATGTACGACCAGGCGATGGCGCTGTCCTACAACACGCCCTGGTACACGATGAACGCGCCGTCGGCCGAACTTGCCATGCGCATAGCCGGCCATGCGCCGGGCGATCTCAGCCACGTCTTCTACACCACCGGCGGCTCCTCGGCCGTCGAGACGGCGCTGCGCTTCATGCAGTTCTACAACAATGTGCGTGGCCGGCCGGAAAAGAAGCTGATCCTGAGCCGGGGCGGCGCCTATCACGGCTCGACCTATCTGTCGGCCTCGCTCAACGGCCGCCCGCGCGACCGCGACTGGATGGACGGCGCCGACGAACTGGTGATCAAGCTGTCTTCGCCGGATCCGTTCCGCCGTCCGAAGGGCATGGCCCTTGCCGCCTTCACCGATTTCCTCGTCGATCAGTTCCGCGATACGGTTGCCCGCGTCGGCGCCAACAGGATCGGCGCTTTCGTTGGCGAGCCGGTGCAGGCATCCGGTGGCGTCGTCGTGCCGCCCGACGGCTATCTCAAGCGCATCCGCGAGATCTGCCGCGACAACGACATCCTCTATGTCTCCGACGAAGTGGTGACGGCTTTTGGCCGGCTAGGCCATGTCTTCGCCTCGGGCGACGCGTTCGGCATCGATCCGGACATGATCACCTTCGCCAAGGGCGTTACCTCGGGTTACTTCCCGCTCGGCGGCGTCATCATCTCGGAGCGTCTGCTGGAGGAACTGCGGCGTTCGAACCATCCGGACGCGATGTTCGGCCATGGCCTGACCTACACCAGTCATCCCATCGGCTGCGCCGTGGCGCTGAAGAACCTCGATCTGCTGGAGGAGGGTGTGCTTGCCCACACGCGAGAGGTCGCGCCCTATTTCCAGGCGCAACTGAAGACCTTGGAAGAGCTGCCGCTGGTCGGCGAGGTGCGGGGCATGGGGCTGATGGGCTGCGTCGAATGCGTTGCGGACCGCGAAAGCAAGGATCCGCTGCAGCTCGACAAGGATGTCGGCAAGCGCATCGACGCGCATTGCCATGAACTCGGCCTGTTGGTGCGGCCGCTGATCAACATGTGCGTGATGTCGCCGCCGCTGATCATTTCGCGAGAGCAGATCGACGACATGGTCGGCATCTTGCGCGAAGGCATTTCGCGCACGATGGACGATCTCAGGAAAGAAGGGGTGTGGCGGGGATGACGGACGGCCTCCCCCCGCGTGGGGGAGATCGCCAGCTTTCCCTTCGTGACTACGACCGCGACCTGAGCGCGTCGTTCAAATTCCACATGTCCTTCTCCTCGGGCGCGGTCTCCAGCCCGAGCACCGGCAGCATCTTGCGCAGGTGGTCGTGGTGGGTGCGCACGCCGTATTCGAGATCCGAGAGGTAGAAGCCCTCGAAGGCCTCGGACAGCATGGATTCGTTCGACCACACCGAGAGCTGCACGTCTTCCGACATCGTATCGCGGTCGATGCGGAAGGAGAGGTAGCGGGCGGCGGCCTGCTCGCGGCTCTCGTCGCGG
This sequence comes from Mesorhizobium sp. Mes31, assembly GCF_024519675.1. Lineage (NCBI taxonomy): Bacteria > Pseudomonadati > Pseudomonadota > Alphaproteobacteria > Hyphomicrobiales > Phyllobacteriaceae > Mesorhizobium > Mesorhizobium sp. Mes31. The sequence goes on along the minus strand of NZ_JALJRL010000012.1, from coordinate 17,859 downwards.
TAGCGGTAGATGGCGCCGCGCAGCAGCGTCTCACCCGTCGACAGCGGAAACTCCTGATAGAACTGCACCGATTCCGGCATCACCGAGATAACCGCATTGGGGAAGATGCCGTAATAGACCCAGGCCTTCTTCAGATAGTCCGGCAGATGCGCCGGCTCCGGCGCGATCTTGACATAGTTCCTGACGCTCCAGCGGCGGCCGGCATGTGGGTTGTAGGTGGCGAAGGAGCGCGACACGCCATTGATGAAGGGTTCGTCGAAATAGGTGGCGCCGTAGAGGTCCTGCAAGGCGGGGTGCGCCATGGCGACATGGTAGCCTTCATTGTCGACGTCGCGCACCGACTTCCAGTTGACCGGGGTCTTCTGGGTCCAGATACCCCAGGAAGGCACCATGTCGGCGGCCTTGTAATGCGCGAATTCGGGCTCGATCGGCTTCATCAGTTCGGCGACCGACGGCTGTGGGCCACCGTTGCGGAAGCGGATGAAGATGAAGCCCATCCAGACTTCGAGGTCGAGCGGCATCAGGCCGAACTCGGTCTTGTCGAGATCGGGGAAGGAGCGCGGGCGCGCGGCACCGCGCAGCGTGCCGTCGAGATTGTAGACCCAGCCATGGAAAGGGCAGACCAGCGCATTCTTGCAATTGCCCTGGCTGTCTGCGACGACGCGGCTGCCGCGATGGCGGCACATATTGTTGAAGCCGCGCACCACGCCATCCTTGCCGCGCACGATCAATGCCCGCTCCCCAACCACGTCCATGGTCAGATAGTCGCCGGCATTCGGCAGGTCGGAGACGTGGCCGACGATCTGCCAGTGATTGCGGAAGACATGCTCCTTCTCGAGTTCGAGAAGGGCGTCGGAGTGATAACTCCAGCCCGGCAGGCCTCGCCTGTCCCAATCATTGGGGATCGCCACGTCACGGAGGTGCGGGTTCATGGGTGGGTCTTCTTTTTATTGAATGACTATTCAATAAAATCATATTTTTCATTGAAATGCAATGGCTTGTGGAAATACGTAGCTCGCCTGAGCTCTCATTGGGCCCACCCTGAAACCGGCGCGGCCGAGGAAAACCCCGGGAATTCCGAGCCTTAACATGAGTTGTGGAGCGAGCTTTCTGCGTCGGGATCAACGCTCGATGTGGGAAAAATCTCGCCCGTTTCCCGCAAAAAAAATGTGCTTCGCTGGCAGGAGTGTGAGGTCGCTCATAGTTCGACTGGCTGAGTTTGGGCTTTGCTACCTGAGATCGATAGCTCAGCAACATCTTGATCGCGCACATGAAACAGCTTCGCAAACGAACCAATGCATCGGAAAATGACCGATTTTGCCCGGATATGCCCGTATTCATTGTTTCGGAACTGTTACACGGGCATCCCTTACGTATCATTCGCCCGTTACCAAGTGCGGTTAAATTCGTTTTATAGAAAAAAGAAAATTGACGAAGGGAACGACGATGCATGCGAAAGTCCAGATCGCCAGCGCCGAGCGCCGCTTCCAGGCTCCAGAGCGCGCTGACCGCCGCCCGAAACTGGCACTGCGCCAGCGCGCCAGCGACCACCCCATGGCGATGTTCATGGCGCTGGCTGCTTGCGCCTTCGCCGGCATGGCGTTCACCCCGACGGTCGGGCCAGCCTTCGCTTCCTTGAATCCGCCAGCCAACATCGTCGAAGGCGCATCGACAACGACGAAGACCGCGCGCCTGCCGGTGCCGGCGATCGATTTCGCCTGCAAGGGGCAGTCCTGGGGCGCCGAGAGCGTGGATTGCCTGCGCGCCATCGCCGAGCAGTCCGGCACGCACAAGGCCCGCGCCATCCGCATGATCGCCAACGCCGCGCCGCTGACCAACACGCCGAATATTTTCTGATTTTTGTCGAAGCATGATCCCGAAATTCGGTTCCCACTTCGGGGACCATGCTCTGACCTCCCCGAGCGCTTCCTCCAGCGCTCCCTTCGGCTCCCGCCGCATGTCGGCCGGGAGCCTTTTTTCTATCCCGTGGATGTCGCCTGTTCGGCAATGGCGGACAGCACGCTGCGCACATCCAGCGTGCTGAACGGCTTTTCCAGGATCTGCGGCCGCTGCTGCGCCGGCAGGGCCTCGATTTCGGCTTTCGCGCCGATCAGGTCGCCGGTGACCAGCACGAAACGCCGGGCCAATCCAGGCCTTTCGGCAAGCAGCTCCCGATAGATTGCAATGCCGCTGGTGCCGGGCATGCGCAGGTCCGAAAAGACGATGTCCGGCGGCATATGGCCGTCCAGGGTGGCTGCCCCCGATTCCCAGACGGGCGCGATCCGCGACTTGATGCCCATCAATTCGAGAATGTCGGAAAGCGAGCCGGCGACATCCGGCTCGTCATCGATGATCAAGGCATGGCGCAAGCCGCTCGAGCGCGGCTGGTTCTCGCCGGCAATGACGATGCCAGCCGAAATGGCCGGCAGCTGGACGACGAAACGCGCCCCTCTCGGCAGTACTTCCTCGAACCAGACATTGCCATTGTGCCGCTCGATGATCGATTTCGAGATCGACAGGCCGATGCCGGTGCCAACGCCGACCGGCTTGGTGGTGAAATAGGATTCGAAGATGCGGTTGCGGATCGCTTCCGGCACGCCAGGGCCATTGTCCTCGACCGAGAAGCCGGGTTTGCCCAGCTCGCTGCGGAAGGTCCGCACCTTGATCAGCCGGTCGCCGGCTACGCCGGCCAGCGCATGCTGGCTGTTGATGAGGAAATTGGCCGCCACCTGTGTCACATGATCGGCGTCGGCCATCGCCAGCAGCGGACCGGCAGCGAAATCGGTGTCGATAATGATCCCGCTCGATCGCGCGCCATAGGCGGTCACCTCGAGTGCCGCGCGGATTACCTGGTTGAGATCGGTCTCGGCGTGCGCCGCAGGATGCAGGCGGACCATCGACAGGAAGCTCTTGACGATGCGGCCGCAGCGCTCCGCGGCGGCACGCACTTTCTCGGCGCGGACCTTGGTCTGCGGATCCGAGGCGAATTCGTGCAGCAGCGTCGATTGCGCCACCACCACGGCCAGCGGGTTGTTGAGCTCGTGCGAGACGCCGGCCAGCAGCGAGCCCATCGCCGCCATCTTCTCGTTCTGATGCAGCTTTTCGCGCTGCCGGTTGATCTCCTCCTCGGCGCGCAGCCTGTCGCGCAGGTCGCGGATCGAGCCGAAGATTAGGCGACGGTCGGCGACGCGCATCTCGGTCGCCGTCAGCTCGATCGGAAACACCTCGCCGGCGGCATTCTGCGTCACGGTCTCGAGTCGCTGGCCGACCATCGGCGCGCCGCGGCCCGACATATAGTCGGCGCCCGACGAATAGCCCTTGCGGTAGTATTCCGGCACGACGGTATCGAGCAGGTCCTTGCCGAGGATGTCGCTGCGCTGGAAGCCGAACATCTTTTCGGCGGCCGGGTTGAATTCGATGATCGATCCGGCCTCGTCAATGACGATGATGGCGTCGAGCGAGGCCTGCAGCATGGTGCGGCGGATGACCTCGCTGGCATGGGCGTCGGAGGGCGAGCGTTCGATGGCGTCGCCGATGGCGAGCGCGATGATGTGCAGCGTCGCCTCTTCCTCGTCGGTCCACTCTCGCTCGTCGACGCAATCGTTGACGGCCAGAGTGCCCCAGAGATGGCCATGCGCGAAGACGGAAACCGACAGGAACGACTTGATGTTCTGCTTTTCGAAATCGGTTCTCAGGAAGCCTTCGAGATTGCGCGTGTGCCCGGAGAAGATCTTGCCTTGCCGTTCGTCCTCGGCCAGTCGCTCCAGCAGCGGGTCCGAATTGACGATCGATTGCATGATGACGGTGGGCGACGCCAGTTCGCCGCCGAAATCGGGGTCGATCCAGTAGGCGGCGACCGACTGGGCGAAACCCTGGCCGGGCAGCTCGCGCAAGCGGAACAGGATGCCGCGCTGGCATTCCATGGCGCGGCACAGCGTTTCGAGGATGCCCTCCATCTCGCGCTGCCAGTCGCCGGCCTCGCGAAGCCGTCGTACGACACGCACGGCCGCCATCGCCGCGCCCTGCCGGGCGCCGTGCATGTCCGTGCGTGCTGCGTCAGCGGTCATGGTCAGCAGTCATGGTCAGCCGTCATCGAGATCCACATTAGCAAACTTTGGAATTTGGTGGGTCCGGATTTGAAAATTCCCGGCGCAGGGACCCGCCAAGGTCGCCTGAACGCCAAACCTTCTCACCCAGCCGTTGCGCGGCTCAGTTGCCGTCGCCGGCCGGCAACGAGAAGATATAGCCTTCACCGCGCACCGTGCGCAGGAATTTCGGGTTGGCCGGGTCGGTCTCGATCTTCTTCCTCAGGCGCATGATGCGAATGTCGACCGCGCGCGATGATTCAGGGTCCTCGGTGAAGCCGATCGCCTCGGAGATCGCAGCACGCGTCAGCAGCCGGTTGGCGCGCGTCAGGAAAACCTCCAGCACGTCGAATTCGCTCTTGGCCATGTCGATTACCGCCCCGTTGGCGCCGGTGACCAGCCTGCCGTCGAGATCGGCCTGGAAGGGACCGAAAGAAACGGAACGGCGGTCCGTCCTGGCCTTCTTGTCCTGGAGCTCCGCCGGCTGCGGGACGCGGCGCAGCACACTGCGGACTCTCGCCAGCACCTCGCGCAATTCGTATGGCTTGACGATGTAGTCGTCGGCGCCGAGTTCCAGCCCGACGATGCGGTCGAGCGCGGTGCCGGCGGCGGTCGCGTAGATGATGCCGATCGGCAGCCGCGAGCGCAGCCAGCGGCCGAGCGAGAGCCCGTCCTCGCCCGGCATGGCGATGTCGAGAATGGCAAGGTGGAACGACTGCGTTTCGAGCAGGGTCCGCGCCGCGGCAGCGCTTTCAGCGGTGGCCGTGTCAAAGCCGGCGGCGCCGAGATACTCGGCGACCGCGTCCCTCAGATCGGGCTCGTCCTCGACGATGACAATTCTTGCCCGCACGATGCTCTCGCTCCCACTTTCAGTGGAAAGTAGATTGGGTATAAACATGATGTCCAGCACTCATATCTGGTTGCCAGGGAACGGTTGGAAAACATGGCCGCACGATCCGTCATCGCGCTTGTTTCCGTTGCCGAAGTGGTCGCGACCGAACTCGCCGACCATCTCGAGCGGCGTGGCCACGATGTGCGGCAGGCGCGGCAGCCGTGGGAAGCCGAATCGCTGCTCTCGGGGAAAGGCATCGAGGTCGTCGTCGTTGGCGACAGCCTCAGCCAGGCGGAAGGGCGTGATCTGCTGCGGCGCCATGGCGGCGAGGACGGGCCGGATTTCATCCTGATCTGCCGGCCGGCCGATCTTGTCGACAAGGTGCTGGCGCTCGAGTTGGGTGCGGCCGATGTCGTCGAAAGCCCGCTCAATGTCAGGGAGCTTGCCGCCCGTGTCGGCGGCCTGCTTGCGCGGCGCGGCAGGCCCGCCCAGGAGTTGATTGTGCTGGAAAATGCGACCGTCGATCTGAGGTCGGCCATGGTCATGCATCGCTCCGGCACGGAGGAGCAGCTTTCGCCGGGTCAGGTGGCGCTGCTCAGGCTGTTCCTGGCCAGTCCGCGCAAGGTGCTGACGCGTGACGACATCATCGCCGCGGCGCCAGCCGAAAACGCCGACGCCTTCGACCGCTCGATCGATTCGCGCATCGTGCGGCTGCGCCGCAAGCTCGATACCGAGACCATCATCACCATACGCGGCGCCGGTTACCGGTTCGATCCGCCGCGGCAATTCGACGACTGACCGCCGGGCGCTCGCGCTATTTCCCTGGCTGAGCATCGGATTTTCCACTTGGCCCGATGCCGCCGAAGCTTAGCGCACCACGAGAAGCGATGGCCCCATGGGCATGGCGTTGCCCATGGTGAGTTCGCTGGCATGGGCGCGGTCCCTGAGGAGCACGGTGGCGAGGCCGGCAAAGCCGAGCAGGCCCTGCGCGTAAAGCAATGCGGAAAGCACCGAAGCTGCGAATTTCGTTTTCATCGTGGCAATTCCCCAAAAAATGAATGTGTTGCAGGTCGCTTCAGGAAACCTCCGAAGTGCCCGCGCCGCCGGTGGAGCCCCCCATCGCGGCGCGGGCACTCGGTCCTCTCGGCAGCAAGTAGCCGGAGGGGCCGCGCATTCTCATCAGCCAAAGGCCGACCCGCCAGAGGGCCTTGAGCCGGGTGATGCGCAGGCTGGAAACAATCCAGACCGTGGCGAAAAACAGGGCGGTGTGCAGGGTTGAAACTTCGCTCGAGGTCATCGCCGCGAGCTTGCCAGCCGGGCTGCCGGCGATCGTGCCGACGCCGCCAATGGCTGCTGCCGCGATGCTGATCCTGAGAAACCAGGACTGCGTGTTCGATTTCGTTCCCATGGTCGTTGCCGTCTGCTTTCGTTACGTCAACTCTGACGGCGCGCTGTTTCCAGATCATGCCGCCTGAAGCTGCGCTTTGTTGCAGTTTGGTTTCGAAACTGACGGTGATTCTTTCGTATGCAGGAAATTCGCACTTTCGTTTAAGGGCAAGTCACTATGTTCCTGGCTCGGCTCTCGCCGGCAGATGGCATCGATCCTCTCTTTTCGACGCCGCGAACAGTTCCGTTTGTTAACCACGGGAAACATATTCGAAACACAAACGAGCATTTTGCGAAATCTGCCCGAAACATGACGCCGGGATAAGCGGCCATCGAATTTGGAGCCGGCCAAGCCCGGCAGAGAGAGGGACATCATGAACGCCGCCATTTCCGCCAAGCTCATCCACATCACCGCCGCCGCCCTGACGGGTGCTGCACTTCTGTTCGGCGCCGGCTCAGGCGCTGCCCACGCCGCCAACAAGATCGTGGCGCGCGTTTCGCTTTCACAGCAGATCATGGAAGTCTCGGTCGATGGCCGGCCGACCTTCGCGTGGAAGGTTTCCACTGGCGACAAGGCGCATGTGACGCCGACCGGCTCGTTCAAGCCGACGCGCATGCACGAGATGTGGTATTCGAAGAAGTACGACAACGCGCCGATGCCGCACTCGGTCTTCTTCAGCGGCGGCTATGCGGTGCATGCCACCTACGCGATCAAACGTCTCGGCCAGCCGGCTTCGCATGGCTGCGTGCGGCTGCATCCCGACAACGCCGCCGATTTCTACCAGCTTGTCGAAACGTTCGGGCCGACCAACACCAGCATCGTCATCGTCAAGTAGCAGGCTGCGAAGGCCGGCTTACCGCCGTGCGCTTCTCATGGCTCCCGCCGGAAGTGTCCAAACCGGTGGTATTGGGCGTAGCTCAAACCGGCGGTATCGAGCCCAGCCAAAAAAAGAGGCCGGAATTTTCCGGCCTCTTTTTGTTTGTCGTCTGTCCTTACGCAATTCCGGACGGAAAAACCGCCACGCACTTTTCCTGAGATTGCCCTAGGTCGGCAGTGCAGGCATCAGCTTGGGATCCGGCTTCTCGGCCAGATGAGGCAGGTCCTTGCTGGCGATGAAGGTGTAGAACATGGGCACGACGAAGAGCGTGAAGATGGTGCCGACGAGGATGCCGGTGAAGATGACCAGGCCCATCGAATAGCGGGCCGCGGCACCCGCACCGCTGGAAACGATCAGCGGCACCACGCCAAGCGCCATCGCGGCCGTCGTCATCAGGATCGGCCGCAGGCGCACCTTGGCCGAGGCGATGATGGCGTCGCGCCGCCGCATGCCGTGGATTTCGCGCTGCTGGTTGGCGAACTCGACCAGCAGGATGCCGTGCTTGGTGATCAGGCCGATCAGCGTGATCAGGCCGACCTGCGTGTAGATGTTGAGCGTGCCCAGACCCAGATTGAGCGGCACGATCGCGCCGAAGATGGACAGCGGTACCGCCATCATGATGATCAGCGGGTCGCGGAAGCTTTCGAACTGCGCCGCCAGCACCAGATAGATGACGAGAACGGCGGCGGCAAAGGCGATCAGGATGGTATTGCCCTGTTCCTTCTCCTGCCGGGACTGGCCCGAGTAGTCGATGAAGAAGGTGTCGGGCAGGCTCTCCCTGGCGATGTCCTCGAGGGCTTTCAATCCATCGCCGGTGGTGACGCCGGGCAGCGGAAGCGCGGAAATCGTCGCCGAATTCAGCTGGTTGAACTGCTCGATCGCGGCCGGCGAGGCATTTGTCGAAATCTTCACCACCGCCGACAGCGGCACCATCTCGCCCGTCACGCTGCGCACGAAGTATTGGCCCAGCTTTTCGGGATTGTCGCGGAACTCCTGCGGCACCTGCGGGATGATGTCGTAGCTGTTGGAGTCGCGGTCGAACTGTGCCACTTCGGCGCCGCCGACCAGCAATGTCAGCGTCCGCCCGATATCAGCGATCGGTAGGTTCAGCGCCGCGGCGCGGTCACGGTCGATGGTTACCGTCACCTGCGGCGCGTCATAGGCCATCGAATTCTGCACGACGATGAAGCGGCCGGAGGCCTGCGCCTTGTTCTTGATCTGCTCGGCCGCCTCGTAGACCTCGGAGGCATCGCCGGTCGAACGCACCACCATCGCAATGGGCAGGCCGCCACCGGAGCCCGGCAGCGTCGGCGGCGCAAAGACGAAGGCCTGGACACCCGCCACCTTGGCGATACGAGCCGTTATGTCGGCCTGCAGTTCCTTCGAATTGCGCTTGCGCTCCGCCCAGTCCTTGAAGGCAAAGCCAACGAAGGCGCTGTTTGTCGTGCCGCCGAAGGCAACGGCCGAGAACTGCGCCCGCGTCTCCGGAATGTCCTTCACCAGGCCGAGAATCTGGTTGACGTATGTCTCGGTGTAGTCGGACGTCGCATAGCGCGGCGCGGTCACGATCGAGAGCAGAAAGCCCTGATCCTCTTCCGGCGCCAGTTCGGTCGAGGTCTTGGTGAACATGAAGCCCGTGACGCCGACAAGCGCAAGCACGATGATCAGGGTCAACGGACGATAGTTCAGCGAGCCGGTGACGGCCCGCTCATAGACATGCTCGACCCGTGCGAAGGTGCCGTCGACAATGCGCTGGAAGCGGCCGGGCGTGCCGGCCTTCAAGAGGCGTGCCGACATCATCGGGGTGATGGTGATGGCGATGACGCCCGACAGCACCACCGAGCCGGCGAGTGTGACCGCGAATTCGCGGAACAGCGCGCCGGTCAGGCCGCCGGTGAAGGCCAGCGGCGCGAACACGGCAGCAAGCGTCATCGTCATGGCGACGATGGCCGACGCGATTTCGCGCATGCCGCTGAATGCCGCCTGCATAGGCGACATGTGGTCTTCCTCCATGTGGCGATGGATGTTCTCCACCACGACGATGGCGTCGTCGACGACAAGGCCGATCGCCAGCACCATGGCCAGCAGGGACAGAAGGTTGATCGAATAACCCACCGCAAACAAAAGGAAGCAGACGCCGATCAGCGACAGCGGGATGGTGATGATCGGCATCATCACCGATCGGAAAGAGCCAAGGAAGAGCAGGATGACGACGACGACGATGGCAACCGCTTCGGCGATGGTCTTGAACACTTCTTCGATCGAGGCGCTGATCTGCCCGGTCGCATCGTAGACGACCTCGATCGTCATGCCTTTCGGCAGCGTCTCCTGAATCTGCGGCACGAGCTTGGTGAGCGCCGCAGCCGTGGTCAGCGGATTTGCCGCCGGGGTCGGGAAGATGGCCAGGAAGGTACCGGGCTTGCCGTTGAAGCTGACCCTGGTATCGGTGTTCGCGGCGGCGAGTTCGACGCGAGCCACGTCGCGCAGGCGCACCACATTGCCGTCGATCGAGCGCAGCGGCAGCTCCGCGAACGCCTCCGGCGTCTGCAGCGTCGAGCGGACGGTGATCGAGGAGACGACATATTCGTTCTGGGTGTTGCCGGGCGCGGAGAGGAAGTTGGAATTGTTGATCGCCGTCAGCACATCCGATGCCGTCACGCCGCGCGCGGCAAGCTTGACGGGATCGATCCAGACACGCATCGAGTATTCCTGCGCGCCGAAGATCTGCACGTCGGCGACGCCTTCGACCGTCGACATGCGTGGCCTGATGACGCGTTCGATATACTCGGTCAGTTGCTCCTTCGTCATGTTCGGATTCTGCATCGAGATGTACATCATCGCGAACTGCTGGCCGGTGCCCTTGACGATGACCGGGTCCTTGGAGGCGTCCGGCAAGGTGCCGCGCACGCCCTGGACCTTGGACAGCACTTCGGTGAGCGCGACGTCCGGGTTGGAGCCGAGCTTCATCTGCACCGTCACGGTGCTGGAAGACGGTCGGCTCGACGAGGTGACGTAGTCGATGTTCTCGGTCGAGGCGACGGCGCGCGCGATCGGGGCGGAAATGAAGCCCTGGATCAGGTCGGCGCTGGCGCCCGGATAGGCCGTGGTGATGGTGATCGCCGTTTCATCAACCTTCGGATACTGCCGGATCGACAGGTTGAAGATGCCCTGGAAACCCAGGAGCAGGATCATGCAGGCAAGGACCGTGGAAAGGACAGGCCGGCGAATGAAGAGATCGGAAAAGCTCATTGCTGGTCGGCCTGCTTGTTCGCCGATTTGGTCGGGTCGATGGTGTTGTCGACGGCGACGGACATGCCATTGAAGAGACGGTTCTGTCCGGCGGTGACGACCTCGTCGCCAGCCTTCAGCCCCTCGATGATCTCGACCATGCCTTCATTGCGGCGGCCAGGCTTGACGAACACCTGCGATAGCACCAGGGCAGGCTTCTCACCTTCCGCCGCCGGCTTGGCCGCATCGGCGGCCGCCTTGTCGGCGGGCTTGGCCGCGTCGGCGGCAGGCTTCGCGGCATCGGCCGCCGGTTTCATGGCGTCGGCCGGCTTGGCATCTGCTGGCTTGGTATCCGCCGATTTGTCGGCCGCCGGCGTGGCGGGCTTTTCTTCCGGCTTGGCCGTCTGCGCTGCCGGCGCGTCTGCTGGCTTTGCCGGCTGTACCACGAATATGTAGTCGCCATAGAGGCTCGTGGTCAGTGCCGTCTGCGGCAGCGTCAGCACGTTCTGCTCCTCGGGCAGTTCGACACGCACCTGCACGAACTGGCCAGGGGTCAGCTTGCCGTCAGGATTGGCGACTTCCGCCCTGATATTCACCAGCCGGCTGGTCGCGTCGATTTTCGGGTCGATGCCGCGAACGGCGCCGGCAAACGGCATATCCCCACCGCCGAGGCCCAATCGAACCGTCTGGCCGATCTTGAGCAGCGGCAGCTGTTGTTCGGGGACCGAGAAATCGACCCGCATCGTGTCGAGATCCTGCAGCGTCACCACGGCGGTGCCGGGCGCCAGATACTGGCCGATGTCGATCTTCGGAATGCCCACCGTGCCGCCGAACGGTGCCGTCAACTGCTTCTGTTCGAGCACCGCCTGGAGCTTGGTGACCTGAGACGCGGAGGCCGAGGCAGCCGCACGCGCGGTGTCCAGCGTGCTGTCGGAGCCGACGCCACGCTTGGTCAGTTCGATGGCGCGAGCCAGCGATGTCTGATCGAGCGCGGCCTGCGCCTTCTGCGCGTCGAGATCGGCACGCTCGACGGCGTCGTCAAGCTGCAGCAGGATCGCGTTGGCCGCCACCTTCTGGTTGGCATGGAAAAGGATGTCCTTGACGATGCCTGTGGTCTCAACCGTCAGGTCGACACCGCGCACCGCCTTGACCGTACCGATCGCCTCGACGCCCGGCATCCAGCTCGACGGCTTGGCGATCGTCGTCGACACGGTCGCCGCCGGCGGTTTCATCGAGGCGAAATACTGCTTGATGCCGTTGTCGCGCAGGAAGTTGAAGCCGACAATGCCGCCGACCACGACGATGAGCACGGCCAGGACCAGAACGATGAGAAAGATACGGAGTATGCGCTTAAACAAGGAAGTCCCCTCGGTCGAAATCCGGCGCGAAGCGCGGACATCGGGACACATATCGACTGCGGGTCCCGATTTCAAATGACGGCGGTCTTACTGTACCGTCTGGACGGTCTTGTCAATTGGGCCTAAGCTTGCGATGGGAGGCGCCATGAAAGCCCGAAGATCGAATTCGCGCGAGAAAATTCTTGCCGCGGCGGCCGATGTTGCCCGCGAAACCGGGCCCGGCAGCCTGTCGCTGGATGCGGTCGCCAGCCGCGCCGGCGTATCGAAAGGCGGGCTCCTCTACAATTTCCCGACCAAGGCCAAATTGATGCAGGGGCTGGTCGAGGAGTATCTGCGCGAGTTCGAGCAGGCGCTCGAATCCGCCCGCACCAACGACAGGGGCGAAAACCCGCTCGCCGTCTATATCAGGCTGTCGGCCAATGACTGCGAGGAAACGCAGCCGTCCGCATCCTGGATCTTTTCGGCGATCGCCGAGGATCCCGATTTCATGACGCCGATAAAGACATTCAAGCGGCAGCTGTTCGAGCGGCTGAAGGGAGAGACGCCGGACCTCAAGTCGCTTTTGGTCTGCTATCTCGCCATCGAGGGGTTGCGCAGCATGAACCTCTTCGATTCGGATGTCCTGTCGAAAGACGAACGCCAGTTGCTCGTATCGTCCTTGCTGGAAATCGCCGGCTCTATGTCGCCGATGCTTCCCTGAAGCGCTCCCGACGGCGGCCCATCGCGCGTCGCTGGCCTCGCTCTACCAGCATCTCGACCTCAGCGGCGGCACCGATCAGCCGTGCCTTCGATCCGCTGTTTTCGGCGATAATGAAGACGCGATCGGGTGGCGCCTGAAAGGCCGCCGGCTCTCAAGTGACCTGACCAATGACGGCGAGCGCGCCGCCTATGCGGCGCTCAGGGAAAGACTGGCAGGGTTCGTTCCGCCTTGCCGGCTGATGCTCGGCAACCATGACGACCGGGTTTCTCGAGATGTTCCCGGGAGCCGCTACCGGGAACGGGTTCGTCCAGAGCGTCGTCGATAGTCGCGAGGGCCGTCTGATCCTGCTTGACACGCTGGACAGCGGACATGTCGAGGGCAGGCTTTGCGCGGCGCGCCTGGAATGGCTCGACGAGCGACTGCAAGAGGCGCGCGATCAGCCGGCCTTTCTCTTCATGCACCATCCTCCGTTCAGGATTCACATCCCCGAGCTCGACCGTGTCAGGCTCGCCGATGCCGATGCCTTGCACGCGATTCTGCTGCGCCACGGCAATGTCCGTCATATCTTCGCCGGGCACGTCCATCGGCTGATCGCAGGCAGCTGGCGAGGCATAGTCGTCAGCACGCTGCGCAGCACCAACCACCAGACCGCGCTCGATTTCTCGCAGAGCTGGAGCCTGGGTCACGAGCCGCCCGCCTATGCCGTGATCTTCATCGACGCGGATGGCGTGGTCGTGCATTTCCACGATTTCCCAATCGACGCCGCCTTTGCGCATTGACAGCCCAGCGAACAAGTTCCGGCTGTCCTTGCCGGGAATGACGGCATTCAGACGCCTGACTTGACGTCAGGGCCGCGCGCTTTCCAGCGAACCGTTGGGTCGCACGAGACCAGGCTCTCCCAGTCGCTTTTTTGCCCCCGGACCGGGCCGCCGGAAAGTGCCTTAAACGCATGCAAATTGGACATTAGTCTTGACAGAAATACAGATGTTCAATACCCGTCAGGCAATTGAACAGCCTGCAATGTGGGAGGAATGAGCGGTATGGCTTCCAATGTTTCGTTGACGGGCCTTGCCCGTGATCTCGAGGATCGCGCCAAGTCGGGCAAGCCCATCCGCATCGGCCTGATCGGCTCCGGCGAGATGGGAACCGATATCGTCACCCGCGTCGCCCATATGTCCGGCATCGAGATCGGCGCCATTTCCGAACTGAACCTGCCCGCCGCCAGCAGGGCGGTGGATATCGCCTTCCAGGAGACCGGTCATGCGCGCGAAGTGTCGAACGCTTCGGCGATGACGGCGGCGATGGAGGCCGGCAAGATTGCGGTCACCAACGACGCCAGCCTGGTCATCAACAACGACCTCATCGATGTGGTGATCGACGCCACCGGCGTTCCCGCAGTCGGCGCCGAGATTGGCCTGCGCGCCATGGAGCACGGCAAACATCTGGTGATGATGAATGTCGAGGCCGACGTCACCATCGGCGCCTATCTGAAGAGCGAGGCCGACCGGCTTGGCGTCACCTATTCGCTGGGTGCGGGCGACGAGCCGTCCTCCTGCATGGAACTGATCGAGTTCGTTTCGGCGATGGGCCATCCGATCGTCGCCGCCGGCAAGGGCAAGAACAATCCGCTCAACATCGATGCCACGCCGCCCGACTATGAAGAGGAAGCGAAGCGGCGGCATATGAACGTGCGCATGCTGGTCGAATTCGTCGACGGGTCGAAGACCATGGTCGAGATGGCGGCGATCGCCAACGCCACCGGGCTGGTTCCCGACAAGGCCGGCATGCACGGCCCGGCGGCGACGCTCGGCGAATTGTCCAAGGTCCTGGTGCCGAAGAAGGATGGCGGCGTGCTGTCGAGGGTCGGCGTCGTCGACTACTCGATCGGCAAGGGTGTGGCGCCCGGCGTGTTCGTCGTCGCCGACATGTCGCATCCGCGCATCTCGGAGCGCATGGAAGATCTGAAGATGGGCAAGGGCCCGTATTTCACCTTCCACCGTCCCTATCACCTGACCTCGCTCGAAGTGCCGCTGACCTGCGCCCGCGTCGTGCTCTACGGCAAGGCGGACATGGTGCCGCTGGCGAAGCCCGTGGCCGAAGTCTGCGCGGTGGCCAAGAAGGACATGAAGCCCGGCGAGAAGCTCGATGCGATCGGCGAATATTGCTACCGCGCCTGGATCATGACGGCGCCGGAGGCGCGTGCCGCCAAGGCAATTCCCTGCGGCCTGCTGCAAGGCGGCTCGGTGACCGCGCCGATCAAGAAGGGCGAGCTCATCACCTATGCGAACGCCGCCCCCGTGGCGGGCTCCAAGATCGCCGAACTGCGCGCCCGCCAGGACAAACTCGTCTACGGTACCGTGGGAGCGTGATCATGGCCGGAGCCAGCAAAGCCGTCGCGGACAGTCGTGCCAACCTGCCCTTCGTCTATCGCCAGTACAGCGCCGAGCAGCTCAAGCAGGTGCTGCACAAGATGTACCTCATCCGCCGCTTCGAAGAGGGCGCGGAGGAGTGCTACACGCGCGGCCTGATCCACGGCACCATGCACCTGTCGATCGGCCAGGAAGCCAGCGCGATGGGCATCTGCATGCCGCTTGCCGAAGACGACCAGATCACCTCGACGCATCGTGGCCATGGCCACTGCATCGCCAAGGGCGCCGAGGTCAAGCGCATGTTCGCCGAGTTCTTCGGCAAGACCACCGGCTACTGCAAGGGTCGTGGCGGATCGATGCACATTGCCGATGTCGCCAAGGGCAATCTCGGCGCCAATGGCATCGTTGCCGGCGGCATCCCGATCGCCGTTGGCGCGGGACTGTCCTCCAAGATGATGAAGACCGGCAAGGTCGTGGTCTCCTTCTTCGGCGACGGCGCCAACAATGAAGGCGCCTTCCACGAGGCCTTGAACATGGCCGCGATCTGGAAGCTGCCAGTGATCTTCGTCTGCGAGAACAACGGCTACGGCATGTCGACATCGACGGCCCGCTCGACCGCCGTCAAGAACATAGCCGACCGCGCTGCCGCCTATTCGATGCCCGGCGTCATCGTCAACGGCAACATCTTCTCCGAAGTCGCCGAGGCATCGCACCAGGCTGTCGCCCGAGCCCGCGCTGGCGAGGGGCCGACGCTGATCGAATCCAAGACCTATCGCCATCGCGGTCATTCCAAGAGCGACCGCAATCGCTATCGCTCCAAGGAGGAGATCGAGGACTGGATGTCGAACCGAGATCCGATCACCCTGTTCGAAAGCGAGCTGCGCGAATTCGGCTTCATCGACGACAAGGGCATCGAGGCCATTCGTGACGCGGTGGCGCAAGAGATCGCCGACGGCATCGAGTTCGCCAAGGCGAGCCCGTCTCCGGATATCGGCACCATTCAGGATTATGTCTATACGGAGCAGGCTTGATGGACGCGATGGTGCGTGAACTGAGCTACGCCCAGGCGATCCAGGAAGCCATGGCGATCGCCATGGACATGGATGAACGCGTCTTCCTGATGGGCGAGGATATCGGTGTCTATGGCGGCGCCTTCCAGGTCACCGGCGATCTGGTCGAGCGTTACGGCACCGAGCGGGTGATCGACACGCCGATTTCGGAGCTGGGCGGCGCCGGCGTCGCGGTGGGTGCCGCCGTCACCGGCATGCGGCCGATCTTCGAGTTCCAGTTCTCCGATTTCGCCACGCTCGCCATGGAGCAGATCGTCAACCAGGCGGCGAAGATGCGCTTCATGCTGGGCGGCGAGGTTTCGGTTCCGGTGGTAATGCGGTTTCCCGCCGGCTCCGGCACCGGTGCGGCGGCCCAGCACAGCCAGAGCCTCGAGGCCTGGCTCGGCCATGTGCCCGGGCTCAAGGTCATCCAGCCGGCGACGCCCCATGATGCCAAGGGCATGCTTTTGGCGGCGGTCGCCGATCCCGATCCGGTGATGATCTTCGAGCACAAGCTGCTCTACAAGATGAAAGGCCCGGTGCCGGAAGGCTACTACACGGTGCCGATCGGCAAGGCCGACATCCGTCGCGAGGGCCGTGATCTCACCATCGTCGCCACCTCGATCATGGTGCACAAGGTGCTCGAAGCCGCCGCGGCTCTCGAGGCCGAAGGCATTGACATCGAAGTCGTCGATCTCAGGACCATCCGGCCGATGGACAAGCAGACCGTCATCGATAGCGTCAAGAAGACGTCGCGGCTGATGTGTGTCTACGAAGCGGTCAAGACGCTGGGCATCGGCGCCGAGGTCAGCGCCATGATCGCCGAGAGCGAGGCGTTCGATTACCTCGACGCGCCGATCGTGCGGCTGGGCGGCGCCGAAACGCCGATCCCCTACAATCCCGAACTGGAAAAGGCGACGGTGCCGCAGGTCCCCGACATCATTGCCGCCGCGCGCGACCTCGTGAAAGGGGTTCGCTGAGCGATGCCGACCGAAGTCATTCTTCCCAAGGTCGACATGGACATGGCGACCGGACAGATCTCGCGCTGGTTTGCCGAGGAAGGCGCCAGGGTCAAGAAGGGCGATGTGCTGTTCGAGATCGAGACCGACAAGGCGGCGATGGAGATCGACGCGCCGGCCAGTGGCGTCCTGCGTAACGTCACCGGCAAGGAGGGTGTCGATATCCCGGTCGGAGCGCCGGTGGCCTGGATCTATGCCGACGATGAAGCGTATGGGACGGGCGCAAAAGATAACGATAGCGCGAAGCGGGAGAAGGCCGAAGCACCCACCTCCCCCCCCGATGGGGGAGGTCGCGCCGCAGGCGCGGGTGGGGGTGAACCCACCGCCGCAACCCCCACCCCGGCCGGAAGGCCGGCCGACCCTCCCCACAAGGGGGAGGGTGAAGGGGGTACCCGCGCGACTCCACTGGCTCGTCGTCTTGCCCGTGAGTCGGGTCTGAACCTTTCAGCCATATCGGGCACTGGCCCGCATGGCCGGGTGGTCAAGGCCGATGTCGACGCGGCGATTGCCGGCGGTGGCGCCAAGCCTGCCGCGAAGGCTGCGCCCGCTGGGGCTCCGGCCGCTGCTCCGGCCGTGCCAGTAAAGGCGATGTCGGACGATCAGGTGCTGAAACTGTTCGAGGAAGGCTCCTACGAGCTCGTCCCGCATGACAACATGCGCAAGACCATCGCGCGCCGCTTGGTCGAGGCCAAGACCACCATCCCGCATTTCTACCTGACGCTCGACTGCGAGCTCGATGCGCTATTGGCGCTACGCACGCAGATCAATGCGGCGGCGCCGATGAAGAAGACCGAAAAGGGCGAGGTGCCGGCCTACAAGCTGTCGGTCAACGACATGGTCATCAAGGCGATGGCGCTGGCGCTGAAGGCGGTGCCGGATGCCAATGCCTCGTGGACCGAGAGCGCCATGGTCAAGCACAAGCATGCCGATGTCGGCGTTGCGGTGTCGATTCCCG